>NZ_NEUB01000602.1 GCF_002910825.1 Streptomyces sp. SM1 | reverse complement strand
CCGTCACGCCGCCGCCCGATCCTCGCCGACGTTCACCAGGCGATTCGGCCCGCGCAGCCGCGAGGCCCGGCGGGCGGGACATTCTCCTGGGCCGGGGCGACGCCCCCCCCGGGGTCGCGGGCGGCAGTGGTCCGGGACGGTCGGAGGGCTCCCCGATGGGGGGCAAGGTGAACGGGGCCGGTCCTGGTTCCCAGCGTGGCGGGATGGTGGTCCCGGGGTGGCTGATCGGGGGTTTCCGAGGCGGTCGGCAGGTGTTGTCGCGGTGGCGGGGCGGCGGGTCCCGGGGTGGCCGGACGGTGGGCCCGCTGGACGCGCGGCCGGGCCGATGCCGTACCGTCACCTTTACTGGACCGTTACCGGAGCGCCGGTCGGCAGGCAACCCGTCGACGGTGCGCGGGCGATGGGGACGGGAGGCACGGGTGGAAGACTCCGAGCGGGACGGGGACGCCCGCGTACGGTTGCCTCAGCTGAGGCTCGACGAACTGCTGGAGGAGCTCCAGGCCCGGATCGACGCGGCGCGCGGCACCCGCGACCGGGTGCACAGCCTGCTGGAGGCCGTGCTCTCGGTCGGCCGCGAGCTGGAACTGGAGCAGGCGCTGCACAGCATCGTGGAGGCCGCCGCGGCGGTGGTGGACGCGCGGTACGCGGCCCTGGGGGTGATCGGCCCGGACGGCAAGCGGCTGTCCGCCTTCCACACCGTCGGGATCGGTGACGAGGAGATCGCCCGCATCGGCCACTACCCCGAGGGCCACGGCATCCTCGGCGAACTGATCCGCCACCCCGAGCCCCTGCGGGCGGCGAAACTCTCCGACCACCCCAGCTCGTACGGCTTCCCCGACCACCACCCGCCGATGAACACCTTCCTCGGTGTGCCCATCCGGGTCCGCGACCAGGTCTTCGGCAACCTGTACCTGACCGAGAAGCGGGGCGGGGCGCAGTTCGACGAGGAGGACGAGTCGGTCCTGTCCACCCTGGCGGTCGCCGCCGGTGTCGCCATCGACAACGCCCGTCTCTACGAGGAGTCACGGCAGCGCGAACGCTGGCTCCAGGCCAACGCCGAGATCACCCACGGCCTGATGTCCGGCAGCGAACGCGGCGCCGCCCTGCTGCTCATCGCGGAACGCGCCCGCGAGATCACCGGCGCCGCCCTCGCCGTCGTCGCGGTGCCCATGGAGGGCACCGACTCGCTGACCGTGGAACTGGCCATCGGGCAGGGCGCGGAGACCCACCGAGGGCTCGTCGTGCCGGTCGAGGGCAGCCTGCTCGGCCGGGCCTTCACCACGGCCGCCCCGGTCACCAGCCCGGACATCACGACCGACGACCGGGTCTTCCCCGGCCCCCAGCGCCTCGAGGAACTCGGCCCGGCCGCCGCCGTGCCCGTCGGGTCGGGCGACCGTGTGCGTGGCATCGTCCTGCTGGTCCGGACCGCCGACCGCAACCCCTTCTCCGACAAGGAGATCGAACCGCTGCAGGGGTTCGCCGCCCAGGCGGCCGTGGCGATGGAACTGGCGGAACGCCGCCAGGACGCCGAGCAGATCGCCGTGCTCGAGGACCGTGACCGCATCGCCCGTGATCTGCACGATCTGGCGATCCAGCGGCTGTTCGCCACGGGCATGACCCTCCAGAGCGCCGGCCGGTTCATCGAGCACAAGGAGGCCTCGGAGCGGGTACTGAGGGCCGTCGACGACCTCGACGAGACCATCAAGATCATCCGCTCGACCATCTTCGGTCTGCGGTCCCGGGAGGCCGCCGGCGCCGACGGATCGGGCCTGCGGGCCCGCGTCGTGCGCGGGGTCGGCGAGGCCGCCCCCCTGCTCGGGTTCGCGCCCAGTGTGCGCATGGAGGGTCTGATCGACACCCAGGTGCCCAGGGAGACCGCCGACCACGTGGTGGCCGTGCTCTCCGAGGCCCTGACCAACATCGCCCGGCACGCCCGCGCCGACCGTGCCCAGGTGGCCCTGGAGACCGACGGCCGCGAGGTCCGCCTCTCGGTCTCGGACAACGGGGTGGGCATCACCGCAGGGGGCCGCCGCAGCGGGGTGCGCAACATGGCCGAGCGCGCGGAGCAGCTCGGTGGCACGTTCGACATCACCGGGTCCCCCGACCGGGGCACGACCCTGCTGTGGAGGGTGCCGGTGCGGGAGGAGTAGGCGCTGCCGCCGGCCCGGTGTGTGCCGGGCACCCGCCGGGGGTACTCGTCGACGGCCTTCGGCCGCAGCGGCCGTCGGGGCCACGGCCGGCACGTGTCCCGCAGTCGGTGACGGATCCCGGACCGGACGCCGACGCCGCGCGGTACGGTGCCCGACATCGTCGTACGGACGTCCGGGGGCCCGGCACCGCCGCCGGCGGGAGGAGCGTCGAGTGACGGACTGGACCTGGGAGTACGAGGGCTACGACCCCGACGGCGCGCGCCTGCGGGAGTCCCTGTGCACGCTGGGCAACGGGTACTTCGCCACCCGGGGGGCGCTGGCGGAGTGCTCCGCCGACGACGTGCACTACCCGGGGACGTACGCGGCCGGCGTCTACAACCGGCTCACCTCCCAGGTCGTCGGTCGGCAGGTCGAGAACGAGGACATGGTCAACCTGCCCAACTGGCTCCCGCTCCGCTTCCGCCTCCCCGGGGAGTCCTGGCTCGCCCCCGACACGGCGAGCGTGCTCGAGCACGTGGTGACGCTGCACCTGTCCTCCGGACTGATGGAGCGCCGGACGCGGTACGGTCTCGGCGCGGGGCGGGCGCTGCTCGTGCGCCAGCTCCGGTTCGTGCACATGGCCGATCCCCATCTGGCGGGCCTGCGCACCGAGTTCACCGCGGAGGGGTTCTCCGGCGCGCTCGAGACCGAGGCGGCGCTCGACGGGGGTGTCACCAACGCCGGGGTGCCCCGCTACCGGGATCTGGACGGCCGCCATCTCACCGACGTGCGTACCGGTACGTCCGCCGGGGACACGGTGTGGCTCGGCTGCCGTACCCGCACCTCGGACGTGCGGATCGCCCTAGCCGCCCGGTTCACGTCACCGGCGCCCGTGACGGTCCGGCACGAGCGTCCGCGTGCCGTCCAGACGACCCGGCTGGACCTGGCCGCCGGACGCACCGTCACCGTCGACAAGATCGTCGCCCTGCACACCTCCCGCGACCCCGCGATCAGCGACCCGCTGCACGCCGCTGTCGACCGGGTGAGCCGGGCGGGCGATTTCGACGAGCTGATGGGGCCGCACCTGACGGCCTGGGAGCAGCTGTGGCGCCGGACCGAACTCGACGTGGCCGGCGAGGCGGGGCGCATTCTGCGGCTGCATCTCTTCCATGTCCTGCAGACCCTCTCCCCGCACACCGCGGACCTGGACGTCGGGGTGCCGGCACGGGGACTGCACGGTGAGGCCTACCGGGGGCACGTCTTCTGGGACGAGCTGTTCGTCCTGCCGTACCTCAACCTGCACCTCCCGGAGGTCTCGCGGGCGCTGCTGCACCACCGTCACCGGCGCCTCGAGCGCGCCCGCACCGCCGCGCGGGACGCGGGGCGCAGGGGCGCGATGTACCCGTGGCAGAGCGGCAGCGACGGCCGTGAGGAGACACAGCAGCTGCATCTCAACCCCCGCTCCGGGCGCTGGCTGCCCGACCACTCCCACCTCCAGCACCACGTGGGATCGGCCATCGCGTACAACGTGTGGCAGTACTGCGAGGCCAGCGGCGACGAGGAGTTCCTGCACACCAAGGGCGCCGAGATGCTGCTGCAGATCTCCCGTTTCTGGGCGGACTCGGCAGGCTTCGACGACGGGTTCGGCCGGTACCGCATCAAGGGCGTCGTCGGGCCCGACGAGTACCACGACGCCTACCCGGACGCCGCCGGGCCCGGCCTCGACGACAACGCGTACACCAATGTCACGGCCGCCTGGGTACTCACCCGCACCCTGGAGGTGCTGCGCGGCCTGCCCGAGCCGAGGCGCCGGGAACTCGCCGAGCGGACCGGACTGGACGCGGGTGAGCTCGAGGAGTGGGAGGAGATCTCCCGGCAGCTCCACGTCCCCTTCCACAACGGGGTCATCAGCCAGTTCGAGGGCTACGGGGAACTCGCCGAGCTCGACTGGCGGGGCTACCGGCGCCGGTACGGCGACATCCGGCGCCTCGACCGGATCCTGGAGGCGGAGGGTGACAGCGTCAACCGCTACCAGGCGTCCAAGCAGGCGGACGTCCTGATGCTGGGCTATCTCTTCTCGCCCGCCGAACTCCAGGGCCTCTTCCACCGGCTGGGCCTGAGCCTGGACGAACGGACCTGGCGGCGCACGGTGGACCACTACCTCCACCGCACCAGCCACGGCTCCACCCTCAGCGGCCTGGTCCACGGCTGGGTCCTGGCCCGGGCGCGCCGCGCGGACGCCTGGACGTTCTGCCAGGAGGCCCTTCGGGCGGACATCGCCGACATCCAGGGCGGCACCACCGGCGAGGGCATCCACCTCGGTGCCATGGCCGGCACGCTCGATCTGGTGCAGCGCGGACTGACCGGACTCGAGACCCGCCGCGGCGCCCTGTGGCTCGACCCGGTGCCCCTGCCGGAGCTGTCCTCCTACGGATTCACCCTGCGCTATCACGGCCACTGGGGCGTGCGGCTGCGGCTGGAACGCGGCCAGCTGGAGATCACCGTGCCGTCGTCCGGACGCTCCCCGATCGAGGTACACCTCCCGGACCGCCGCATGATCCAGGTCGAGCCGGGCGAGACCAGCCGCCTGCCCCTCCCGGACTGACACGCCGAACGCCCACCGGATCCCGGCCCGGCCGGGCGCCTGACGGTGTGTGGTCCCACCGGGGCGGCGGCCCAGGACGCCCGTCCGGCGGATCAGACCGCAGGCGCGAAGGCCGACGCTCTCCTTCTCCGGCCGGGAGCACCGCCCAAGTCCTCGGGCAGCGGGTGAGGGCAGCGGGCCGGGCCGGACCTCGCTCGTCGGGCCCGGCCCATGGCCCCGGGCGGGAGCGGCCAATCCCGTCGGACTGGCCCACGTGGAACGCCCGCCCGATCCGGGAACGGACTGGGCGGGCGCTCGGCGGTGTGATTCCCCCGGGGGCCCAGGGGGACCGTCCGGCGGGTCAGGCCGGAGGCGTGAGGGGCGGCATCCGCGCAGGGCACCGGGCAGCCCGCGGCCCCGGACGGGTACCGCTCAGGTCCCTCGGGCGGCGGGAGGGCGGTGG
>NZ_NEUB01000601.1 GCF_002910825.1 Streptomyces sp. SM1 | reverse complement strand
CGCCGGCCGCCTGTCCCCCGCCGCGTCGCCGCTCCGCCGCGGCAGCAGCGGAGCGGTTCACCGTCGGCACATCGTGGACCGTGAGGTCAGGAGGCCTGCTGTTCCGGGCCGTGGTGGATCTGCACGCCGCCGGAGTCGCCGAACGTGAGCCGGCAGGTGTCCGCGCGATAGGTGGCCACGGAGAGCGCGGCGGTGCGGCCGCGGGCGATGAAACGCGTGGTGACGACGAGTACCGGCGCGCCCGGCAGCCGGTCCAGCTCCCTGGCGTCGTCCGCGCGGGCGGAGCCCAGCTCCACGGCGTTCTCCTGCCGCTCCAGCTCCAGGTGCTGCAGTTCCCGCAGCACCGCACGCGCGCGTGCCGCGCCGGACGGTGCGTCGATGCCGGACAGGCCGGGCACCGAGTCGGCCGGGACGTACAGCAGTTCGGCGGCGACGGGCTGACCGTGGGAGACACGGGAGCGCCGCACGGTGTGCACGGGCTCGTCGCGGCCGGTCACCAGTGTCTCGGCGACGGTGGCGGGCGGCGTCTCCAGGGCGCAGCCGAGGGTCTGCCAGGCGTCCAGCGGCCCTCCCGGCCAGGCGTGCTGGGCCGTGCCGACGGAGACACCCATACGCGGCGGGGCGACCGTGGTGCCCACGCCGCGGCGGCGCTGCAGCCTGCCTTCCAGTTCGAGCTGCTCCAGGGCCTGACGGAGCGTGGCCCGGGCGACGCCGAAACGGGCCGCGAGATCGCGCTCGTTGGGCAGGATCTCGCCCACGGAGAACTCCGAGTCCAGCGCCTCGCTGAGCACGGTCCTGAGATGCCAGTACTTCGGTTCCGGCACCGTTTCCAGCTGCGTGGTCCCCACCCTGTCCTCCACGATCGCCGTGTCCGGCGGCGTTCTAGCGCCCTTGTTTATTAAAGGTTGTTTCACTTCTCAGCGACCATAGGGCGGCCCTCACCCTTGGTCAATACCAATGGGCACGACGACGGGGGCGCCGGAGCGGGCAGGGGCCGACGCGGACGGGCTTCCGGGGGACGGCGGAGGGCTTCGTCTACGGGGCTCCGGGGAGCGAGCGGAGCTTGTCGGGGTTGCGGACGATGTACACCGCCTGGACACGCCCGTCGGCGACGTCGAGCTGGAAGACGGAGTCGGGCCGGCCGCCGGACAGGACGAGCACCGCGGGGCCCCCGTTGAGCTCCAGGAAGCGCACGGTCATGTCCCCCACTCCCTTGACGGCCACTCCGAGGAGGAAACGCCCCACGTGGTCGGCGCCCTCCAGGACCCGCAGCGGCGCGCGGGACTTGCCGCCGCTGTCGCCGACGAGCCGCACGTCCGGGGCGAGCAGTTCCACCAGCCCCGCCAGATCCCCGCCGGCCGCCGCGGCCAGGAAGCGCTCGGTGAGGTCGCGACGCCGGACGGGGTCGACCTCGTAGCGCGGGCGCCGCTCCTCGATGTGCCCCCGGGCGCGTCCGGCGAGCCGGCGTACGGCCGGTTCGCCGCGGTCGAGCATGGCCGCGATGTCGGCGTACGGGTATGCGAACGCCTCCCGCAGGACGAAGACCGCGCGCTCCAGCGGCGAGAGGGACTCCATGACGACGAGGACGGCCAGCGAGACGGAGTCGGCGAGCACGGCCCGCTCGGCGGTGTCCGGCACGGTGTCGCCGAAGTGGGTGGCGTACGGCTCGGGCAGCCACGGGCCGACGTACGTCTCGCGGCGCGCCTTGATCTGGCGCAGCCGGTCGATGGCGAGGCGGGTGGTGACGCGGACCAGGTATCCGCGCGGCTCGCGTACCGCCGACCGGTCGTCGCCCGACCAGCGCAGCCACGCGTCCTGGACCACGTCCTCGGCGTCGGCCACCCGGCCCAGCATGCGGTAGGCGACCCCCAGGAGAAGGGGACGGTGCTCTTCGAAGACGTCGGTCGCGGAGTCGGCGGTCACCGCACCATCCCAGCCGAGCCGTGCCGCGGTGTCCAGGCGGCACCGGTACCTTGCGGATGCCACCCGGCCGTACCGGGCGCCGCACGGAAGCGGGAACGGGGGCTACCCGGCGGTAGCAATTGCTGACAAGCTGTCTACGGCGTCAGGCGGCGTCACGTGCCGCGAGTCCCAGACGAGGAGCACCTTCATGTCCGCGACCGTCTCCTTCAAGGTCACCTCTCCCCTCGGACCGGTGACCGTGACCCTCTCCTACGCGCGCGCGGGCCGTGGTGAACCCCTGCTCCTGCTGCACGGCATCGGTCATCACCGCCAGGCCTGGGACCCGGTGGTGGACATCCTCGCGACCGAACGCGAGGTGATCGCGGTGGACCTGCCCGGCTTCGGCGCCTCCCCCGCGCTGCCCGACGGCCTCGTCCACGACCTGCCCACCATGAACGCCGCCCTCGGCGCCCTGTGCGAGGCGCTGGAACTGGACCGGCCGCATGCGGCCGGCAACTCGCTCGGCGGTCTGCTGGCCCTCGGCCTCGGCCGCGAGCGGCTCGTACGGTCCGTCACCGCCCTGTCCCCGGCGGGCTTCTGGACCCAGGCGGAGCGGCGGTACGCGTTCGCCGTGCTGCTCGGCATGCGCCGGGTCGCGGAGCGCATGCCGCTGCCCCTGGTCGAGCGTCTCGCCCGTTCCGCAGCCGGCCGGGCGGCACTGACCAGTACCATCTACGCCCGTCCCGGGCGCCGTTCGCCGGAGGCCGTGGTCGCCGAGACGCTCGCACTGGCCGGGGCCACCGGTTTCACCGAGACCCTTCGCGCGGGCACCACCGTACGGTTCACCGACGACGTGCCCGGCATCCCCGTGACCGTCGCCTGGGGCACCCGGGACCGGCTGCTCGTTTCCCGGCAGGGTGTCCGCGCGAAGCGGATCATCCCCCGCGCGCGGCTGATCCGGCTGCCGGGCTGCGGCCACGTTCCCATGAACGACGATCCGGCGCTGGTCGCCCGCGTCATCCTCGACGGCAGCCGCTGAACGGTCCGCGCGACGGAGGGCGGCGGCGGGCGGATCGCCCCCGTCCGGCCTCTCCCCCGTCGCCGCGGGCAACTGTTCACCCCGGGTTGGTGTGCGAGCCGCACCGCCCGCGTAGATGTGGCAGCGCACACTGTCCGGATCCAGTCCCCGGAGGCGCGTCCATGTCCCACCGTCCCTTCCCCGGCCGCCGCGCCGTACTGCGCGGCTCCCTCGCCGCCTCGGCAGCCCTGACCCTGCCCACCGCACTCGGCACGGCGCCCGCCTTCGCCCGCTCCGGGCGTCCGCGGGCCGCCTGGGGCGTGCAGACGGGCGATGTGACCCGTGACTCCGGGCTGGTCTGGGTACGGTCCGACCGTCCGGCCCGGATGATCGTCGAGACCTCGGCGACCGAGTCGTTCCGGCGCCCGCGCCGGTGGCGCGGACCGCTGCTCGGCCCGGGCACCGACTTCACCGGCACGACCCGGTTGCGCGGGCTGCCCGCGGGCGAGCAGATCCACTACCGGGTACTGCTCACCGACCCCGACGACCCGCGCCGCGGCGGTGAGCCGGTGACCGGCACCTTCCGCACGGTTCCGGACCGGCGGCGCGACGGTGTGCGGTTCCTGTGGTCGGGCGATCTGGCCGGACAGGGCTGGGGCATCAACCCCGACTTCGGCGGTTACCGCATCTTCGACGCGATGGCCCGGCTCGATCCCGACTTCTTCCTGTTCAGCGGTGACACCGTCTACGCCGACGGGCCCATCGCGGCGACCGCGGCCCTGCCCGACGGCGGCGTCTGGCGGAACATCACCACCGAGGAGAAGGCCAAGGTCGCCGAGTCCCTGGCCGAGTTCCGGGGGAACTTCCGCTACAACCTGCTCGACGAGAACCTGCGCCGGTTCAACGCCCGGGTTCCCTCGATCGTGCAGTGGGACGACCACGAGGTGCGCAACAACTGGTACCCGGGCCAGCGGATCGCGGACACCGACAGCCGCTACACGGAGAAGAGCGTCGATGTGCTGGCGGCGCGGGCGCGGCGCGCGTTCGGTGAGTACTTCCCGATGTCCACGCCGCGGCCGGGCGCCCCGGGAGGGCCGCGTCCACCGGGTGCTGCGGCAGGGGCCGCTGCTCGATGTGTTCGTGCTGGACATGCGGACGTACCGGGGCGCCAACTCCGCCGGTGACGAGACCGTGGACCCGCAGGGCATCCTCGGGCGGGAGCAACTGGAGTGGCTCGAGCGGGAACTGGCGCGGTCGCGGGCGGTGTGGAAGGTGATCGCCGCCGACATGCCGATCGGTCTGGTCGTACCGGACACGACCGAGGGCCGGCAGCATGTCGAGGCGGTGGCGCAGGGCGACCCGGGAGCACCGCTGGGCCGGGAGCTGCAGATCGCGGAGCTGCTGCGGTTCGTCAAGCACCGGCGGATCACCGGCACGGTGTGGCTGACGGCTGATGTGCACCACACCTCGGCGCAGCACTACCGGCCCGAGCGGGCCGCGTTCGGTGACTTCGAGCCGTTCTGGGAGTTCGTCTCGGGACCGCTGAACGCGGGCGCCTTCCCGGCGAGCGCGCTCGACGGCACGTTCGGCCCGGAGCGGGTGTGGGTGAAGGCGCCGAGCGCCTCCAACGTCTCCCCGGCCGGCGGCTACCAGTTCTTCGGCGAGGTCGACATCGACGGTGACAGCGGTGAGTTGACGGTGCGGATGCGGGAACAGGACGGCACCGTGCTGTTCACGAAGACGCTGCAACCGGGCCTGGTCGGCCAGTAACGCACCACATCAGACAGAAGTGCGCCTTTACCCGTCAGTCACAGCACGTTCGTGATCAGGAAACACGGTTCCTTCACAGTGGCTGTATGAGTCGAGACATGTCTGACGTGACGAACACCCCTCACGGCGGCCCCGCGCACGGCCGCCGCAACCCGGCCGGGCCCGCCGCGCGGTGCACCGCCGCGTTCCAGGCGTGGTGGGCACGCCGCCACGGCCACGCGCCGCCGGCGCACGATACCGGCGACGCCCCACCGCCCCCCGCCGTTCCCGGGGAGAGCGTGTTGTGGCGGATGCGCACGACGGTGAAGGACGAACCGGGCGCGCTGGCCACGCTGTGCACGGCGCTGGCGGAGCGGCGGGTCGACATCCTGAGCCTGCAGACGCACCCGCTGGGCGCGGAGACCGTGGACGAGTTCCTGCTGCGCGCACCGGCGGGCACGGACCTGATCACTGCGGTGTCGCTCGCCGGGGGCACGGACACCTGGACCGAGCGGGCCGACGCCCACGATCTGGTGGACGCCCCGACCCGGGTGCTGGGGCTGGCCGCCCGTACCGCCTCGGACGCCGCGGAACTGCCGCTGGCGCTGCGCCAGTTGCTGGGGCGGTGCACGATCCGCTCCCGGCCCGCCACACCGGCCGCCGGCACCGCGGCGGCCGTGACCGTGCCGGCCGAGGGCTCCCTGGAGGACACCGTGATCCGGCTGCGCGACCCCGAGGGCGGGGTACTCACCGTGGAGCGGCCGTATCTGCCCTTCACCCCCACCGAGTTCGCCCGGGCCCGCGCGCTGGTGGAGCTGGACGCCCGGCTCGGCCCGCGGATCCCGCGCGGCCGGGACGTGCTCACCCTGCCGGAGGGCAGTGACCTCTCCGTGCGCCGGGCGGACACCGGTGATCTGGCCGCCGCGCGGGCGATGCACGAACGGTGCTCCCCCGAAACCCTGCGCAGGCGCTACCACGGGCCGGTCGGCGACGCGGACCGCTACCTGAACCACCTGCTCAGCCCGCGCTTCGGGCGGACCCTCACCGCGCAGACCGCCTCGGGCCGGATCATCGCCCTCGGTCATCTGCTGTGGGACGGCGACGAGACCGAGGTCGCGCTGATCGTGGAGGACGCCTGGCAGCGCCGGGGCATCGGCGCGCAACTCCTCACGCGGCTGGTGTCGATGGCGGCCGAGGCGGGCTGCGCCCAGGTGTACGCCGTGACGCAGGCCTCCAACACCGGCATGGTCGCCGCGATGCGCGGCCTGGGCCTCCCCCTCGACTACCAGATCGAGGAGGGCACCCTGGTGATCACCGCCCGCGTGGACGCCGTGCCGACGCGCCCGGCGCGCCAGGTGCGGGAGTCCGGTGAGCGGATCGGCCGGCCGTAGGACCCCGCACGGGCAGTACGGGCGGTCCCCGGTGACGGGAACCGCCGTTGCCCGGCACGCGGAAACGCGGGACGCCCGGCGCACGGGAACGGCCGCCCGCGGGAACGGCGGACGCCCGGCCCGCGGGAACGGAAAACGGCCGGCCGCAGACGGGAGGCCCCGGCCCGCGGGAACGGAAAACAGCCCGCCGCGGACGGGAGACGCCCGGCCCGCAGCACGGGAAACGGCCCGGCCGGGACCACGGGACGCCCGGCCCGGACGGGAAGCGCCGGGGCGCGGGAGCGGGAAGCGGCCCTGCCCGCAGGAACGGGGGACGGCCCGGCGGTCGCCGGGCCGTCCCCCGTGGGCGGTGTCTCAGCCCTGGGCCAGCGCCTCCGCGCGGTCGGGCGTCCCGGTCCGCTTCCCCAGGGCCGCGTCCAGATCGGCCCACAGGTCCTCCACCTCCTCCAGGCCGACCGAGAGGCGCAGCAGCCGGTCGCTGACCCCGGCGCCCCTGCGGTCGTCGGCGTCGACGATGCGGTGGCTGATGGACGCCGGGTGCTGGATGAGGGAGTCCACGCTGCCGAGGCTCACCGCGGGGGTGATCAGCCGTACTCCGGCGATCACCTCGTGCGGGTCGCCGTTCACCTCGAAGGAGACCATCGCCCCGCCGATGCTCGGGTAGTGCACCCGGCTCACGCGCGGGTCGGCGGCGAGCCGGGCGGCGAGTTCCGCGGCGCCCGCGGACGCGGCCCGGACCCGGACCGGCAGGGTCGACAGGCCCCGCAGCAGGAGGTAGCCGGCCAGCGGATGCAGCACACCGCCGGTGGCGAACCGCACCTGGCGCAACTGCCCGGCGAACTCCTCGTCGCAGGCCACCACGCCGGCCAGCACGTCCCCGTGACCGCCGAGGTACTTGGTCGCGCTGTGCAGCACCAGCCGCGCCCCGTGCTCGGCCGGGCGCTGGAGGACCGGGGTGGCGAAGGTGTTGTCGACCAGCAGCGGCACGGAGCCGCACGCGTGGGCGACGGCCCGCAGATCGACCTCGGCGAGCGTGGGGTTGGCCGGGGACTCCACCAGCACCAGACCGGTGTCCGGGCGCAGCGCGTCGGCGACCCCGGCCGGGTCGGTCCAGGTCACCTCGGAGCCGAGCAGCCCGGCGGTCAGCAGATGGTCGCTGCACCCGTACAGGGGCCGTACGGCGACGACATGGCGCAGCCCCATCGAGCCGCGGACCAGCAGTACGGCGCTGAGCGCGGCCATCCCGCTGGCGAACGCGACCGCCGACTCCGTGCCCTCCAGCCGGGCCAGCGCGGTCTCGAAACGGGCGACGGTCGGGTTGCCGAGCCGCCCGTAGACGGGCGGGCCGTCCGGTTCGGCGCCGGTGGTGGCGAAGGCGTCGATACGGGCGGCCTCGGCGCGGCTGTCGTACGAGGGGTAGGTGGTGGACAGGTCGATCGGCGGGGCGTGCAGTCCGAGTCCGGCGAGATCGTCCCGTCCGGCGTGCACGGCCTCGGTGGCGAGTGCTCTGGTGGTACGTCGCGTGTCCATGCCCATGTCCATACAGGCAGGGTGAACACGGACCGGGGCATCGGCCGGGATCCCCGTGCTACGTTCGGTGGATGGCCGAATCTGTCGTACTGGATCCGGTGGACCTTCATCTGCTGCGGCTGTTGCAGAACGACGCCCGGGCGACGTACCGGGATCTCGCCGCGCAGGTCGGGGTCGCACCGTCGACCTGTCTGGACCGGGTGACCCGGCTGCGCCGCTCCGGCGTGATCCTCGGGCACCGGCTGAAGCTGGACCCCGCCAAGCTGGGCCGGGGCCTGCAGGCCCTGCTGTCGGTGCAGGTCAGGCCGCACCGTCGGGAGCTGGTGGGCCCGTTCGTGGAGCGGATCCGGGTCCTGCCGGAGTCGCTGACCGTGTTCCATCTGACCGGCCCCGACGACTATCTGGTGCATGTGGCGGTCGCGGACATGGCGGACCTGCAGCGGCTGGTGCTCGACGAGTTCACCTCGCAGCGCGAGGTGGCGCGGGTGGAGACGCGGCTGATCTTCCAGCAGTGGGACTGCGGCCCGATGCTGCCGCCTTCGCCCTCGGCACAATCCGGGTGACGTGCGGCGGGCCGCGTACCAGGATGGTCCGCATGTCACAGACCAACAGCCCCCTCCCCCGCCAGGTCGCCGACGCCTACGTCGACGAGCTCATCGCCCTCGACCCGATCACCGGCACGTACCTGGGAGTGAAGGAGAGTTCCTCCCGGCTGCCCGATCTCTCGCCGGCGGGACAGGAAGCGGCCGCCGAGCTCATCCGGGCCACACTCGGACGGCTCGACGGGGCCGAGCGGCGGCCCGGCGCGGACAGCGACATCGAACGCCGCTGCGCCCGTCTGCTGCGCGAACGGCTCACCGCGGAACTGGCCGTGCACGAGGCCGACGAGGGCCTGCGCGCGGTCGGCAACCTGGGCACGGTCGCGCATTCGGTGCGCGAGGTGTTCACCGTGACGCCGGCGCGGACGGAGGAGGACTGGTCGGCCGTCGCCGGGCGGCTGCGCGCGGTCCCGGCGGCGCTGGCGGGCTACCGGGAGTCCCTGGCACTCGGCCTGGAGCGCAAGCTGTACGCCGCTCCCCGCCCGACGGAGACGTTCGTCGGACAGCTCTCCGAGTGGGCGGACACCGGCGGGGGACGCGGCTGGTTCGAGGACTTCGCGGCCGCCGGACCGGACGCGCTGCGCACGGAGCTGGACGAGGCCGCCCGCGCGGCGACCGCGGCCGTCGTCGAGCTGCGGGACTGGATGCGCGAGGTGTACGCGCCGGCGATCGGGGACGCGCCGGACACCGTGGGCCGGGAGCGCTACGCCCGCTGGTCCCGGTACTACAACGGCACCGACCTGGATCTGGACGAGGCGTACGCGTACGGCTGGTCCGAGTACCACCGTCTGCTCGGCGAGATGAAGGAGGAGGCCGAGAAGATCCTCCCCGGCGCGGAGACGCCGTGGGTGGCACTGGCCCACCTGGACGAGCACGGACGGCACATCGAGGGCGTCGACGAGGTCCGCGAGTGGCTCCAGGGCGTGATGGACCGGGCGATCGAGGCCCTGGACGGCACGCACTTCGACCTCGCCGAGCGGGTGCGGAAGGTGGAGTCGCGGATCGCCCCGCCCGGCAGCGCGGCGGCGCCGTACTACACGCCCCCGTCGGAGGACTTCTCCCGGCCCGGCTGCACCTGGCTGCCCACCATGGGGCTGACCCGCTTCCCGGTCTACGACCTGGTCTCGACCTGGTACCACGAGGGCGTCCCCGGCCATCACCTCCAGCTCGCGCAGTGGGTGCACGTCGCCGAGAACCTCTCCCGCTACCAGGCCTCGGTGGGCGGGGTCAGCGCCAACGCCGAGGGGTGGGCGCTGTACGCGGAGCGCCTGATGGACGAGCTAGGTTTCCTCGCGGACGCGGAGGAGCGGCTGGGCTATCTGGACGCGCAGATGATGCGGGCGACCCGGGTCATCGTCGACATCGGGATGCACCTGGAGCTGGAGATCCCGGCGGACTCGCCGTTCCACCCGGGTGAGCGCTGGACGCCGGAGCTGGCCGAGGAGTTCTTCGGCTCGCACAGCAGCCGGCCGGCGGACTTCGTGGAGAGCGAGCTGACCCGCTACCTGACGATCCCGGGCCAGGCCATCGGATACAAGCTCGGCGAGCGGGCGTGGCTGCTGGGCCGGGAGAAGGCCCGCGAGCGGCACGGCGACGCCTTCGACCTCAAGGCCTGGCACATGGCCGCGCTGTCCCAGGGCTCGCTGGGCCTGGACGACCTGGTGGACGAACTGTCGGCGCTGTGAGCCGGGTCAGCGCCGGAAGCCGCCCTCGGAGTCGATGACCTGACCGGTGATCCAGTCCGCCTCGTCCGTGGCCAGCCAGGCGATGAGGCGGGCCGGGTCGTCGGGCATGCCCCAGCGGCCGGCGGGGAAGAGGGCGGCGACGGCCTCGTAACTCTCGCCACTCATGTAATCGATGTCCACGGGGCCGGGGTTGACGGTGTTCACGGTGACCGCATGCTCGGCCGGCGTGGCCGCCAGGGAACGGGTGATGGAGGCGAGCGCGCCCTTCTGGAGGGCGTAGGCGAGCTCGCCCGGCATCCCGCCGGCGAGGTCCTGCCCGGACGTCATCATCAGCACGCGCCCGCCCGGGGTGCGGGACGGCAGGGCGGCGCGGTGCCGGGCGTGGGCCTGGACGAGCAGCAGCACCGAGCGGGCGTCGACCGCCCAGTGCGCGTCGAGCATGGCGGCGTCGATCGTGTCGAGGTCTCCGTCGGAGCCGCTGAGGGCGTGGTTGGCGACGAGGATGTCGAGACGGCCGCCGAGCGCCCCTGTCGCGCGGGCGTGCAGTTCGGCGGGTGCTTCGGGAGCGGAGAGGTCGCCGGGTCCGGCGAGCACCCGCGCGCCGGGGTCGACGAGGGCCTCGCGCACGGAGGCGGTCACGTCCTCGGGGCGGTCGGCGCCCCAGGGCATGGCGGCGTCGTGCGGCACGTGATGGTGCAGATAGACACCGGCCCCGTAGGCGGCGAGCCGCCGCGCGACGGCGTGGCCGATGCCGCCGCGTCTGCTGGCCCCGGTGACCAGCGCGGTCCGGCCGCGCAGGGGCAGGGGGTCACGGCGGAGCGCGTCGGGGGCGGGATGCGGAAGCCTGGGCATGGCCGCCCATCAGGGGGCATGTACGGGGCCGGCGCACGCGAATATCCCCCGGCCGGCCCGTGCACGCATCGCCCTTCGGCCGGACCCTGCGCCTCCGGCCGGCGCGTCACGGCGGAACGCTCGGCCGAGTCCGCGTACGTCCACGTCGCGCACGGCACGGGAGCCACGGTCAGGGCAGGGGCCGGAGCTGCACGAGGATCAGCCAGGTCTCGGGGCCCGGCTGCACCCGCGCGGCACGGACCGCGTAGCGGCCGGGATCGAGCGTGAGGCGTACGTGGTCGGTGGCGCCGGAGTGCCGGCCGGGCCAGGCGGCGTCGAACAGCAGGACCGTGCCCGGAACCTTCCAGTGCACCTCGGACCGCCACCGCGCGGTGTGCAGCGCCGCCGGGACGCATCCCAGCAGCTCCGCCTCCGAGTCGCCGGCCACGCAGCGGACGAGCGTGCCGTGTTCGGGGAGGAAGGCGGTCGCGGCGGGCTCGTCCCCGAGGACCAGGGCCGCGGCGTCACCGACCGGGAGGAGACCGAGGAGTCCGTCCACCTCGCAGGCCCGGTCGTAGTCCGAGGCCGTCTCCTCGCCGTCGGCACCGGCCCAGAACGGCAGCACCGTCTCCGGCACCGCGATGAGCGGCCCGCCCCCCGACTCCACCCACTCGACCGTTCCCGGCTTTGCGTATCGCACCATGCGCAGAACCTACCGGGTCGACTCCCTTACGGGACCGAGGAGTTCGGCATACCGGGCCGGGCCTTCTCCCCGCACCGCCCGCCGGGCGGGTGAGCCGGCCCTACCCGTTCCCGTGCTGCCACAGCCGCGAACCCGAGCGGCCCTTCACGACCTCCAGCTGGGCGTGTATCCGCCGCCGCAGGTCGGCGACGTGGCTGACGATGCCCACGCTGCGGTCGCGTTCGCGCAGGGAGTCCAGGACGTCCAGGACCTCGTCGAGGGTCTGGTCGTCGAGGCTGCCGAAACCCTCGTCGATGAAGAGGGTGTCCAGCCGGACCCCGCCCGCCTCGTCGGTGACGACGTCCGCGAGACCGAGGGCGAGGGCGAGGGAGGCGAAGAAGGTCTCGCCGCCCGAGAGGGTCGCGGTGTCGCGCTCCCGTCCGGTCCAGGCGTCGACGACGTGCAGTCCGAGGCCGCTGCGGCCGCGGCCGGTGCGGTCGTCGGAGTGGACGAGGGTGTAGCGGCCGGACGACATGCGGTGCAGCCGTACGGTCGCGGCGGCGGCCACCTGTTCCAGCCGGGCGGCGAGGACGTACGACTCCAGGCGCATCCGGCGTTCGTTGTCCGCGGAGGTGCCGGCGGCGAGACCGG
>NZ_NEUB01000600.1 GCF_002910825.1 Streptomyces sp. SM1 | reverse complement strand
CCCGGATACCGGGCGCGCTGGTTTCTTTTCGGGCGATGATTTTGGACAGATATGCCCAATTCAAGCCGCATGACGGCGTGGTGGACAATGCCGTACGGTGAGTTATCGTGTACTCGGCGTTAAAACAAACGGCATGACCCGTTCCTTTCCGGCTCAGGAGTTCAGGCGATGGCGAGGCAGGTACGCGCCGAGCAGACCCGCGCGACGATCATCACGGCCGCCGCCGACCTGTTCGACCGGCAGGGCTACGAATCCACCAGCCTCAGCGACATCGTCGAGCACGCCCGCGTCACCAAGGGAGCCCTCTACTTCCACTTCGCCGCGAAGGAGGACCTCGCCCACGCGATTCTGGAAGGCCAGTCCGCGACGTGCCGCCGACTGGCCAGGGACACCGGGATCCGGGGCCACACCTCCCTGGAGGCGCTGATGCGCCTCACCTTCTGCATAGCCAGGATGTCCGCCGAGGACCCCGTTCTGCGCGCCGGACTGCGGCTGGCCACCGGCGGCACCCGCCCCCGCCCGCCGCTCAGCCACCCCTTCACCGAGTGGCTGGACATCGTCACCGCCCGGCTCCTCGGCGCGGTCCAGGAGGCCGACGTCCACCCCGACGTCGACATCGACGTCGTGGCCCACTCCCTCGTCTGCTTCTTCGTCGGCACCCGCGTCGTCGGCCGCTCCCGGGAATCCGTCGCCCGCCAGCCCCGGCGCACGGCCGAGATGTGGCAGATCCTCATCCGCGGCCTGGTCCCCGTGACCCGGCGCGCGCGTTACCTCAGCCTGGCCGCCCGGCTGGAACGGGAGATCGCGCCGGTGTGACGTCCGGCGCGCGCAACGGGCGCGCGTTACGGTGAGCCGCATGTCCGACACCCCCACCGCGCCGGTGATCGTCCCCGACGAGCCCGGTACGTTCCCGCACGGCGTGCTGGCCGAGCGCCACCCCGCGATCGTCCGGCAGGTGCGCGAGGCCTTCCCCTACGAGCCCGCGCAGCACCGGGCGCTCGACGCCCTGCTGGCCGACTGCGCCACGGGCACCATCGAACCCCTCCCGGCCGGCGCGCACGACCGGGAGCGGTGGCGGGCCTGGGGGATGGACACCTACGCCGGCCGCTCCTGGTACGACGTGCCCTGGCTGTGGTCCGAGAGCTGGTTCTACCGCCGGCTGCTCGACGCGGTGGGCTACTTCGGCCCCGGCCCCTGGCAGGGCGTCGACCCGTTCCGGCCCTTCAAACTCGCCGAACTCGGCTCTCCCGCCACGGACGAGGAACTCGCCGCGCTCGACGACCTCACCGGCCGCCCCGAGGACGAGCAGGCGGCCGCCCTGCTGCACGGCTCCCTGTGGGGCAACCGGGCCGACCTAGGCTTCCGGCTCTCCGCCGAGGGGGCCGGGGAGAGCGCCGCCGTCCCCGCCCTGGTGGCCGACGACACCGAGCGGCTGTGGACACTGCTCGGCACCCCCGCCGCGGACCCCCTGTGCCTGGTCGCCGACAACGCGGGCCGCGAACTCGTCCCCGATCTGCTGCTGATCGCCCATCTGCTCGCACACGGCCGCATCGGCCGCGCGGTGCTCCACGTCAAGCCGTACCCGTACTACGTCTCCGACGCCACCACCGCCGACGTCGTCGACGCGGTGCGCCGGCTCACCGGCGCCGAGGGAGCGGCGGCCGCGTACGGGCGCGGTCTGTGGGCCGCCCTCTCCGACGGCCGGCTCACCCTGCGCGCGCACCCCTTCTCCTGTTCGCCCCTGCCCTACGCCGAGATGCCGGACGATCTGCGCGCCGACTTCGCCGCCGCCGCGGTCACCGTCGTCAAGGGCGACCTGAACTACCGCCGTCTCGTCGAGGACCGGTACTGGCCCCCGACCACACCGTTCGCCGACGTCACGCGGTACTTCCCGGGACCGGTCGCCGCCCTGCGCACCCTCAAGTCCGATGTGATCACCGGACTGACCGCCGGCACCGAGGCGGCGCTGACGGCCGCGGAGGAGCAGCGCTGGCGCACCAGCGGCACCCACGCGCTCATCCAGGTACGGACATGAGCTCCAGGACTCCCGTTCGGGCGAGGGTTCACGCGATGGTGTGATCACGTCCCGGCCGGCGGATGCCGCCACCGGGCCACGGGTAGGCCCCGGCCATGACGCAGCCGTTCACACTCCCGCACTTCTACCTGCCGCACCCCGCGCGGCTCAATCCGCATGTCGATGAGGCCCGCGCCCATTCGGCCGCGTGGGCGCGAGAGATGGGCATGCTGGAGGGAAGCGGGGTCTGGGAACAGGCCGATCTCGACGCGCACGACTACGGCCTGCTCTGCGCCTACACCCACCCCGACTGTGACGGGCCCGCCCTCTCGCTCATCACCGACTGGTACGTGTGGGTCTTCTTCTTCGACGACCACTTCCTGGAGAAGTTCAAGCGCAGCCAGAACAGGGCGGCCGGCAAGGCCCACCTGGACCGGCTGCCCCTCTTCATGCCGCTGGACCCGGGAGCGACCGTTCCCGAGCCGGAGAACCCGGTCGAGGCGGGCCTCGCCGACCTGTGGGCGCGCACCGTGCCGGCGATGTCCGACGACTGGCGCCGCCGGTTCGCCGTCGCCACCGAACACCTCCTCAACGAGTCCATGTGGGAGCTCTCCAACATCAACGAGGGGCGGATCGCCAACCCCGTCGAGTACATCGAGATGCGCCGCAAGGTGGGCGGCGCCCCCTGGTCGGCCGGGCTCGTGGAGTACGCGACCGCCGAAGTGCCCGCCGCCGTCGCCGGAACGCGGCCGCTCAGGGTGCTCATGGAGACGTTCTCCGACGCCGTGCACCTGCGCAACGACCTGTTCTCCTACCAGCGGGAGGTCGAGGACGAGGGCGAACTCAGCAACGGGGTGCTCGTCCTGGAGACCTTCTTCGGCTGCACCACCCAGGAGGCCGCCGAGCTGGTCAACGACGTCCTCACCGCACGGCTCCATCAGTTCGAGCACACCGCGTTCACCGAAGTCCCCGCCGTCGCACTGGAGAAGGGCCTCACCCCGGACCTGGTCGCGGCCGTGGCCGCCTACGCGAAGGGACTGCAGGACTGGCAGTCCGGTGGCCACGAATGGCACCTGCGCTCCAGCAGGTACATGAACGAGGGCGCGCGCTCCGGCTCCCCCTGGCTGTCGCCCTCGGGACCGGGGACGTCCGCCGCGGACATCGGCGCGCTGCTCGCCACCACCGGCGCCCGGCGGTGGCGCGCCCATACGCACGTGCCGTTCCCGAAGGTCGGCCCGTCGGTCATCCCCGAGATCGAGATGCCCTACCCGCTGCAGCTCAGCCCCGCTCTGGACGGCGCCCGGCGGCATCTGCTGGAGTGGTCGCGGCGGATGGGCATCCTCGGCGAGGGTGTCTGGGACGAGGACAAGCTGGAGAGCTGCGATCTGCCGCTGTGCGCCGCGGGCCTCGACCCGGACGCCACCCAGGCACAACTCGACCTCGCCTCCGGCTGGCTGGCCTTCGGCACCTACGGCGACGACTACTACCCGCTCGTCTACGGACACCGCCGCGACCTGGCCGCCGCCCGGCTGACCACGGCCCGCCTCGCGGCCTGCATGCCCCTCGACGACGGGCCGGTGCCGCCGCCCGCCAACGCGATGGAACGCTCCCTGACCGACCTGTGGGCGCGCACGACGGCCGGGATGACGCCCGACGGCCGCCGTCCCCTGAAGGCGGCGGTCGAGACCATGACCGAGGCCTGGGTGTGGGAGCTGTCCAACCAGATCCAGAACCGGGTCCCGGACCCGGTGGACTACCTGGAGATGCGGCGTGCCACCTTCGGCTCCGATCTCACCCTGGGACTCTGCCGCGCCGGACACGGACCGGCGGTACCGCCCGAGATCTACCGCAGCGGCCCCGTGCGCTCCCTGGAGAACGCGGCGATCGACTACGCGTGCCTGCTCAACGACGTCTTCTCCTACCAGAAGGAGATCGAGTTCGAGGGCGAGATCCACAACATGGTGCTCGTCGTGCAGAACTTCTTCGGCGTCGACTATCCGACCGCGCTGCCCGTGGTGCAGGACCTGATGAACCAGCGGATGCGCCAGTTCCAGCATGTCGTCGCGCACGAACTGCCCGTCGTCTATGACGACTTCCAGCTCTCGAAGGAGGCGCGGGAGATCATGCGGGGCTATGTGACGGACCTGCAGAACTGGATGGCGGGCATCCTCAACTGGCACCGGAAGGTACCGCGGTACAAGGACGAGTACCTGTCCGGCCGGGTCCACGGCTTCCTTCCGTACCGCCCGCCCGCACCGCCGGTTCTCATCTGACGGCCTGGCCCTTCCGCCGGAGGCGAACCCACCATG
>NZ_NEUB01000599.1 GCF_002910825.1 Streptomyces sp. SM1 | reverse complement strand
GCCCGCCCGCCATGGCCGCGAAGCGGGCCAGCCGGGCGGTGTCCGCGGCGTCCGTGTGCAGGTCGACGGGGCAGCCGTGTTCGGAGGCGACTGCGAGGACCGCCTCCACATATCCCGTGGGATCGGGGTCGAGGTCCGGGCAGCCGCCCACCACGGACGCGCCCATCTTCAGCGCGTCACGCAGCACGGCGAGCCCGTCCGCCCCCGCCACCCCGGTCAGCAGCCGCGGCACCGCGACCGTCGTCAGCTCGGCCAGCCCGCGCAGTGAGCGTCCCGCCCGCAGGACCCCGGTCAGCGCGCCCAGGCCGGCCAGGTCACCCACCCGCACATGGGCCCGCAGGGCCGTCGCGCCGTGCCCGAGCTGGAGCAGTGCCGCCTCCGTCGCGCGGCGCTGGACGTCCTCGGAGTCGTACGAGACCGGGCCGCCGGTGTCCGCGGACAGGGCGGTGTCGGCGTGGGCGTGGGGCTCGGCTGGGGCCGGGAGCAGCAGATAGCCCGTGAGATCGACCCGGGTGACGCGCGCGTGCGGGCTGCCCGCCGCCAGGCTGCCGGCCGTGCCGACCGCCTCGACGTGCCCGCCGCCCAGCCGTACGTCCACGGTCCGGCCGTCGGTGAGCCGCGCGCCGCACAGCAGCAGGGGGGCCGGGTCGGCCGGACCCGGGAGCGACGGCCACGAGTCGGACGGTGGCTGCGGCCGGCTGTCGGGCATCACACTCCTGGGGCTCCGGCTGCGCACTGGGACGTACTTCACGCCGAGACAGATCACGCAGAGTGAGACGAGCCTAGGATGACCGCCCGCCGCCGGCCGGGAGGAGCGCAATAGTCGTACCGGCGTGGTCCATCTCACGAGGGGACGGGGGCTCGAAACGGATTTGGGCGAACGGCAGCGGAGCGTGTAATGTCTTCATCGCTCGCCCCAATAGCTCAGTCGGCAGAGCGTCTCCATGGTAAGGAGAAGGTCAACGGTTCGATTCCGTTTTGGGGCTCTGGTGCGTGAGGTTCCCGTCGCGAGGCGGGGCCCGATCGCATCAAAGCGGTGTAGCTCAGTCGGTAGAGCAAGCGGCTCATAATCGCTGTGTCACCGGTTCAAGTCCGGTCACCGCTACAGACAGTAGCCGATTGCGGGGTCGGTCCTTCGATCGGCTACTCTTCTTGCGTAAATACAGTCAATCCGTTCGTCAAGGAGCACTCACGTGGCTGCCACCGACGTCCGCCCGAAGATCACGCTGGCCTGCGTGGAGTGCAAGGAGCGGAACTACATCACCAAGAAGAACCGGCGTAACAACCCGGATCGTCTCGAGATGAAGAAGCACTGCCCGCGTTGCAATGCGCACACCGCGCATCGCGAGACGCGATAAAACAGGCTCGTACACGAGGCCGTCTCCCCACCCGGGGGGCGGCCTCGTGTCGTTTCTCCACCGGGGGCCGGCCCGGCCGGCGCACCGCCGACCGGGCCGGCCGTCGGCAGACACAGTCCAAGACAGGCAGACACAGGAGGTGCCGCGCGCATGGCGCTCGACCAGTCCTTCGTGGGGCGGAGCTACCCGCCCACCGAGCCCTACGAGGTGGGCCGGGAGAAGATCCGTGAGTTCGCCGAGGCGGTGGGGGACGCCAATCCGGCGTACACGGACGTGGAGGCCGCCAAGGCGCTCGGCCACCCCGATGTGATCGCCCCGCCGACCTTCGTGTTCGCCATCAGCTTCAAGGCCGCCGGCCAGGTCGTCGCCGATCCGCAGCTCGGCCTCGACTACAGCCGGGTGGTGCACGGCGACCAGAAGTTCGCCTACAGCCGTCCGGTGCGCGCCGGTGACCGGCTCACCGTCACCTCGACCATCGAGACGGTTCGGTCGATGGCGGGCAACGAGGTGCTGGACATCCGCGGCGAGGTGCACGACCAGGACGGCGAGCACGTCGTGACCGCCTGGACCAAGCTGGTGGCCCGCGCGGCCGAGGAGGCGTGAACCACACCATGACGGCGAAGATCTTCCACGCCGACGTCGAGGTGGGCACCGAGCTGCCCGCACAGACGTTCCCCGTGACCCGCGCCACCCTCGTCCGGTACGCGGGTGCCTCCGGCGACTTCAACCCCATCCACTGGAACGAGAGGTTCGCCAAGGAGGTCGGCCTGCCCGACGTCATCGCGCACGGCATGTTCACCATGGCCGAGGCGATCCGCGTGGTGACCGACTGGGTGGGCGACCCGGGCGCGGTCGTCGAGTACGGCGTCCGCTTCATCCGTCCGGTCGTCGTCCCCGACGACGACCAGGGCGCCACCATCGAGGTCAGCGGCAAGGTCGCCGCGAAGCTCGACGACCACACGGTCCGCGTGGACCTCACCGCGACCAGCGCCGGACAGAAGGTCCTCGGCATGTCGCGGGCGATCGTCCGCCTGAGCTGACCGGGGGCGGCCGGGGAGCGGGCGCCGGGGAGCGCAGTGGCCCGGAGCG
>NZ_NEUB01000598.1 GCF_002910825.1 Streptomyces sp. SM1 | reverse complement strand
GCCCGGCCGCCGAGGGCGGAGCGCAGCTCGGCGACGGCCATCTCCCGCTGCCAGCCCCGCTCCGCGGTCAGCACCGCCCGCAGCTCGCGGGTGAGGTCGGCGCCGTGCTGCGCCTCGTCGGCGAGCAGCGCCCCGATCCGGGCCGTCACCCCCATGGCCGCGTCCAGCTGCTGCTGCGAGGGGCCCGGGTCGTAGTCGAGCAGCCAGACGTAACCGAGGACGACACTCCGATGGCGTACCGGCAGACAGACGCGCCCCCGGTGCACGCCCGCCTCCGGGGTGCGCGGGATACGGACCGGGCCGGTCGCCCGCGTGATGCCGAAGCCCTCGAACCAGGCGCGGACCGCGGCCGTGGAACGGCGGGTCAGGATCGAGCGGGCGCGCACCGGGTCCAGCGCGGACGGATCGAGATCGCCCTCGCTGTCGTACGCCCCGAAGGCGATCAGCTCGAAATCGCGGTTCTCCAGGGTCGCCGGAGCGCCGAGCAGCTCCGAGATCTCGTCCACCAGCTCCTGGTAGTCGTCCCTGTGCTCCGATGCCACAAGGGGCATTCTGTCGCACATCCCGGCGCCTTCATACATCTGTCTGAGATCTGCCGCACGGATGCGTGACAGCTGTCCGTGGCCCACGATCGGGGGCATCCGTAGGTTTCACGGTGGTTCTCCGTGCCGTATCCGAATCGTCGGGCGACGGCCTCATGCAGCTTGTGGAGGTGCCCCGTGCTGGGTCCCGTGATTCTCGCCGCGTCGCGCAGCGACCGGGTGCGACGCCTGGTCTCGGCCGCCCCGGTGACCAGACAGGTCGTGGACCGGTTCATCCCCGGTGAGACCGTCGACGAGATCCTGCCGATCATCCGGGAGCTCACCGGCGACGGCCTGGAACTGACCATGGACGTGGTGGGCGAGGACATCACCACCCCCGGGCAGGCCGCCGCCGCGCGGGACGCGTATCTGGAGCTGATCGACCGGCTGGGCCCGCTGGAGCTGGGCGGCCGGGCCGAGATGTCGGTGAAGCTGTCGATGTTCGGGCAGGCGCTCCCCGGCGGCCACGGACTCGCGCTCGCCAACGTCCGCCCGGTCGTCGAGGCCGCCGCCGCGATCGGCACCACCGTCACGCTGGACGCGGAGGACCACACCGCCCTCGACTCGATGTTCGCCATCCACGAGGAGCTGCGGAAGGACCACCCGCAGACCGGCTGCGTCATCCAGGCCTACCTCTTCCGCACCGAGGAGGACGCGCGGCGCCTCGCCGCGGCCGGCAGTCGCGTACGGTTGGTGAAGGGCGCCTACAAGGAGCCCGCCGAGGTCGCCCACCAGAAGAAGCACGAGATCGACAAGGCGTACGTGCGCATCCTGCGGACGCTGATGGAGGGCGAGGGCTACCCGATGATCGGGTCCCACGACCCGCGCCTGATCGCCATCGCCCAGGAACTGGCCCGCACCGCCGGGCGCAAGCTCGACGAGTACGAGTTCCAGATGCTCTACGGCATCCGCGGCGACGAGCACCTGCGACTGGCCGCGGAGGGTCACCGCATGCGCGTCTACACGGCCTACGGCA
Source organism: Streptomyces sp. SM1 (assembly GCF_002910825.1). GTDB lineage: Bacteria > Actinomycetota > Actinomycetes > Streptomycetales > Streptomycetaceae > Streptomyces > Streptomyces okerensis. The sequence goes on along the minus strand of NZ_NEUB01000598.1, from coordinate 11,035 downwards.
CCGACTGGTACGGCTACTTCATGCGGAGGCTCGCGGAGAAGCCGGCGAACCTGGGGTTCTTCCTGCGCAGCGTGGCGAGCCATGACTGAGAAGGACTCGGCCGTGCGGCGGCCACGGCTCCGGCCGGGGGTCCCGGGGCCGTCCCCCGGGACGGCACGGCACGCGACGGCACGCGGAGGGACCGGCCACCACCGGACCTTCGCCACATGATCACAAACGGCTGACACCACACCGCTCACGACAAGGAGTTACGCCACCCATGGACGCTGTGACCCAGGTCCCCACCCCCGTCAACGAGCCGGTGCACGGCTACGCCCCCGGGAGCCCCGAGCGTGCCCGGCTGGAGGCCAGGCTCAAGGAGCTGGCCGACAACCCGATCGATCTTCCCTGCACCATCGGCGGCGAGCGGCGGATGGGCGGCGGCGAGCGCTTCGACGTCGTGCAGCCGCACCACCACAAGGCCCGCCTGGGCACCTACGCCAACGCCACGCAGGCGGACGCCCAGGACGCCGTCGACGCGGCCCTCGCCGCCGCGCCCGGCTGGCGCGCGATGGCCTTCGACGACCGCGCGGCGATCATCCTGCGCGCCGCGGAGCTGCTGTCCGGCCCCTGGCGCGAGACCATCGCCGCCTCCACCATGCTGGGCCAGTCCAAGACCGCCCAGCAGGCCGAGATCGACAGCCCCTGCGAGCTGATCGACTTCTGGCGCTTCAACGTCCACTACGCCCGGGGCATCCTGGCCGAGCAGCCGCCGGCCAACTCGCCGGGCGTGTGGAACCGCATGGATCACCGCCCGCTGGAGGGCTTCGTCTACGCGATCACGCCCTTCAACTTCAGCGCGATCGCGGCCAACCTGCCCACCGCCCCGGCCCTGATGGGCAACGTGGTGGTCTGGAAGCCGTCCCCGACGCAGACCCACGCCGCCGTGCTGCTGATGCGGCTGCTGGAGGAGGCCGGTCTGCCCAAGGGCGTGATCAACCTGGTCACCGGCGACGGCATCGAGGTCTCCAAGGTCGCCCTGGTCCACCGGGACCTGGCCGGCATCCACTTCACCGGCTCGACCAAGACCTTCCAGCACCTGTGGAAGACGGTCGGCAACAACATCGAGAAGTACCGCACCTACCCGCGCCTGGTCGGCGAGACCGGCGGCAAGGACTTCCTGGTCGCCCACCCGAGCGCCGACCGCGCCGTGCTCAAGACCGCCCTGACCCGCGGTGCCTTCGAGTACCAGGGCCAGAAGTGCAGCGCCACCTCCCGCGCCTACATCCCGGCGTCCATCTGGAACGACGGTTTCAAGGAGGAGTTCGCCGCCGAGGTCGACTACCTCACCATGGGTGACGTCACCGACCTGTCGAACTTCATGGGCGCCGTCATCGACGAGCGGTCCTTCGCCAAGAACAAGGCCGCGATCGACCGTGCCAAGGAGGACGAGACCTGCACGATCGTCGCGGGCGGCTCCTACGACGACTCGGTCGGCTACTTCGTGCGCCCGACGGTCGTCGAGTGCTCCGACCCGGAGAACGAGGTGTTCCGCACCGAGTACTTCGGCCCGTTCCTCGCCGTGCACGTCTACGAGGACGAGCAGTACGACGAGATGCTGACCCAGATGGAGGCGGTGTCCGACTACGCCCTCACCGGCTCGGTCATCTCGGGCGACCGCGCGGCGGCGGCCCACACGATGGAGAAGCTGCGCTACGCGGCCGGCAACTTCTACATCAACGACAAGTCGACCGGCGCCGTCGTCGGCCAGCAGCCCTTCGGCGGCGGCCGTGCCTCCGGCACCAACGACAAGGCCGGCGCCCCGCAGAACCTGATGCGCTGGACGCTGACCCGCGCCATCAAGGAGACGCTGGTCGCGCCGACCGACTACGCCTACCCGCACATGGGCTGACGCCCACCCCGACCCCGGACGGGCCAGGTCTCCCCCCGACCTGGCCCGTTCGGCGTTTTCGCAGGTGGGAGCGGTGTGACCTGGTCCACCGTCTCAGATAGTAGGAAGTCCGAGTAATTGTGCAGACAGGTGCGCCCGGCTCCCTTAGCTTTGTAGGAGCCGAACGATCCGCTCGATCGAGCGAACGGCGGTCGTGAGCCGGACCCCGCGCAGGCAACCCCTGCGGTCCGCCGCTCCCCGCCCCCGGCCTCTCGTCACCCCTTTTCCGTACTCCGGGGATGCCCGAAGGAGTCGATGCACCATGGCCGAGACGACCGTCCGCCGCCGCGTCCGCCACACCGCCCGTACGAGCGAATCCGACCGCAAGAACGCCGCGGCCGCCCTCCAGCGCGCCCTCGACCGCCGGGACAACGGCGGCTCGACCGGCCACTGACACACCCACGGCGTCCGCATGCCGGACGTCGTATGTCATCCCGTGGGACGAGGAGTAGGGTGCCCGCATGTCTCGCAGCATCAATCTCGCAGTGATCCCCGGTGACGGCATCGGCCAGGAGGTCGTGGCCGAAGGCCTGAAGGTCCTCTCCGCCGTCCTCCCGCAGGATGTGAAGCTGGAGACCAAGGACTACGACTTCGGCGCCCGGCGCTACCACGCCACCGGTGAGACCCTCACCGACGCCGACCTCGACGGGCTGAAGCGGCACGACGCCATCCTGCTCGGCGCCATCGGCGACCCGAGTGTCCCGTCCGGCGTCCTCGAGCGCGGCTTCCTGCTCAAGCTCCGCTTCGCCTTCGACCACCACGTCAACCTGCGGCCGTCGAAGCTCCTCCCGGGCGTCGCCACCCCGCTCGCCGGGCAGCCCGAGATCGACTTCGTCGTGGTCCGCGAGGGCACCGAGGGCCCGTACACGGGCAACGGCGGCACCATTCGCAAGGGCACGCCGCACGAGGTCGCCACCGAGGTCTCCGTCAACACGGCCTTCGGTGTCGAGCGCGTGGTCCGCGACGCCTTCGCCCGCGCCCAGGCCCGCCCGCGCAAGAAGCTCACGCTGGTCCACAAGAACAACGTGCTGGCCTTCGCCGGCCATCTGTGGACGAACGTCTTCAACAAGGTGGCCGAGGAGTTCCCCGAGGTCACCACCGACTACATCCACGTCGACGCCGCGACGATCTACCTCGTCACCGACCCGGCCCGCTTCGACGTCATCGTCACCGACAACCTCTTCGGCGACATCATCACCGACCTCGCCGCGGCCGTCTCCGGCGGCATCGGCGTCGCCGCGAGCGGGAACATCAACCCCTCCGGCGCCTTCCCGTCCATGTTCGAGCCCGTGCACGGCTCGGCTCCGGACATCGCCGGCCAGGGCAAGGCCGATCCCAGCGCCACGGTCCTGTCCGTCGCCCTCCTCCTGCGCCACCTCGGCCACGACGCCGAGGCCGCCCGTATCGAGGACGCCGTCTCCGCCGACCTCGCGGAGCGCGGTTCCCTGCCCGCCCGCAGCACCTCGGAGATCGGCGACGCCCTCGCCGCGCGAGTAGCCGGCTGACCCGGCGCCCCCTCGACACCACTCGAAGCCGCCGGGTCGCAACCGCACCCGGCGGCTTCCCCCTGTCCCCGCCGGGTGTCACCATCGACCACCGGGCCGCATTCACCCCGTTTCTTCCGCCGCCGCCTCCGGGCGATAATCGGACGCGGAGCCGCGGAATGAGGGAATGCTCGGACGTCCACGTACTGGCCACCGGCCGTACGGGCGTGTGCGCGGCCCGTCACTACAACCGGTGAAGGACAACCACTCATGACGACGCCCACGATCGAGCTCAAGCCCTCGGCCCACCCGCTCTCGGACGCGGAGCGGGACACGATCCTGGCCGCCCCCGGATTCGGCCGCCACTTCACCGATCACATGGTGACGATCAAGTGGACCGAGGGCCGCGGCTGGCACGACGGCCAGCTCGTCCCGTACGCGCCGATCTCCCTCGACCCCGCGACGACGGTGCTGCACTACGCCCAGGAGATCTTCGAGGGCCTGAAGGCCTACCGCCGGCCCGACGGCTCCGTCGCCACCTTCCGCCCCGAGAAGAACGCCGAGCGCTTCCAGCGCTCCGCCCGCCGGCTCGCCATGCCCGAACTGCCGGTCGAGACCTTCATCGAGGCGTGCGACGCCCTCGTCGGCCAGGACCAGGCATGGGTGCCGGCGCACGGCGGCGAGGAGTCCCTGTACCTGCGCCCGTTCATGATCGCGACCGAGGTCGGGCTGGGTGTGAAGCCCGCCAACGAGTACCTGTTCCTGGTCATCGCCTCCCCGGCCGGCGCCTACTTCCCGGGCGGTGTGAAGCCGGTCTCCATCTGGGTCTCCGGGGACCGCGTCCGCGCCGTCCCCGGCGGCATGGGCGACGCGAAGACCGGCGGCAACTACGCGGCCTCCCTGCTGGCCCAGGCGGAGGCGGCGGCCAAGGGGTGCGACCAGGTCTGCTACCTCGACGCCGTGGAGCACCGGTGGGTCGAGGAACTGGGCGGTATGAACCTGTACTTCGTCTACGGCGACAGGATCGTCACCCCCACCCTCACCGGCTCCATCCTGGAGGGCGTCACCCGCGACTCCCTCCTCGCCGTCGCCCGCGACCTCGGGTACGAGGCCGTCGAGGAGCGGGTCTCCGCCGAGCAGTGGCAGCGCGACTCGGAGAACGGCAGCCTCACCGAGGTGTTCGCCTGCGGCACGGCGGCGGTCATCACGCCCGTGGGGACCGTGAAGCGGGACGGCGCGGAGTGGCGGCAGAGCGGGGGCGAGCCGGGCGAGGTCACGCTCCGCCTGCGCCGGGCGCTGCTCGACATCCAGCGGGGAACGGCCGAGGACAAGCACGGCTGGATGCACCGGCTCGCGTAGGGCGACACGCACCGGCTCGCGCAGGGGGGACGGCGCGGGTGCGCGGGCCGGGCGGTCGCACACCCGTCGCCTGCGTGCCGGTTCCGGGACCGGCGCGCAGGCGGGTTCCGTACACCCACCGCCCGCATCCTGAGACGCATCGTGAGCACAGGGGCGGCTTGTGTCAGACTGCCTCCGTGCTCTCGTTCGCCACGATTATTGGCAGCAGGCGCGCCGGTCCGCAGTGACCGCACGTACGACACGGTACGGGCGGACACCGTCGTCCTCGACCCGCGCGCAGACCTCTCGCACCCGCGAGAGGTTTTTCTGTTTCCTGGCCCCACCACGGCCGGGGGACGAGCGTGAGGGACCATGGGGGAACGGTGGAACCGGTCATTCCGGTAGACCGAGATCAAATCAGGAGCCTTCAGACCATGACCGCAACCAGCGAGCCCGACGACTCGTTCCACGTCTTCGACACCACCCTGCGCGACGGCGCCCAGCGTGAGGGCATCAACCTCACCGTCGCCGACAAGCTGGCCATCGCACGGCACCTGGACGAGTTCGGCGTGGGCTTCATCGAGGGCGGCTGGCCCGGCGCGAACCCCCGGGACACCGAGTTCTTCGCCCGCGCCCAGCAGGAGATCGACTTCCGGCACGCGACGCTGGTCGCCTTCGGCGCCACCCGCCGCGCCGGTACCACCGCCGCACAGGACCTCCAGGTCAGGGCGCTGCTCGACTCCGGCGCCCAGGTGATCACGCTGGTCGCGAAGTCCCACGACCGCCATGTCGAGCTCGCCCTGCGCACCACCCTCGACGAGAACCTGGCGATGGTCCGCGACACGGTGTCCTTCCTCAAGGGGCAGGGCCGCCGGGTCTTCGTCGACTGCGAGCACTTCTTCGACGGCTACCGGGCCAACCCCGAGTACGCGAAGGCGGTCGTCCGCGCCGCCTCCCAGGCCGGCGCCGACGTGGTCGTCCTGTGCGACACCAACGGTGGCATGCTCCCCGCGCAGATCCAGGCGGTGGTCGCCACCGTGCTCGCCGACACCGGCGCCCGGCTCGGCATCCACGCCCAGGACGACACCGGCTGCGCGGTCGCCAACACCCTCGCCGCCGTCGACGCGGGCGCCACCCACGTCCAGTGCACCGCCAACGGCTACGGCGAGCGGGTCGGCAACGCCAACCTGTTCCCGGTCGTGGCGGCCCTGGAGCTGAAGTACGGCAAGAAGGTCCTCCCCGACGGCCGGCTGCGCGAGATGACCCGCATCTCGCACGCCGTCGCCGAGGTCGTCAACCTCACCCCCTCCACCCACCAGCCGTACGTCGGTGTCTCCGCCTTCGCGCACAAGGCGGGCCTGCACGCCTCCGCGATCAAGGTCGACCCCGACCTGTACCAGCACATCGACCCCGAACAGGTCGGCAACACCATGCGCATGCTGGTCTCCGACATGGCCGGCCGCGCCTCCATCGAGCTCAAGGGCAAGGAGCTCGGCATCGACCTCGGCGGCGACCGCGAACTGGTCGGCCGGGTCGTCGAGCGGGTCAAGGAGCACGAGCTCAAGGGCTACACCTACGAGGCGGCCGACGCCTCCTTCGAGTTGCTGCTCCGGGCGGAGGCCGAGGGCCGGCCGCTGAAGTACTTCGAGGTCGAGTCCTGGCGCGCGATCGTCGAGGACCGCCCCGACGGCAGCCACGCCAACGAGGCCACCGTCAAGCTGTGGGCCAAGAGCGAGCGCATCGTCGCCACCGCGGAGGGCAACGGCCCGGTCAACGCCCTGGACCGCTCCCTGCGGGTGGCCCTGGAGAAGATCTACCCGCAGCTGGCCAAGCTGGAGCTGGTGGACTACAAGGTCCGCATCCTGGAGGGCAAGCACGGCACGCAGTCGACGACCAGGGTGCTGATCTCCACCTCCGACGGGGCGGGGGAGTGGTCGACGGTGGGTGTCGCGGAGAACGTGATCGCCGCGTCCTGGCAGGCGCTGGAGGACGCGTACACCTACGGGCTGCTGCGGGCCGGGGTGGAACCGGCGGCGTAGGAATCGCGGAACCGCAGGAACCGCGGGAACGACGGGACCGGCGGGGAGTCGGAACAATCCCCCGCCGTCCCCGATGTCTTTTTGGCACCCGTTTGGGTACCGTCGAACGTATGAAGGACGCGCCGAGGCGTATCCACATACGTCTGATACGCCTATTGATCGTTCCGGTGGCCGCCGTTCTGGCGGTCCTGATCGCGGGTGCGCCGGGGGCCCAGGCGGCCACGGACGTCTCGGTCATCGCCGGGAAACTCCGTGAGAGTCCCGTCTACGTCGATCCCGAGGCGCGAGACCTCCTCGCGGAATCCGACGCCGAGGCGCTCGCGAACAAGATCGAGGACGCGGACAAACCCATCTTCGTCGCGGTCCTCCCGGGGGACCAGCCGACGGAGAACCTCTTCCGGAACCTGCGCACCGAGACCGGCGTCACCGGCCTGTACGGCATCCGGCTCGGCGACGCGTTCGACGCCCGCGCGGACAGCAGTGTGCTGAGCCCCCAGGGCGTGCGGAACCTGGTCACGTCCGTGCAGGGCGCCGGGGACGTCAAGGCCCAGCTGAACGACTTCGTCGACAGCGCCCTGCGCAGCACCGGCGGCGGTGCCCCCGGCTCCTGGACCGACGGGTCCGGCGAGGTCCCGGTCGGCGGGCTGGTCACCGTCGGCGCGCTGCTGGCGGCCGGCGGGGCGGGCGTGTACGCCGTGACCCGCCGCAACCGGCGCCGCCACGAGGAGGAGCAGCGGGCCGCGCTGGAGAGGCTGCGGGTGGTGGTCGACGAGGACATCACCGCGTTCGGCGAGGAGCTCGACCGTCTCGACTTCCACCCCGGCGAATCCGGCGCGGACGACGCGATGCGCGCGGACTACGAGCATGCGCTGGACGCCTACGAGCAGTCCAAGACGTACATGGCCGCGGCGCGGAAACCGGAGGACGTGCGGGCCGTCACCCAGGCCGTGGAGGACGGCCGCTTCGCGCTGGCCCTCCTCGACGCCCGCCGGGACGGACGCCCGCTGCCGGAACGCCGCCCGCCCTGCTTCTTCGATCCGCGGCACGGACCCTCGGTCGCCGAGGCCACCTGGACACCGCCGGGCGGGGCCGAGCGCGAGGTCCCGGTGTGCGCGGCCGACCGGGCCCGCCTGGCCGACGGCGCCGACCCCGCCATCCGTGAGGTCGACACCGACCACGGCCGCCGCCCGTACTGGGAGGCGGGTCCCGCGTACGGGCCCTGGGCCGGCGGCTACTTCGGCGGTGGTCTGCTGCCAGGTCTGCTGGTCGGCACCATGCTGGGCGGCATGATGGCCGGCCCCGGCTACGCGGCCGACTACGGCGCGGGGTACGGCGACTTCGGCGGCTACGGGGGCGGCGACGTCTCCGGGGCGGACTTCGACGCCGGGGACTTCGGGGGCGGTTTCGGCGACTTCGGCGGCGGCGGCGGTTTCGGCGGCGGCGGCGACTTCGGCGGCGGCTTCTAGAGCGGACCCCTGTTCCTCAATCGCCGGAGAGGCTGACATCCAGCCTCTCCGGCGATTGAGGAACAGGGGTCCGGGGGCAGCGCCCCCGGGGGACGATGGGGGTACCTCCCGCTCATGGGGGTCCCCCCGCTCGAGCGAAGCCGAGAGTGGGGGAGAAGCCGAGAGTGGGGGAGGGAAGGGGCGGCGGGGGCGACACCACCGAACGGACTGTCACCCGGCGAGAACGCCGAGCGCCCGCCCTCCCCCGAGGGGGATGGGCGGGCGCGCTCAGGAGTGGCACCGCCCGGCGTCACACCTTGCGGATCGCCGAGATGTCGAAGTTCAGCTTGATCTTGTCGGAGACCAGGACCCCGCCCGTCTCCAGCGCCGCGTTCCAGGTCAGACCCCACTCGGAGCGCAGAATCTCGGACTTGCCCTCGAAGCCGACGCGCTGGTTGCCGAACGGGTCGGTCGCGGCGCCGTTGAACTCGAGGTCGATGGTGAGCGGCTTGGTGGTGCCCAGGATGGTCAGGTCACCGGTGATGCGGTAGTCGTCGCCGCCCAGGGCCTCCGCCTTGGTGGTGCGGAAGGTCATCGTCGGGAACTCGTCCGTCTTGAAGAAGTCCGAGCTCTTCAGGTGGCCGTCGCGGTCGGCGTTGCCCGTCTCGATGCTGTCCATCACCACGTCGAGGGAGGCGGTGGACCTGGCCGGGTCCGCGCCGTCGAGCTGCAGCGTGCCGGTGAAGTCCTGGAAGCTGCCCTTGACGTTGGTGACCATCGCGTGGCGGGCGACGAAGCCGATCGTGGTGTGCGCCGGGTCGATCGTGTACTCGCCGGTCAGCACGGCCAGGTCCGGGCTCACCGCGTCAGCGGTGGTCGCGGTGGCGGTCTCTTCGTTCTTGCGGCCGAAGATGCCCATGGTGTTCCTCCCGGGGGATTAGGTTGAATATTCAACTAACTGAACAAGACCCACCGTAGACCCATTCCCTTCAAAGTTCAACATCTTTGGGGAAGGGTGTCTCGAACGGGTCCTCAATCGCGTGGAACCCGGCTGTCCGCGGCGCGGGAACGTCCTGTTCCGCGGGTGGCCGCCGCCCCGGCCGGGTTCCCCGCGGCACCGGCGGCACACCGTTCCGGGACCGGGCCGGCTACGTCCCCGGCGGGCGCGTCCGAGCGGGCGCACCCTGGGTGCCGCCCCGCGTGTGGACGTACAGCATGCGCCGGTCGCCGACGTCGAGACGCTGCGGCAACGGCAGCTCGTGACGCACCGGACGCGCGTGGTCGGCGAGCTGCCGGCGCGGGTTGTACACCTGGTTGAACTTCCACAGCATGCGCGCGAAGTTCGTCTGCCCGTGCGCCAGGTTGCGGCCGAGCACCCGCGCCGCGCCGAACGCCGTGCGCACCCCCAGATGCTTGCGGTTGATCACCGCCTGGGTGCGCACCAGCTCCTCGTAGAAGCGCGCCAGCGGCAGCTTCGTGGGCACCACCGCGTGCTGGATGTCGAAGAGGCGGTAGTCCCGGGTGGTGAGCCGGCGCGACTCCGTGTGCCAGATCTCCGTGCCCGGGTACGGCGTCATCACGGTGAAGTGCACGATCTCCGGCACGGCCAGCGCGAACTCCCGCACCACCCGGAAGCGCTCCTCGTCCCAGTCCGGGTCCGCGATCAGATTGATCGCGACCCTGATCCCCAGCCGGCGGGCCGTCTCCAGCGCCCTCATGTTCTCGTCCGGGCTGACCCGCTTGCGGTACAGGTCGAGCCCTTCCGCGTCGATCGCCTCCATGCCGAGGAACATGTAGCGCAGCCCCAGCCGCGCCCACCGCTCGAACACCTCCGGATGGCGCAGCAGGACGTCGGAACGGGTCTCCAGGTAGTACTGCTTGCGGATGCCGCGCCGCTCCACCTCGGCGGCGATGGCGTTCCCGTGCTCCGGCCGGATGAACGCCACGTCGTCCACGATGAACACGTTGGGCTCGCGGATCCTCGCCAGGTCGTCCGCCGCGGCCTCCGGCGAGGCCTTGCGGTAACTGCGGCCGTAGAAGGTCCACGCCGAGCAGAACGAACAGTCCCAGGGGCAGCCGCGGGTGAACTCGATCGAGGCGCACGGATCGAGCTCGCCGATGAAGTAGCGGCGGCGGTTGCGCATCAGGTCCCGGGCCGGCAGCGGCCCGTCGATGCTGTGCAGCATCAGCGGCCCGGGGCCGCGTCCGGCGGCGGTGACGACGCCCGGCACACCCTCCACACCGCCGTCACGCACCGCCTCCAGCAGTGGCCCGACGGCCGGTTCACCCTCGCCGCGGACCACCGCGTCGACCGCGCCCGCCGCCTGCTCGACGACCTCCTCGGCGACGAAGGACACACTGTGCCCGCCGAGGAAGACGAAACAGCCCGGCACCTCCTCCTTCACCCGCTTGGCCAGCGCGATCGCCTCGGGAATGTTCGCCAGGTAGTTCAGGGAGATGCCCAGCGCCTCCGGCCGGAAGGACCGCACCTCGTCGCGCAGCTTCCGCACCCCGAGGACCTGCAGGTCGACGACCCGGACCTGGTGGCCCGCCTCCCGGGCGGCGCCCGCCACCCGCTCCAGGCCCAGGGGCTCCAGCCGGAGGAAGATCTCGGAGTACATCAGGGCGCTGGGATGGACGAGCAGCAGACGCATGAGTGACCTCGTCACGGGGGGACGGACGGACCGGGGACGGAAGGGACGCCGCTCTCTTCGTAACCCGGCGGGCCGGACGCCGTACGGTCCGTACGCCCGCTTGGCCGCATCCCCGGCACGCAGGAGTGGACCTGCGGTGCGGCGT
>NZ_NEUB01000597.1 GCF_002910825.1 Streptomyces sp. SM1 | reverse complement strand
TCTCGCGCACGGGCCCGTCTCCGAGGAGGCGATGCACTGGACCGAGGTGCGGGCCGATCTGGCGATGCTGGCCGGGGACGCGGCGCACAGCTGCCGTGCCTGGCTTTCGGTGGCCACGGCGCGGCTGTCCGCGGGGCAGCCGGTGGACGCGCCCGCCGTCGAGGCCGCGGTGGACCGGGCGCACCATCAGTGGGGCCGGATCGGTGACCCGGTCCACGCCCGTGAGATCGGCCCGGCGCTGGCGGAGTTGCGTGGGCGTGTGCCCGGCCGGCGGGAGGGCGCGCTGGATCATGTGCGCCGCCAGCTGCGGCAGTTGCAGACACAGAGCTGAGTGACGTACGAACCCTCCCCAGCGGGCGACCGCGGTGCCATGACGGTGAGTTATGGCTGAGGGGGACGGTGTGGCCACCCAGGGTATTCGCGTACGCCTGGACGGTACGGCGGCCGAGAGGGACATCGGGGCGCTGCGCAAGTGGCTGGAGCGGGAGCAACCGCTCCACGAACGGATGGACGCGGGCGAGTTACGGATATACGAGCGGCCCGGGACGGACGGCACCGGCGCCCCGATGGGGGTCGGCATGGACATCGTCCTCGTCGTCACGGGGGCGGGCGCGGCCGTGATGTTCGAGGAACTGCTGGAGCAGGTCAAACGGGCGGTGTCGGCCTGGCGTGCCAACCGGAACGCCGTCGAGTCCGGAGATCCGCCGGACGCCGAGGTCGAACCGGTGAACGTCGACGACAGGTAGGCCGGTGATCCCCTACGACCCGCGCGAGCGGGCGAACCGGGCGTTGCTGGTCGGCGTCTCGGAGTACGACTTCACGGATCCCCCGCACGGGGTGCCCGGCGACCTCCCCGCGGTCAAGCACAACGTGAACCGGCTGCGGGAGGCGCTGGAGCGCGGCGGGGCCTTCGGCGAGGGAGAGATCAGGACCGCCCACTCGCCGTCCCTGGACGACTTCGGCGAGGCGCTGCACCGGGCGGCGCAGGAGGCGGAGGGGGTGCTGCTGCTCTATTTCGCCGGGCACGGCGCCATCCCCAGCGCGGCCGACGAGCTGTACCTGCAGATGCGCAAGGCCCGGGTGGTCGCGGACGAATGGACGGTGTTCCCCGGCGCGGAGAGACTCACCACCCTGCTGACGGTGCTGATGGCCAGTCCGGCCCAGCGGATCGTGGTGATCCTCGACTGCTGCTTCGCGGGCAACGCGGCCTGGGTCCTGGAGACCTTCCGCGAGAAGTCGCGGGTGCTGCTGATGAGCGTGCAGGCCAACAACCGTATCGACGCGGGCGACGGCCGGACACCGACACCGTTCACCGCCGAACTGGTGAGGCTTCTGGGCGAGGAGACGGACGGCGGGGCACGGCTGTCGGACCTCGCCGACCGGCTGCGGGAACGCATGACCGTGCTCGGCCACCGCACGATGCGCGGCGAACCGTGGGTGCCGCTGCTGAAGGCCGAGCGGCGCGTGGACGTGCTGCTGACGCGGAAGGCGGTACGGGGCACGACGGACGTGGACCTGGATCTTCCGGTGGACGATCCAGGAACCGGCGGCTCCGGAGGGGGGGACATCCCGGTGACCGGACGCGTCTGCTGCTCCTGGGTCTTCTCACCGCGGGGCTCGGCCGGTTACGCGCCTTTGTCTCCTGGATCAAGGACAGGACCGGGACCAAGGACAGGACCGGGACCGGGGGCGAGGCCGGGACCGACCCCGGGACCGGCCGGCGGAGCGTCTTCCGCCTCGTCCTCCCGGCTGTGATCGTCGCCGGACTCCTCGGCTTCGGCGGCTACGCCCTCCGAGGGTTCTTCGGCGCCGAGAGCGTTCCCTGTGCCCCCGCGCCGGAGCTGCGGGTGCTGACCGACCCGGATCTGGAGGCGACCGTCCGCGCCGCCGCCGACGCCTATCTCACCTCCGACGGGAACACCACCGGCGACGGCTGCCGGCGTACCGGCGTCACCGTCTACAGCGCGGGTTCCTCCGACGTGGTCGGCGCCCTGCGCAGTCGGACCGGAGCCTGGCACGAACCCCACGACGAGGACCTCAACCCGCAGCGGGACATCGGCCCGCAGCCGGACATCCGGATCCCCGCCTCCCGTGCCGACGTCGGCCGGGCCGAGGACGGCCGGGACACGGACGCCGTCGCCACCCTGGAACCCGACGAGGAGCCCCTCGCCTACTCCCCCGTCGTGCTCGCCGTCCCGCACGCCATCGGCTCCGAGGCCCTGCAGGACCGCACCGGGCTGACCCTGACCGAGATGATCGACGCCCTCACCGCGCGCCACGAGAACGCCGCCGTACACCGTCCCGACCCGGAGCACACGGACGTGGGGCTGCTCGCCACGATCGGCCTGTACGGCGCGCAGGCGCGCGACGTCTCCCGGGGGGAACGCCTGGTCGCCCAGTTCGGGTCGCCCTCCCCCACGGCCACCGACCTGCTGTGCACGCTGCCCGACGACGATGCCGTGGACGACCGCACCGCCGCCCTCGTTCCGGAGTTCCTGCTGCGCAGCGGTGTCGGCTGCGGGCGCACCACGCGCAGCCCGCGTCTCGCCCAGTACCCGCAGGACGTCCCCGGCGTGGAGCCGGTGCTCGTGCGGGTCCGCTGGCGGGGCGCCGACCGCGACGAGCGGGCCAGGGACGCGTCGGTGGACGGCTTCCGCGACTGGCTGACCGGTGAGGGAGGCCGGGCGGTGTTCGCCCGGGACGGTTTCCGTGCCGCGGACAGCCGGGAACCGCTGTACCCGGGCGCGGTCAACGATCACGGCATGCTGAGCGCGCCCACTCCGCTCGACGAGTCGGCCGGACGGGACGCGATGGCGCGGGTGCTGCGCGCCTACCAGGACGCCGGCGGGCCCGGACGGGTGCTGTTCCTGCTCGACAGCTCCGGCTCGATGGCCGACCGGTGGGAAGGACCGAGCGGCGGACCCGGGCTGCTGCGGCAGTCGCTGCGCGGGCTGGGCGGTCAGGACGAGTACGGGGTGTGGGCGGTGGCGGACACCGGCGGCCGGACGTACGACACGCTCCTGGACCTCGCCGCGCACCGGCGGCCCGACGCCGAGCGCGCGGTCGCCGCGGGCGCCCGGGTGCGGGACGCCGAGGCCGATCCGTACGCGGCGCTGCTGGCCGCGTTCGACGAGATGAAGGGGCGCGGGGGCGACGACGGGCGCCCCCAGCTGATCGTGCACATCACCGACGGCGAGGACAACGACCGGCTGACCGGGCGGCGTCTGGACGAGGTCCTGGACCGGGCGGGGACGTCCCTCGTCCCGGTGACCGTGGTGTCCCTGCAGAGCGGTGGCTGCGACGAGGACGGACCGGAGCACCGGATCGCCGACGCGAGCGGCGGACGCTGCCTGGACGCCGGTGACGACCTGGGCGCGGCCCTGCAGGACGAGGTCGCCCGCGCCGGAACGGGGGAGGGCTGATGGCCGGGACGGGGGGAGGGCCGGTGTACCGGCGGCTCGCCGTGCCGCTGTCGCGACCCGGACCTCGGCCTACGAAGGTGGTGAGCGCTGTGCGACGGTCACCGCCGCGCCGTCCGTGTCGACGGGGGAGGGGGCGGACCCGGTGCCGCGCGACAAGGGCGGCCGTCCGCTCTACGCCGCCACCGTTCTGCACGAGGCCCTGCGCGACGCGGTGCACCGGCCGAGGACCCCGCTGTACGGGGCGTTCACCCAGACCCTCATCACCGAGCTGGGCCCGCTCCTCGGGAGGACCGACCGGTCGGACGAGGAGCTGGCGGAGCGGCTGGACACGGCGCTGCGCAGGGCCCTGCCCGACTGACGGCCCGCCGCACGGCTGTGGGGGACCGCCGGTTTCCTCCGCCTCGATCCGCCTGGATCCACCCTGATCCCTCGGACAGCCCTAGCGCACGGCCGCTTCCACGGGCACCGTGGTCTGCCGGTCCGGCTCGGGGTCGTCGGCCTTGGCCGGGCCCGCGTTCGCCGCCAGGACCAGCGCCGCGACCGCGGCGACGGCCGCGGCGAAGCCTCGGGCGTAACGCTCGGTGGTACGTGTGCGTTCCAGCACGGCGACCTCGCAACAGCGATGGGTTAAGCACGTTTAATCCGCGGTTTAACCTAGGGGCTGCCGCACACGAACGGCAAGGGGCGCTAGGGGAGTTGGCATGGGGGAGCGGGACGAGCAGGGAACCATCGGACGCCGGGTGCAGCAGTTGCGGGTACAGCGCGGGATGACCCAGAAACAGCTGGCCGAGCCGGTGTACACGCCCGCGTACATCTCCACGCTGGAGGCCGGACGGGTGCGCCCCTCCGACGACGCGCTGCGCCATCTCGCCGACCGTCTGGGAGTCGAGTTCGACGAACTGGCGACCGGGCGCCCGGCCCGGCTGGTGACCGAACTGCGGCTGCGGCTGACCGAGGCGCAGCGCACGCTCGCGATCGGCGAGGCCGGTACCGCGGTGGAGCAGTACACCGGACTGCTCGCCGAGGCGGAGACGCACGCCCTGGCCGAGGAGCAGGCCGCCGCGCTGCTCGGACTGGGGGAGTGCGCGCTGGAGACCGGTGAACTGGCCGAGGGACGGCAGTACTTCGAGCGGGCCGAGGCCAGGCTCGGCGACGCGCCGCTGACCGCCCGGGTACCGGCACTGCGCGGGCGGGCCGTGGCGCACTACCTCGCGGGGGAACTGCGGTACGCGGTCTACCTGCTGGAGTCCACGCTCGACGAGCTCAACCGGGGCGGTCTGCACGACCCGGACGCGCTGCTGCTGCTCTACGCCAGTGTGATCGGGCCGTACATGGACATGGGAGCGCACGCGCGTGCCGCGCAGGCGGCGGAGTTCGCGCTGGCGCTCGCGCCGCAGTCCGGCGACCCGGCGCTGGTGGCGCGCATGCACCGCTCCGTCGCCCGCACGCTGCTCGCCGAGGGCCGCCTGGCCGAGGCGGACGCGTCGCTGGCCAAGGCCGCGGAGCTGTACCGGGGACTGCGACTGCGCACCGAGCTGGCCAACTGCCACTGGATGCGCGGGTACGTGTACGCGCAGAACGGCGAACTGGAGCGCGCGGAGAAGGAGATGCGGGAGGCGCTGGACATGCTGTCCGCGACCCGTGCCGCCCTCTACAGCAGCCAGCTGACGGTCGAACTGGCCGACGTACTGCACCGGCGCGGCAGTTCGGGTGAGGCGGCGGTCCTGCTGCGGGACGTGCTCGGCGGACTGTCCCCCGAGCGGGGCGCGGTCCACGCGGCGGCCGCGCACCGGCTGCTCGGCATCATCGCCGAGGACGCCCGCCGGCCGGAGGAGGCGGAGGAGCACTACGTCCGCGCGATGAGCCTGCTGGAGCGCGCGGGCGCCGCCGGTGACCTGGCCGACCTGTGCCGCCTCCTCGGCGACCTCCTG
>NZ_NEUB01000596.1 GCF_002910825.1 Streptomyces sp. SM1 | reverse complement strand
CCTGCCCGCCGGGCCCCCACGGGGTGCCCCAGGTCTGGCCGCCGGGCGGAGCGGAGGCGGGGAAACCGCCGGCCGGGGGCCGGCCGTCCGCACTGCCGCCGGGGGCGACCGGTCCGGCCGTCATGCCCGGCAGCAGGGGCTCACCACCGTCGGAGGGCAGCACGATGCCTTCGCTCGCGGGGCGCGCCGAGGGCTCCTCGCCCTGTCCACTCTGCGTCACCGGGACTCCTACCAATGGGGGACCTTGTGGATCGTCGGTTCACGCTACCGGGTCCCCGGAGCCCGGTGCCACGCAGCACAGAACCTGGCCTCCTGCCCTGTGAGCGCGGTAACAAAACCAGGTCACCGCACGCTGATTACGTCACCCCTTCCCCGCCGCCCGTCCGGCAGCCGGCGTCACGCCGCCGCCTGGAGCTCCATGCGCGCCCCGAACTCCCGTACCACCGGCTCCTCCCGGTAGGGCTCGAGGCGCTGCTGGAGATCCTCGAGGTACTCGGCGCCCCGGTTGGAACGCAGCCCGCCCAGGAGTCCCGCCGCCTTCAGGCCCGTACTGCAGGCCTGTTCGATGTCACGCTGCTGCACCTGCGCGGTGGCCAGCAGCACATAGCCGATCGCCCGCCGGCGGGCCCGCGACTCGGGATGCCCCTCCAGCGACTGGCGGGCGCACCGCGCGGCGGCCTCCGGCTGCCCGAGGTCCCGGTGACAGTGCGCCAACTCGTCGGCCAGGTACGCCTCGTCGAAGTGGACGATCCACGCCGGGTCGTCGCCGGAGGCCGGATCGGCGGCCTCCATGGCACGCACGGCGCGGCCCGCCGCCGCCTGCGCGGAGAGCGCGTCGCCCATCAGCGCGTGCCCGCGCGCCTCCGCCGCGAGGAACATCGACTCCGCGCGGGGCGTCACCCGCCCCCGCGCACCCTCCTGCGCCGCACGCGCCAACTGCGCGATCTCGCGCGGGTTTCCGAGCTGCGCGGCCAGATGACTCATCGAGGCGGCGAGCACGTACCCGCCGTAGCCGCGGTCCCCGGCCGCCTGCGCGAGCCGCAGAGCCTGGATGTAGTAGCGCTGGGCGAGGCCCGGTTGCCCGGTGTCGACGGCCATGTACCCGGCGAGTTCGGTCAGTCGCGCGACCGCCGCGAACAGGTCCCGGCCCACCGCCTCGCGGTACGACCCCGACAGCATCCCCGAGACGACACTGTTGAGGTAGTGCACCACGACCGGGCGGACATGCCCGCTGCCGTACTGGTGGTCCAGGTCGACCAGGGCCTGCGTCATGGACCGTACGGCTCTCACGTCGGACTGGCCCACCCGCGGGCCGGCGGACCGGGCCACCTGCCCGTCGGGGGCGGAGATCAGCCAGTCCCGGCTCGGTTCCACCAGGGCGGAGGAGGCGACGGAGGAGCCGGACAGGAAGTCCCGCCGCCCCACGTCACTGCGCCACAGCTCGCAGACCTGCTCGATGGCCCCCAGTACCGTCGGCGAGAACTGGAGACCGACACCCGACGCGAGGTTCTTGCCGTTGGCCATGCCGATCTCGTCGATCGTGACCGTACGGCCCAGTTTGCGGCCCAGGGCCTCCGCGATGACCGCCGGTGCCCGCCCCCTCGGCTGCTGTCCGCGCAGCCAGCGTGCCACCGACGTCTTGTCGTAGCGCAGATCGAGGCCGTGCTCCACGCCGCACATGTTGACCCTGCGGGCCAGCCCGGCGTTGGAGCATCCGGCTTCCTGGATGAGCGCCTGCAGCCGTTCGTTCGGCTGCCGCGCGACGAGAGGCCTTGCGGCCATGGCGTACCCCCTGAGGCTGCGGTGCCTGCCCACGCACCGGGTTGACGTTCTTCCGCGGCCGTACTTCTCACGTCCCGGCGAGAAGAACCGGCCGTGAAGATCGATGCCCCGCCGATGTGCCGACAATGCGAAGCATGTGAGGATTGCCGGGGTAACGGCGGTCGCCGGCCCCCCTCGTGGTTACCCATCCGCGCCATCGGATCCCCTCGCGCGCCCCCATGGATGCACCCATGCGCCCCGGCCGGGGAAACGGTGCTCCTCCCCCGCGCACACGGGCGGGCGTAACCCCTGTTGACGGCCGTAGTTGTGTTCATCGTGGAAGAGACGATCGCGGGCACCGAGGCCGTACAGATCCCGAAGCAGCGCGGGGAATCGCTGCTGGACGCCGCAGTCCGCTACGCGGAGGAGCGGCACTGGGACGTGGTCCCGGGCACCTGGCTGGAGGCCGCGGACGGAGTGCGGGGCTGCTCGTGCGGTGACGCGGCGTGCCCCGCGCCCGGCGCGCATCCGGCCCGCCCGGACTGGGCGGCCCAGGCGACCGGCAGCGCCACCGTCGTCCGGCGGATGTGGCAGCAGCAGCCGACCGCCTCGATCCTGCTGCCCACCGGGCGGACGTTCGACGCGGTCTCCGTCCCGGAGACGGCCGGGTTCCTGGCGCTCGCGCGGATGGAGCGGATGGGGCTCACGCTGGGGCCGGTCACGCTGACACCGGACCGGCGGACGGAGTTCTTCGTGCTGCCGGGGGCGGCGGCGAAGGTGCCGGGGCTGCTGCGCAGGCTGGGCTGGTCGCTGTCGTCGCTCGACCTGACGGTGCGCGGTGAGGGCGACTTCGTCGCCGGGCCTCCCACGCGGGTGGGGTGCCGGGGGGCTGTGCAGTGGGCCTGCCGGCCGACTGCGGCGAATCGGTGGTTGCCGGATGTGGAGGAGTTGATCCCGTCGTTGGCCTACGCGTGCGGCAGGGACCGGTAGGAACCGGCGGCGTGCGCCCGGGCGGTCCTCGCCGTACCGTCGGCACCGCGGGGACGCGTGGCACTCTCGGGGGGGCCACCGGTCCGCGTCCGTGCGCTTGCTGACGCACCGTCGGTGCCGGGATCCCCCGGGTGCGCGGCGGAGGGGCGAGCGCCGTGGGACGCCGGTGGCCGACTTCGGTGCGCAGTGGCCGGGTTCGTCCGGCGCCGAGCAGCGCGACCGCCGACGGACATGCTGCGGCAGGCCGGCTTCTGGGCTTTCGGGCACGCGGGGTGGGTGGCCGGGTCCGTTTCCGCTCAGTCCACGGGGACGCTGTCCAGGAACGGTTCGATCGCGGCCAGCCAGGTCTCCGGCTGGTCGTAGTGGACGAGGTGGCCCGCGTCGGCGACCTCGGCGTACTGGCCGTGGGGCAGGACGCGGACCATCTCCTGGGCCTCCGCGCGGCCCAGTTCCCCGTCGAGGCCGCGGACCACCAGGGCGGGGCACCGCACCTGTGCCAGTTCCTCCCAGTGGGCGTCGAACACCCAGGTCTCGCGGGAGCGGAGCATCTGTTCCGGGTCGAAGACGGGGCGCCAGCCGTCGGGGGACTCGGCCATCACCTCGGCGTAGAACTCGCCCCGCGCGGGGTTGGGGCGCTCCACCCAGGGGTCGTCCTCACCGAACCACTTGCGTACGTCGGCGAGCGTGGCGAAGGGAAGCGGCCAGGCCTTGAACCACTCGGCCCACTCGCGCTGCGAGGCGGCTCCGAGCGCGGAGGCCCGCATGTCGCAGATGATCAGACCGCGGACCAGGTCGGGGCGTTTCGCGGCGAGCTGCCAGGCGGTGAGCGCGCCCATCGCGTGGCCGATGAGAACCGTGGGGCCGAGGCCGAGCTGGTCGAGGGCGGCTTCGGCGTCGTCGACATAGGCGTCACGGGTGAAGGAACCCCGCGGGGGCTTGTCGCTGCGGCCGTGGCCGCGCTGGTCGAGGGCGACCGCGTGGTACCGCGCGGAGAGCCGGCGGGCAGTGGACGCCCAGTGCGAGGCGCGCCCCATCAGGCCGTGCAGTAACAGCACGCCGGGCCCGCTCCGCGTGGCGGCCTCCGCCGGGTCGGCCCCGCCCTTGGGCGGGTCCGCGAACTCCCAGGCGGCGAGCCGTACGCCGTCCGCCCCGGTCACGTCGATGCGTCGCGCCATGGTCCTGGCACCCCCCAAGCTCGCTGCCTGCCCATTGCCTGTGTCCTGGCTTCGTCTGCTGCCACACTGCCCGCAGGTTATCGAAAACGCATTCGAAAATGCCGTCCTGCCCGGCAAGACCCCTCGTTCGAGTGACCCCCGGCGGGGATTGATCGCCGTGGCGCAGGGGAGATCTTCAGCGGGAGGCGGACCGCTCGGGGAAACCGGTCCGTGGGGAATGACCCTGGGAGCTCGGGGCTCCGGGTCAGCACAGGGGAGGACAGGCCCCGGCGCCATAAGGCGCCGGGGCTCCTCACGTGGTCACGGCACATCGTCCCGCCCCTCCCCGGCCTGGATGACATCGCTGTCGCCCGGCCAAGAGCCCCTCAGGTCATATGCCTCACGCGACAGACTGGCACGCGATTCCGGCGAGCGCTGCGATTCGACCCAACGGATCTCCGATTCGGCGCGTTCACACCGGCGGGTGCGTTCCGTTCGCACGGTGAGCGGAGCGCGCCGCTTCGGATCCCGTCGCGGCGGTGGCTCCGGCGCCTCCGGTGCGCCGGTGCTTCCGGTGCGCCGGCGCTTCCGGGGCGTCCCACGGGTCCGGCGCCTTCCGTGCGTCCCATGCGCCCGGTGCTCCCGGTGCTCCCGTGCGTCCGGCGTATCGGCGTGTCCCGGCCCTCCAGCCCTCCGGGCCGGTCAGCGCTTGGCGACGAACACGTGGGAGGCGACCTCCGTCTCCAGTTCGGCCGCCTCACCACTGCTTCCCACCAGCACCCCGCCGGCCGACTCCGTCACGCTCACCACGGAACCGGGCTGCACGCCCGCCCGGCGCAGCGTGTACATGAGCTGCGCGTCCGTCTGGATCGGCTCGCCGATCCGCCGCACGACGACCGTCTTGCCCTCGGTGCCCGGGTCGAGATCGGCCAGCGAGACCATGCCCTCGTCCAGGAACGGGTCGGCGCCGTCCTTCTCGCCCAGCTCCTCCAGACCCGGGATCGGGTTGCCGTACGGCGACTCGGTCGGGTGCCTCAGCAGCTCCAGCACCCGGCGCTCGACGGCCTCGCTCATCACGTGCTCCCAGCGGCACGCCTCGGCGTGCACCTGCTCCCACTCCAGGCCGATCACGTCGACCAGCAGACACTCCGCGAGGCGGTGCTTGCGCATCACCCGCGTGGCGAGCCTGCGGCCCTCCTCCGTGAACTCCAGGTGCCGGTCGGGGGCGACGGAGACCAGACCGTCGCGCTCCATGCGCGCCACCGTCTGGCTGACCGTCGGCCCGCTCTGGTCGAGCCGCTCGGCGATCCGGGCGCGCATGGGGACCACACCTTCCTCCTCCAGCTCGAGGATGGTGCGGAGGTACATCTCCGTGGTGTCGATCAGTCCGGACATACATGCCCCTCGATGAGATCTGCGGATTGCTCTGCCGGAGGCTGGACTGCTCACTCGGCGCGTGCGCTGGCCCAGGACTCAATTCTGACTCATGCGGCCGACAACCGGGCCACGCCGCGGAAACGGAGGGTCCCGGGGCCGGGAAACCGGGCGGGCGGCGCCGTATTGACACGGCACTGGTCCAGACCGCACGGTGATCCGCAACACTCCGTGAAGGGATGCCGCATGAGCGACCGCACGCCGGCCGACCGGTTCCTGGACGCCGCGATCGGTCTGCTGGGGCGGATCCGGGACGAGGAGGCCGAGTCCGTGGCGGCGGCGGGCACGCTGCTCGCCGACACGGTCGCGGACGGCGGCCGGCTCTTCGCCTTCGGCGCCGGGCACTCCTCGCTCGCCGCGCAGGACCTCGTGTACCGCGCGGGTGGGCTCGCGCTGATGAACCTGCTCACCGTGCCGGGTGTCGTCGGCGTCGACGTGATGCCGGCCACGCTGGGCTCCGCCCTGGAGCGGGTCGACGGGCTCGCGAGCGCCGTGCTCGAGTCCTCGCCCCTCCGCGCGGGCGACGCACTGGTGATCATCTCGCTGTCCGGGCGCAACGCGCTGCCGGTGGAGATGGCCACGAGGGCCCGGGAGCTGGGCGTGAAGGTGATCGGCGTGACGTCGGTGGCGTACGCGACGCAGACGACGTCCCGGAACTCCTCGGGGACGTTCCTGAAGGACCACTGCGACCTCGTGCTCGACTCGGGGATCGCGGTCGGCGACGCGGAACTCACCCACGAGAACGTGCCCGCGCCGTTCTCTCCCGCGTCGACGGTGGTCACCGCGGCGCTGCTGCAGGCGGTGATGGCCACGGCGGCGGCCGCCCTCGCGGACCGCGGCATCGACCCGCCGCTGCTGCGATCCGGCAACGTGGACGGCGGGCACGAGTGGAACGCGCGCGTCTTCGACGAGTACGCCGACCGGATCTTCTACCGGTACTGACGTCCGCCCCCGCCGCCCCTCCCGTCACGGACCCCGCTCGCCGAACGCGGGACGGCTGGAATCAGCCCCTCCCGGCTCAGTGGTCCGGAGGGATGAGGGACGCCAGATCCAGGGACATGGCGATACGAGCCGCCACATCCTCCGCGTACATCGCGTCGGAGCGCTCGAACGCGTTCCGCCCCGCCCCCCGAAGAAACGTCACGGCACCCAGCGTGCGCCCCCGGCACCGCAGTACCGCGCACAGCGCGTGCACCGCGTCGGCCGGCCACTGCCGCGCCAGCGCCCACGCCCGCGCGTCCTCGGCGGGCATGGCA
>NZ_NEUB01000595.1 GCF_002910825.1 Streptomyces sp. SM1 | reverse complement strand
GGCTGCCCGGTCCGCGCGACCACCGCTCCCGCTCCAGGCGGTCGGCGGCTCCGTCGGCCGCGGGCAGTCCGCCGATCCGGCGGGGCACCCACCGCTCGGCCAGCCGCTCGGCGGCCTCCCGGTCCCAGGCCAGGGAGAACAGGCACAGTTCGTCGTGGTTCTCACTGCCGACGAGCGTGTCGAGCAGTCGCCAGACGACGGACTCGCCGGCCCCTCCGGGATGGACCAGGTCGAGCAGTTCCCCGGCCGCCACCCACTCCCCGGCGCTGGCCCGGTCCACCACCGCCTCGCACAGTCGGCGGGCCCCCATGGGATGCCCCCGGGTCAGGTCGTGCAGGGCGCTCGCGATGTACGGGTCGAAGGAGGCGTGGTCGTCGCGTCGGAGCATCCGCTCCAGGTGCTCGCACTCCAGCGGCGGCAGCGGCAGGAGCAGCACACCGGCGGAGGGCGCGGTGGACTCCCGGGTCCAGCCGGAGTCGGTGCCGATGTCGGGGAGGGAGCGTCGTGCCGCCTCCGGGTAGGGGGCGTCCTCGCCGTCGGGGGCGTCGCCCCGGGAGTCCGGGCTGTCGTCGCCGTGCAGTTCGGTGGCGATCACGACCATCCGGTCACGGGCACCCCTGTCCGCCCGCTGGTCGAGGAGCAGTTCGAGCAGGTCGCGTCCGGCGTCGGTGTGCGCGTTGTCGAGGAGCACCAGAGGGCGCGGGGTCCGGTTGGCGCGGCGGAACGGGCCGTAGCGCACGTCCTCGAGGAAGGCGGCCGCCAGCATGCGCTCCACGCCGCGCCGGAAGCCGCGGCCCTGGTGGAACTCCTGGCACAGCCGGGCCACGAACG
>NZ_NEUB01000594.1 GCF_002910825.1 Streptomyces sp. SM1 | reverse complement strand
CCCGCCCGCCGCACCAGCCGCGGATACCCGGCCGGCAGCAGCGCGGCGTCCAGCTGCCACACGCCCCAGCGCACACCGGACTCCGCGTACGTACTGATGCCGATGAGTGGCCCGGCCGACACGTCGGGCACCCCCTTCCCTTCAGGTCCTCAGTCCCGTGACAACTCCGCCTCGGCCGCCGCCAGCGCCGCGAACTCCTCCTCCGGCGCCTTCGCCACCAGATGCCTACGGCTGTACAGACCGCACACCCAGGAAGAACCACATCCCGAACGGGAACGCCGCCCAGATCCCCAGCAGCCCCATCGGCAGCCAGGAGTTCGCGCCGAGCGCCGAGGAGTCCACCGGGATGTCGTCGAGGGACGAGGCGTCGAACCGGGGCAGCGCCGCCAGCGCGAAGACGACCAGCGCCGCCACCGCGATGCCGGTGACGACGAAACTGAACCGCAGCGCCTCGCCCACGCCCCACAGGTGGATGCCGATGAAGACGACGAAGCAGGCCAGGTACACGGGCCAGCCGGACTCCAGACCGAACAGGTCCAGCGACTGGACGTAGTCGCCGATGAAGATGGAGATCGCGGCGGGCGCGAGCACGTACTCGATGAGGATCGCGGTGCCGGTGAGGAACCCGCCCCACGGTCCGAGCGCCCGGCGGGCGAAGCCGTAGCCGCCGCCCGCCGTGGGCAGGATCGAGGACAGTTCGGCGAGGGCGAAGACCATGCAGGTGTACATGGCGCCCATCAGCAGCATGGCGATCGCCAGACCGCCGAAGCCGCCCTCGGCCAGGCCGAAGTTCCAGCCCGAGTAGTCGCCGGAGACGACGTAGGCGACCCCGAGGCCGGTCAGCAGCAGCCAGCCGGCGCTGCCGCGCCGGAGCCTTCTGCGTTCGAGGTAGTCGTCCGCCTCACCGGCGGGTTCTCGGGACGTGGACGGAAGGCTCACGGGGCGGCTCCCCAGGGGGCGGCGGCACGGAAGGTGGCAATGGAGCGGATCCAGACCTTTGTGGGCCCATACCTTCGTGGCGCGGACGGCGTGAGCGCAACCCCCGTGCGTCAAGCCGGGGTAAACCATCCACGCGGTGTCACGGCCTCACGCCAGGAATCCCCGCAGCAGCGCCGCCGTCCCCGCGCAGTGCTCGCGCATCATCTCCCGCGCCCCGTCCGCGTCCCCCTCCAGCACCGCCTCGACCAGCGCCGTGTGCTGGTGCTGCGAGTGCTCCAGGTTGCGCACCAGCAGCGGGATGCAGTCCAGCAGGTCGTTCACCGTCGCCCGTACCGCCGCGTACTGCGCGGTCAGCGTCGGCGAGCCGCACAGCTCCGCCAGGGTGAGGTGGAACAGCGTGTCCAGCCGCCGGTAGTCCGTCAGCGGCGCCTCCCGCGTGCCGGTCAGTGCCTCGCGCAACCGCCCGGCCTGCCCGTCCGTCAGCCCGTGCGCCGCGCACAGCCCCGCCGCGCCCACCTCCAGCACCTCCCGGAAGCGCAGCACGTCCTCGATGTCGACCTCCGCGATCCGCCGCCGCAGCTCCTCCTCGCCGGTGTCCGTCGGGCGGGGCAGCACGAACGTGCCGCCGTACCGGCCGCGCCGCGACTCCACCAGACCCTGGTCCTGGAGCACCTTCAGCACCTCGCGCAGCGTCACCCGGCTGACCCCCAGCCGCTCCGCCAGCTCCCGCTCGGCCGGCAGCCGCTCCCCGCCCGCCACCAGACCCAGCCGCACCACCTGGAGGATCTGCTCCAGCGCCTCCTCGAAGCCGTTGCCCGCGCGGACCTGCCGCAGCACCGGCACCAGGCGGTCCCCGACCGCGCCGACCGCGTCTTCCGGCATCTCGTCGTGCCCCCTTCCCAAGCAATGGTTCCCGGTCATACCTTATGGCTGCCGGCTCGACCGAAGAAGCCCGAAGCAGCCGAAGAAGCCCGAGGAGGCTCTCCCGTGGCAGACCGCACACCCCCACTCGCCGTCGAGGAACTGCGCACCCTCGTCGCCGCCGGTGAGATCGACACCGTCGTCCTCGCCTTTCCCGACATGCAGGGGCGGCTCCAGGGCAAGCGGTTCGCCGCACGCTTCTTCCTCGACGAGGTGCTCCGGCACGGCACCGAGGGCTGCAACTACCTGCTCGCCGTCGACGCCGACATGAACACCGTCGACGGCTACGCCATGTCCTCCTGGGAGACCGGCTACGGCGACTTCGCCATGTACCCCGACCTCGACACCCTGCGCCGGGTGCCCTGGAACGAGGGCACCGCCCTGGTCGTCGCCGACCTCGCCTGGGCCGACGGCTCCCCGGTCGTCGCCGCCCCCCGGCAGATCCTGCGCCGCCAGCTGGACCGCCTCGCCGCCCTCGGGCACACCGCCCAGGTCGGCACCGAGCTGGAGTTCATCGTCTTCCGCGACACCTACGAACAGGCCTGGGACGCCGGCTACCGGGGGCTGACCCCCGCCAACCAGTACAACGTCGACTACTCGGTGCTCGGCACCGGCCGTATCGAGCCCCTGCTGCGCCGCATCCGCAACGAGATGGCCGGCGCCGGACTCACCGTGGAGTCCGCCAAGGGCGAGTGCAACCCCGGCCAGCACGAGATCGCGTTCCGCTACGACGAGGCCCTGGTCACCTGCGACCAGCACGCCGTCTACAAGACCGGCGCCAAGGAGATCGCCGCCCAGGAGGGCGTCTCGATCACCTTCATGGCCAAGTACGACGAACGCGAGGGCAACTCCTGCCACATCCACCTCTCCCTCGCGGACGCCGCCGGCGACAGCGCCATGCCGGGCTCCCCCGAGGAGCCGGACTCCATGTCCGCGGTGATGCGCCACTTCCTCGCCGGGCAGCTCGCCGCGCTCCGCGAGTTCTCCCTGCTCTACGCCCCGCACATCAACTCCTACAAGCGGTTCCAGCCCGGCTCCTTCGCCCCGACCGCCGTCGCCTGGGGGCGCGACAACCGCACCTGCGCCCTGCGCGTGGTCGGCCACGGCCGCTCCCTGCGCTTCGAGAACCGGCTGCCCGGCGGCGACGTCAACCCGTACCTCGCCGTCGCCGGCATGGTCGCCGCGGGTCTGTACGGCGTCGAGCAGGAACGGGAACTGCCCGAGCCCTGCCCCGGCAACGCCTACACCGCGGACTACGAGCACGTGCCCACCACCCTGCGCGAGGCCGCCGAACTCTGGGAGACCAGCGAGATCGCCAAGGCGGCCTTCGGCGAGGAGGTCGTCGAGCACTACCGCAACATGGCGCGCGTCGAGACCGACGCCTTCGACGCCGCGGTCACCGACTGGGAACTGCGCCGCTCCTTCGAACGCATGTGAGGCCCCCGTGTCCGAGCAGCTCCCCGAGCTCCAGGTACGCAACCCCGCGACCGAGGAACTCATCACCACCGTCCCGGCCGCCGGCCCCGCCGACGTCGGCGCCGCCGTCGTACGGGCCGCCCGCGCGCAGACCGCCT
>NZ_NEUB01000593.1 GCF_002910825.1 Streptomyces sp. SM1 | reverse complement strand
TGCCGGGTGAGCGCTCAACGGGTCACCACGTGCCGTTCGTCGGGCACGCAGTGGGTCATGGTGAGACCCTCCACGTCGCGCGGCGGGTTGTCGCCGAGGCTGGCCAGCCGCTTGCGGTCGTCGTCCGTGAGGCTCTGGCCCGCGAGCGGTTCCAGGTGGGCCACGTCCTCGGGCATGATCCCGAGGCCCTCGCCGACCCGCCGGCCGAGGTCGTTCTCTGCCAGCAGGCAGTGCCAGACCATGCGTTCCTGCACCTGGCGGTCGCACTGGGCGAACAGGTCGGTGAAGTTCTTCACCAGGTCGTCGCGCTCCCAGTCCTCCAGCAGGCAGTAGCGCTGGCCCGCCTGGAGGTAGTCGTTGGTGCGCGGGATGCGCTTGCGGGTGAGCCGGCCCACGATCTCCGGGCCCTGGTCGTCGTGTGTCGGATACTCGCCCTCGCGCAGCCCGCCGGTGATCGACGGTTCGTAGTTGACCTGAGGGTTCTCCCCGGTGCCGTCGACGAGGTACGCCATCTGGCCGTCGCGCTGGTTGGTGTACACCTCCGCGTTCTTGGCCTGGTTGACGGGGAGTTGCAGGTAGTTCGGGCCGACCCGGTGGCGCTGGGTGTCGCTGTAGGAGAAGGTCCGGCCGACGAGCATCTTGTCGTCGGAGAAGTCCAGACCGTCCACGAGGACGCCGGTGCCGAAGGAGATCTGCTCGTTCTCGGCGAAGTAGTTGTCCGGCATCCGGTTCAGCACCATCCGGCCCACCGGCTTCGGCGGGAAGTCCTGCTCGGGCCACGTCTTGGTGTCGTCCAGCGGGTCGAAGTCGAGCTCCGGGTGGTCGTGGTCGTCCATCATCTGGACGAGCAGTTCCCACTCGGGGTGGTCGCCGCGCGCGACCGCCTCGTACAGGTCCTTGGTGGCGTGGCCGAGGGAGTCGGCCTGGACGTTCGCGGCGTCCTCCTCCGTCATGGAGCGCACGCCCTGCCTGGGCATCCAGTGGTACTTGACCAGCTTGGTGTCGCCCTCGGCGTCGACCCACTTGTAGGTGTTCACACCGAAGCCCTGCATGTGACGGTAGTCCGCCGGGATGCCGCGCGGGCTGAACAGGTTGACCAGCATGTGCATGGACTCGGGCGTCTGCGACATGAAGTCGAAGATGCGGCGCGGCTGCTGCTCGAAGGTGACCGGGTCGGGCTTGAGGGCGTGGATGACGTCCGGGAACTTGATCGCGTCCCGGATGAAGAAGATGCCCAGGTTGTTGCCGACGAGGTCCCAGTTGCCGTCCTCGGTGTAGAACTTCACGGCGAAGCCGCGGGGGTCGCGGGCGGCCTCGGAGGAGTCGCGTCCGCCGATGACGGTGGAGAAGCGGACGGCCACGTCGGTGCGCTTGCCCTGCTCCTGGAAGAGCTTGGCCCGGGTGTAGCGGGAGACGGGCTCGTCGCCCCACGTCCCGTACGCCTCGAAGTACCCGTAGGCGGTGACGCCGCGGGCGTGCACGACGCGCTCGGGGACGCGTTCCCGGTCGAAGTGGCTGATCTTCTCCAGGAACTGGTAGTTCTCCAGCGTGGCGGGGCCCCGGGCGCCGACCGTGCGCTGGTTCTGGTTGTCGTAGACCGGATGGCCCTGCCGGTTGGTGAGTACCTTGCGGTCGTCGCCCGGGGCGGGTCCCCGGCTCGAAACGTCCGTCATCTTGGTGGGCTCCTTGCGCTGCTCGTCGTCCCCCCGGTCGCGTGTGTACGGGGGTCATGCTGCCGCGCATCACGGCGGGCTGCGACTCGAAGGCGCGGCGGATGCCGTCGGCGAACCGCGCGGACGGCACCGGGCCGGACACCCGGGGAGTGCGGGCCGGCCGTGGGCGGCGACGCGGGTCCGGTCACCGTGCCGCGCACGGTGACCGGACCAGGTGGGGCGGTGTGTGCTCAGCCGCCGTCGAGGCGGGCGCGCAGCAGTCCCTTGCCCAGTTCCGCACCCTTGCGGCTGTCCGCCTGGGCCTTGCGGAACAGGTCGGCGACCTCGCTGTCCTTGGCACGCTCGGCGTCCTGGATGTAGGTCTCCAGGCGCAGGGCGTTGCTCAGGCACGCCTCGACGTACCAGATCAGGCTGTAGTCCTTGTCCTGCGTGCCGGTGGCGCCGCCGGTCTCGGTCTCGCTGGTCATCCGGGTCTCCTCCTCGCGGTGCTCGTCCACCGCCCGCCCGGTCCGTGGCGAAC
Source organism: Streptomyces sp. SM1 (assembly GCF_002910825.1). Lineage (GTDB taxonomy): Bacteria > Actinomycetota > Actinomycetes > Streptomycetales > Streptomycetaceae > Streptomyces > Streptomyces okerensis. The sequence continues at coordinate 7,551 of NZ_NEUB01000593.1, read as the reverse complement.
GGAGGGACGGGCCGTCACAACCGCGCCCGGGTACCCGACCCAGGGGAGCGCACACAGCGTCCGAGGCGAGGGGTGCGGCCGCCGAGGACCACGGAGGAGGAGGCGCGGCGCCGCGGACGACGGAGCGCAGGGCGTGCGACGGCCGAGGGCGAAGGGCGGGCGGGGTACGGCGCGCGAGGGCCCTGGGGCGGAGGCGCGACCGGTCCCCCGTGCCGGTCGGGCCCCCGGCCCCTGCTCGAAACTAATCCGAGGGAAGGGCGCCTGTGTATCGCGCCGGTGCCCGCTATGGCCGCCGGAGGACTCATCCGTGCACAATCGAGTCCGAAAGGCCCGGTTTACTCCGTCGTGAGTACCGGTTGCTCCAGCTCGCCCACCGCCAGATGGGCCAGTACGACCTCGTAGAGACCGGTGCCGGCGGCCAGCAGCTGGCGTTCGAGGACGGGTTCGGCGCTGCGCACGTGCTCGCGCACGGTCTGGGCATGGACGCCCAGGGTCAGCGCGGCCCGCTCGGCGTTGCCCCCGGCGGCGATCCAGGTGCGCAGGGTGCGGCGCACGTTGCGGGTGTCGTGGTCCAGCCGGCCCAGCAGCTCCCGCGCCCAGGCGCCGACAGCGGGACCGTCCAGCAGACCGGCGAGGCCCGGGGAGGCCGCGTCCGGGTCGCTGCCCGCCTGTCCGTCCAGGAGGTTGATCTGGGTGTGCAGCGCGAGGTGCACGAGGGCGCGGGCGGTGACGTCGTCGAAATCGGTGCCGAGCATGGTCTCGACCCGTTCCATGCGGGCCCGCACGGTGTTGCGGCTGACACCGAGGATCTTGGCGGTGTTGACCGCGGTGAACTCCAGTCCGAGCCGGGTGGTGGCGAGGAGTTCGGCGCGGGTGTGGTGGGACAGCGTGTCCAGCGGCCGCAGCACCCGGCCCGCCCAGCCGCGCAGGGCGGCGGGGTCCATCAGCAGCTCCGGGTGGGTGCGCTCGGCGTACACGGCCGTCTTGTCCGCCCGGAAGCACGCCACCGCCAGTGCGCTGACGGCCTGTCCGTACGCGGTGGCGGTACGGGCGAGGCTCTCCCACACACTGCCGCCGAGGAAGGTGCCGGGGTGCCGTCCGACCAGTGACCGGAGTTCGGACGCGGTGGCCGCGCGGGGGCTGACGACGATGACGTGCCCGTCCATCGCGGGGCACCGCACGACCAGCGCCTCGTCCCGCGTGGTGTCCAGGCACTCCGCCACGAGCCGTTCGCGCCGGGCGGGCGCGGACTCGACGACGAAGACACAGGCGGTGTCGGCGTCCAGCAGGCCGGGCCAGAGTCCCGAGGCGACCCGGCGGGCCGCCACGGTGTCCTCGACCAACAGCAGCTGAAGGATCGCCAGCCGCAGATCGTCGGTGGCCCGTTGGAGCCGGTGTCCGGCCGCGGTGGTCTCGTGTGCGGCCAGCAGGAGTTCGATCACCTGCGCGGTGTGGGTGACGACATCGGCGGTGTGCCGGTCGAAGGGGGCCCGGCGGGAGACGGCCAGTACGCGGACGCCCGACGGGTGGCCGATCCGTACGAGGCGCAGGTGGCGGCCCTCCCCCTCCCAGGCGGCGGAGGCGATCCGGCCGGAGCGGAGGGCGGCGACGAGGGACGCGTCCAGGGGCAGCCGGGTCCCGGCGAGGAGGGTGCCGGCGGCATCCTGGAGGGAGACCTCCGCCTCCGCGGTGCCGGCCAGCCAGTCGACGACCCTGCGGGCGTCCCGCCCCGCAGGCCGCAGAAGATCGAGCAGCTCCCGCGCCCAGGCCGCGGGCGCCCCGGCGTCCCCCGGCGTCCCTCGCATTCCGTCGTCACGGCCCGCCACCCCGGTCTTCCCTTCGTCTCTCCGCCTCCCGGCCCAGGCCGGGGACGTTACCCCAACCGTGCACGACGCTCACCCCGGCGCGACGCCGGGCCCCGCCGCGGGGCGCCGGGCCCCGGGGTGTGCGGTGCTCGCGCGCGGGCGGCATAAGCTCGGTGAATGGCGAAGTACTTCGACGTGCACCCCGACAACCCCCAGCCGCGCACCATCGGCCAGGTCGCCGACAGCATCCGCGCAGGCGCCCTGATCGCGTACCCCACGGACTCCTGCTATGCGCTCGGCTGCCGGCTGGGCAGCCGGGACGGCATCGACCGGATCCGCACCATCCGCAAACTGGACGACCGGCACCACTTCACCCTGGTGTGCCGGGACTTCGCGCAGCTCGGTCAGTTCGTACGGATCGACAACGACGTGTTCCGCGCGGTCAAGGCGTCGACCCCGGGCAGCTACACCTTCATCCTGCCCGCGACGAAGGAGGTGCCGCGCATGCTCCAGCATCCCAAGAAGAAGACCGTCGGCGTGCGCATCCCCGACCATGTCGTCACCCAGGCTCTGCTGGCGGAGCTCGGTGAGCCCCTGCTGTCCAGCACGCTGCTGCTGCCCGGCGAGGACGAGCCGATGACCCAGGGCTGGGAGATCAAGGACCGGCTCGACCACCAGGTGGACGCGGTGCTCGACTCCGGGAACTGCGGCACCGAACCGACCACGGTGATCGACTTCTCCGGCGGCGAGGCGGAGATCGTACGGCGGGGCGCGGGCGACGTCTCGCGGTTCGAGTGACCGGAGGCGGGCCGGCCATGGGCGCCGTGACGGGAACCGGTGTCGGCGTCCCCACCGAGGACGGGACGGCCGACGCGTATCTGACGCATCCCCCGGACGGGGCACCCCGGCCGGCGGTGCTGTGGTACATGGACGCGTTCGGTCCGCGTCCGCGGCTGCGGGAGACGGCCGACCGGCTGGCGGGGGCCGGCTACACCGTGCTGGTGCCGAACGTGTTCTACCGGCGCGGCCCCGCCCCGGTGGCCGAGCTGCCCGCGTTCATCGACGACGCGTCGCGGGGGCGGCTGCTGCGGCGCCTCATGCCGGTGATGCGGCAGCTCACGCCCGAACGGGCGGCGCGTGACGCCGGAGCGTATCTGCGGTGGCTGGCCGACTGCCCGGCGGCGGCCGCCGGCCCGGTGGCGGTGACCGGCTACTGCACGGGAGCGGCGCTGTCCCTGCGCACGGCCGGCGCCCACCCCGAGCGGGTGGCCGCCGCGGCCGGGTTCCACGGGGGCCGGCTGGCGTCGGACGCGCCGGACAGTCCCCACCTGCTCGCCGGGCGGATCACCGCCGAGCTGCACTTCGGGCACGCCGACCGGGACCCGTCGCTGCCGCCGGAGCAGATCGAGCGTCTGGAGCGGGCCCTGACGGACGCCGGTGTCCGGCACCGCTGCGAGGTCTACACCGGGGCCGGGCACGGATACACCCAGTCCGACACGGCCGCCTACGACAAGGAGGCGGACGAACGTCACTGGGCGGCCCTGCTCGGCCTGCTGGCCCGCACCTTCTGAACGTCACCGCCAACTGGGCACTCCATGGCGGGGGTTCGCCGCCCTCGCCGTGGGCCCCCCGGCCACCGGCCTTGCGCCGCACCGTTGTTACGGTGCACCGGTGTCCGACTCTTCACGCGAAACCTCCGAGGGTGCCGGCTGGGGCGCCGCCGAACGCGGTGCGTACCGGCGGCTGATGCCGCACCGGACCGAGAAGATCTCCTGGCTCGACCCGCGTATGCTCCTGGCCGCCCGCAACGGCGTCCTGGCCTCCTGGTTCGGGGACCCCACCGGAGGTGTCCGGTCCCGCTGGACGGCCCAGCGGGCGGCGGCCGGCGCCCCGGACGACAAGGTGATCCGGCGCGACGACCCGGACCGGTTCTCGTTCCTGGTCGTCGGCGACACCGGGGAGGGCGGCGAGCCGCAGTACGCGGTCGTGCCGGGCCTGCTGGAAGCGGGCCGGGACACCGCCTTCGCCGTGCTGGCCAGCGATGTGATCTACCCGGTGGGCAGCGCCGACGACTACGACGCGAAGTTCTTCCGGCCGTACCGGGACTACCAGGCCCCGATCTACGCGATACCCGGCAACCACGACTGGTACGAGGACCTGGCCGGCTTCATGCGCGTCTTCTGCGACGACGCCCCGCCGCTGCCGCCCGCGCCCGCCCCGCGCCCCCTGAGCCGGGCCTGGCTGCGCTCGCTGCTGTGGCACCGGCCGCGCCCCGGGGACGGCGGGCGCCTCGCCGAGGCGCGCAAGCTGCGCTCCGGTCCCGCCCAGCAGGCGGTGCAGCCGGGACCGTACTGGGCGATCGACGCCGGGCCGGTGCGGATCGTCGGCATCGACACGGGACTGCTGGGCACGATCGACGCCGAACAGGGCGCCTGGCTGCGGGAGATCTCGCGCGGACCGCGCCCGAAGATACTCGTCACGGGCTCGCCCCTGTACGTGGACGGCGAGCACCACCCGTGCCCGGTCGAGGGCGGCGGCACCGTCGACGACATCGTCCGCGACCCCGGTCACCACTACGTGGCCGCGATCGGCGGCGACATCCACAACTACCAGCGCTACCCGGTGCGGCTGGACGACGGCCGCACCCTGCAGTACCTGGTGGCGGGCGGCTCGGGCGCGTTCACCCACGCCACCCACACCATCCCCCGGGTCGATGTCGCCGGTGTCACCGAGGGCGACTTCCGCTGCTACCCGCTGCGCGGCGACTCCCTCACCTTCTACAGCGCCCTCTACGGGCGACGGCTGCGGCTGCGGCGCTTCTTCGCCCTCACCGACGCCGAGGCGATGGCCGTGATCGCCGAGCGTCTCGGGATCGGTCCCACCCGCGTCCCGGGCACCCCGCCCCGGGTCACCCGCCGGATGCGGCTGGTCGCCGGGCTGCTCGGCACCGGCCGGCGGCCGGACCGGGGCAAGCGGTTCCGGCTGCCCGTGCGCAAGGCCTACACGTCGCTGTTCTCACCGGGTTCGGCGACCTACAGCCCGCCGTTCTTCAAGAGCTTCCTGCGCGTCGACGTGAGCCCCGGGGCGATCCGGCTGCGCTGTCACGCGGCCACCGGTCTGCGCGCGCAGGAGATCGCCCCGCCGGTCGAGGACGAGGTCACCATTCCGCTGACGTGACCACCGCGTCCTGCCAACGGCCCGGTGCGGTGCCGGTGAGGGCCCTCGACGGGCGGCCGTCCACACCCACCGGGACGTCGCCGGTGAGCATCACGCGGTGCATGATCCGCGGGTGGTCGAGGTGGGCCGTGTCGCCCGGGGCCAGATGGATGGTGGCCCGGTTGTCCCAGAACGCCACGCTGCCCGGCTCCCAGCGCAGACGGACGGTGTACTCGGGCCGGGTGGCCTGCTCCAGGAGCAGTTCCAGGACGGCCGCGCTCTCGGGGCGGGACAGGCCGGTGATCTGCTCGAGGTAGTAGCCGTTGACGGACAGCACCCGTTCCCCCGTCTCCGGGTGGACGCGCACCAGCGGATGTTCGGACGCGGTCTGGTGGTCCAGCAGATGCCGCAGATACCCGTCGTCGCCGGGCCGGGGCTGGTAGCCGACCCCCAGCCGGTGCTCGGCGCGCAGCCGGTCGGCGAACTCGCGCAGGGGTGCGGACAGTCCCGCGTACGCCGCGGCGAGATTCGACCAGGTGGTGTCGCCGCCGTAGGGCGGAACCGTCTCGGCGCGCAGGATCGTCGCGGCCGGCGGGTCGACGCGGGCGCCGTGGTCGCAGTGCCAGCCGCGCAGCAGGGTGTGGCGGCGGCGCCGCAGCCACTCGTCGTGCTCCATGCCGAACCGTCCGCCGAGCTCCAGCCGGTCGGCGGTCGTCTCGATCTCGGGGAAGTCCGGCGGGGAGGCCTTTCCGCGCCGGGGCAGCACGACCGGTTCACCGAACCGGCGGGCCAGCGCCACATGGGCGGCGTGGCCGAGGCCCCGCTGGCCGCGGAAGAACACCACCTTCCAGCGCAGTACCGCCGCCCGGATCCCGGCGACGACCGCCTCGTCGAGGTCGCCGGCGAGGTCCACGCCGGTGATGTCCGCCCCGATGTGCCCGGAGACGGGGTGTACCTCCATGGCCCCGGGCCGCTCCCCGGTTCCGGTGCGCTCCCCGTCCCCCACGCCGCCCCTGCCCGTCGTCATGCTTCCCCTCTCCGCCGGCCGTGCCCGCCGGACCCGTACGGACCGGCTCCCGGGAAGATCGTGGCAGTGAAGCGCGGACCTGGCGACAGGGCCTCCCCGGCGCGGGCCCCGTCCGGTTGATCACTGCCCCCGCCGTCCCCGACCCTGGAAGGGACGACATCCCCAAGGGAAGGCACCCTCGTGATCAGCATCCCGAGCCACCCCCTCAACGACGGCACCACCCTCCCCGCCCTGGGCCTGGGCACCTGGCCGATGGACGACGCCGAGGCGGAGCGGGCCGTGGGCACGGCCCTGGAGGCGGGCTACCGCCTGGTCGACACGGCGGCGAACTACCGCAACGAGACCGGTGTCGGCCGTGCCGTGGCCTCGAGCGGCGTGCCCCGCGAGGAGATCGCCGTGACGACGAAGCTCCCGGGCCGGCACCACGGCTACGAGGAGACCCTCGCCTCCTTCGAGGAGTCCCGGGCCCGGCTCGGCCTGGAGTACGTCGACCTCTATCTGATCCACTGGCCGCTCCCCCGCGTCGACAAGTACGTCGACTCCTGGAAGGCCATGATCAAGCTGCGCGAGGACGGAGCGGTCCGGTCGGTCGGCGTCTCCAACTTCACGCCCGCCCACATCGAGCGGCTGGAGAAGGAGACAGGAGTGCTGCCCTCGGTCAACCAGGTCGAGCTGCACCCCTTCTTCCCCCAGGAGGAGCTGCGCGCCCACCACGCGGACAAGGGCGTGCTCGTCGAGAGCTGGAGCCCGCTCGGCCGGGGCTCGCGGCTCCTGGACGACCTGGCCGTGGCCGCCGTCGCCGAGGCGCACGGGGTCACGCCGGCCCAGGCGGTGCTGCGCTGGCACATCCAGCTGGGCGCGCTCCCCGTTCCCAAGTCGTCCGATCCGCGGCGGCAGCGCGCCAACCTCGACGTGTTCGGCTTCGAACTGGATGCCGCCCAGATGCGGACGATCGCCGAGCGCGCGCACCGGCGGATCGGCGGGGACCCGGAGGTGCACGAGGAGTTCTGACCGGGTACCCGGCGCCCGCGCGCACGGCGACGGCGGACCGGAGGGAGCGGCACGGTGGGTGAACGGGACCGGCTGCGGGACTACCACGGCAAGCGGGACTTCGACCGCACCGGCGAACCCCGCGGGAGCGGGGCGGAGCCGGGCGGCCGGCCCCGCTTCGTCGTGCAGATCCACGACGCGAGCACGATGCACTTCGACTTCCGGCTCCAGGTGGGCGACGTACTGAGGTCCTGGTCGGTCCCGAAGGGGCCCTCCGCCGATCCGCGGGACAGGCGGCTCGCGATACCCACGGAGGACCATCCGCTGGAGTACGAGGAGTTCGAGGGCGTGATCCCGCACGGCGAGTACGGCGGCGGCACGGTGATCATCTGGGACCACGGCACCTACGAGCCGCTCAGCCACGACCGCCGCGGCCGGCCCGTCGGTTTCGGGGAGTCGCTGGACCGCGGCCATGCCACGTTCCGCCTGCACGGGTCGAAGATGCACGGCGAGTACGCCCCCACCCGCTTCCGTGGCGAGGAGGCGTGGCTGCTGGTCCGGGCGGCGAAGAGC
>NZ_NEUB01000592.1 GCF_002910825.1 Streptomyces sp. SM1 | reverse complement strand
GGGCCTGAACCCGCAGCAGGCCTCGGAGCGGCTGGTCAACGAGGCGGAGGCGGGCACCCGCGCGGGCCGGCTGCGCATCGCCCTGGGCGAGCGGTTCGCCGGGGCCTGGGTGCACGGTGACACCTCCGGCACGCTCACGGTCGCCACGACCGACGCCCTGGACGTGCCGGCCATCGAGGCCCAGGGCGCCACCGCCAAGGTCGTCGAGCGGACCCTGGCCGAGCTGCGGACCGCGAAGGAGAAGCTGGACACGGCGGCCACCCGCGTCAGGACCCTCGACACACCGGTCTGGTACGTCGACGTGGCGAAGAACCGGATCATGGTGCAGGCGACCAGCCGGTCCGCCGGCACCGCCTTCGTCGAGGCCGCCGGGCTCGAGGGGGAGGACGTCGGCGTCCGCATGACGGCCGAACGGCCCCGGCTGCTGCAGGACATCACCGGCGGCGACGCCTTCTACATCAACGACTCCGCGCGCTGCTCCGTCGGCTTCTCCGTCACCAGGGGCGAGCAGGCGGGCTTCGTCACCGCCGGGCACTGCGGCAGACCGGGTGCGACGACCACCGGCTACGACCGCACCGCGCAGGGCGCCTTCGGGGCCTCCACGTTCCCCGGCAAGGACATGGCGTGGGTGGCCGCCAACGACCGGTGGGCGCCCACACCCGATGTGAAGGCGCAGAACGGCCAGGAGGTGCAGTTCACCGGTTCGGCACAGGCGCTCGTCGGGGCGTCGGTGTGCCGTTCCGGCTCGACCACCGGGTGGCACTGCGGGACCGTCGAGCAGCACGACACGAGCGTCAGCTACGCCGAGGGCACGGTCGACGGACTGACCCGGACGACGGTGTGCGCCGAGCCGGGCGACTCGGGCGGGTCCTACGTGGCGGGCGCGCAGGCGCAGGGCGTCACCTCCGGCGGTTCCGGTGACTGCACCGGCGGCGGCACCACCTTCTACCAGCCGGTCAACCCGATCCTGGGCGACTTCGGGCTCACGCTGACCACCGCCGCCGCGCAGACCACGCCGGGCTCGCAGCAGGACGGCACCCAGGCGTGGACGGCCGGCCGGGTCTACGAGGCGGGGACGACGGTGACGCGCGACGGCGTGACGTACCAGTGCCTGCAGACCCACCAGGCGCAGGGTGTGTGGGCGCCCGCCGGCACCCCGGCGCTGTGGCAGCGGCTCTGACCGCCTGACCGGTACGGCGCCGGCCGCCCCGCGGCCGGCGCCGTACCGGTCCCGCTACTCCCCGGCGAGCAGGGCGTACGCCGTGGCGAGGAACGGGTCGTGGGCGCGGAAGCGGCGGGTACAGACCGCGGCCAGGGCGGTGCCGGTGGCGGGCCGGAAGCCGAGGAAGGTCTGCTGTCCGAGGGTCGCCCCGCTGTGGAAGTAGAAGGGCCCGCCGTCCGCCGGGTGCCGGAACCAGGCGACGGTGTGCACATGCCGGTGCCCGAGGCCGCGGCGCAGCACGGGCGTGCGCACGGCGTGCAGCGCG
>NZ_NEUB01000591.1 GCF_002910825.1 Streptomyces sp. SM1 | reverse complement strand
TCGGCCGCCAGGGCGGCGGGGCCGGTGGTGGTGGCCAGAACGGCGGCGCACAGGGCACCGAATGCGATGCGCCGGGGCGGCAGAGCGCGCATGAGGGTTCCTTTCGCGGGGCTTCGGATCTTGTGCTCACCGTCAGAGGACCCGGGACCCGCCGCAACCGGGGGTACGCCGCCAGGTGTCCCGCCCTTCACTCCGTCGCGTGTTCTGCCAGATCAGGCGGTGCGCCGAGCCGTTGGCCACGCAAACCTCACTTCACGATTCCAACACACATGCCACCCTTAGCCGAGTTTCGGTGAATTTGTCCGTTTGGTGACTAGAGTTGCGAACCTCCGAAGCACCCTCATGGGCGGACGCATCGCACTCGTCCCCGCTGCCTGGCGCCGCCACCCGTTCCGAAAGGCTCCGACGGTCATGCGCCAAACCCTGGGTCAGCTGCTTCGCCATGCGACGGTGGGCGTTCTCTCCCTTGCCGCGCTGTGCGTGCCCTGCGGCCCCGCGGCCGCCGCGCCGGTCGCGCCCGCGCCGGAGGCCGACAGCCTCGCCTTCGTCGAGCGCTACCGGGCCCTGCAGCACGGCAACATCGTGCGCGCCGCCAACTCCTCCGCCACCTGCCGTACCGCGGTCTCCTCGTGCCGCGACGTGCGGGAAGGCGAAGCGCACGGCGTGAACGGCGACTTCGACATGAGTTACATCGACGTCGACAAGGACCCGAACACCTACAACTCCTCCCGCGCGGAGGTCCGGCTGCCCGCCGGCTCCCGGGTGACGTACGCCCGCCTCTACTGGGGCGGCAACCTGCTGGTGGGCGAGCAGAAGCCGGCCGCGGACAACGAGCGGGTGCTGGTCGCCGAGCCCGGCGGCGACTACAAGGAACTGCTCGCGGACACCGTCGTGGGCCACCGCGTGGCGGACGGGGCGGACGCCTTCCAGGCCTCCGCGGACGTGACCCGGCTGGTGCGGGACAGCGCGCCGGGCCTGTACACGGTGGCGCAGCTCAACGTGGCCGGCGGCAGGTCCGCGGCCGGCGGCTGGGGCGGCTGGACGCTGGTGGTGGCGTACGAGAACGCGGCGGAGCCGCTGCGGCACCTCGCCGTCTGGGACGGGTTCGCGCCGCTGGGCTCCCGCGCGGGCGCGGAGTTCCCGCTGCGCGACCTGCCGTTCGCCGCGGGCGCCGGAGGGCGGGTGGGCATGGTGGCGTACAACGGCGACCGCGGTACCACCGGCGACTCCCTCGTCCTCACCGCGGGCGACGCTCCCGCCGTCGCGTTCGCCGACGGGGCCAATCCGGTCGACGACGTCCTCAACTCCAGCATCTCCGACCCCAGGGGCGCGGCCCCGGCACGGGTGCCCGCGTACGCCAACACCCTCGGATACGACTCCGACGTGTTCGACCTCGCGGGGGGCCTGCCGAACGCCGGTGACCGGGCCACCTTCCGGCTGACGTCCCAGCGGGACGCCGCGTGGGCCGGTGTGCTCTTCGCCGCCGTCGACGCCCGTCGGTGAGTGCGCCGCGCTCCGTCCCGACCACCTGCGCGAGTGAGGAAGCCGTGTTCACGGACCTGTCAGTGCCCGGCCGCCGGCCGCGGGTCCTGCACCTCACCCAGCCCGTGGACGGCGGTGTCGCCCGGGTCGTGACGGACCTGGTCAGGGCCCAGCTGGCGGACGGTCTCGACGTCACCGCGATCTGCCCCGACAGCGCGCTCACCGGCCAACTGCGGTCGCTGGGCGCGCAGGTACGGCACTGGCGGGCGACCCGGTCACCGGGCGCCTCGCTCGTCGGCGAGGTACGCGACCTGGCCCGGCTGCTCGACGACGTGCGCCCCGACCTGGTGCACGCGCACAGCGCGAAGGCCGGGCTCGCCGGACGGCTCGCGGTGCGCGGCCGGATCCCCACCGTGTTCCAGCCGCACGCCTGGTCCTTCGAGGCGGTGGGCGGCACCACCGCGGCCCTGGCGCTGCGCTGGGAGCGGTGGGCCGCCCGCTGGGCCTCCCGGGTGGTGTGCGTGAGCGACGCGGAGCGCGCCACCGGTGTGCGCGCCGGGATCACCGGCCGGTGGACCGTCGTCCCCAACGGCATCGACCCCGAGCGTTTCCGCCCCGCTCCCACGGCCGCCGTACGGGCCGGTCTCGCGCCGCTGGCCGGACTGCCCCCGGAGACACCGCTCGCCGTCTGTGTGGGCCGGCTGTGCCGGCAGAAGGGGCAGGACGTCCTGCTGCGGGCGTGGAGCGCCGTGCTGGAACGGGTGCCCGACGCCCGGCTCGTCCTGGTCGGCGACGGGCCGGACCGGGACCGGCTGCGCGCGGCCGCCCCGGGGTCCGTCCTGTTCGCGGGCGCCGTGCCGGACGCCTCGCCCTGGTACCAGGCCGCCGATCTCGTCGTCCTGCCCTCCCGCTGGGAGGGCATGGCGCTGGCCCCGCTGGAGGCGATGGCCTGCGGGCGGCCCGTGGTCGTCACGGACGTCGACGGCGCCCGTGAAAGCCTGCCGCGCTCCTTCGCGGCCCCGTGCGTGGTGCCGCCGGAGAACCCCCGGGCCCTGGCGGAGACGGTCGGCACGCTGCTGCTCGACCCGCCGCTGCGTACGTCCCTCGGCGACCGGGGCCGCCGCCATGTGCTGTCCCTCCACGACGTGCGGCACACCACGAGGGCGGTCGCCGACGTCTACCGCGATCTGCTCGGCACCTGGCCCGCCGGGGCACGGGCGTGCCCGCACCGGACGGTCGGGGACGCCGAGGCCGACCGGACGACACAGCGCGTCGAGCCCTCCGAGCACAGGGAGACCATCCACTCGTGACCGCCGAACGTACCGTGCCCTCCCCCGGTGTACCTCCGCGGGAGCACGGATCCTCGCCCGTCTCCGTCATGCCGCAGCGCGGCACCGACAACGGCCCCCGGCTGCCCGCCTCGCGGCCCCCGGCCCGACCCGCCTCCCCGGTTCCGCTGCTCG
>NZ_NEUB01000590.1 GCF_002910825.1 Streptomyces sp. SM1 | reverse complement strand
GGGGCCTCCGGGCCGGCCAGGACGCGGCCGAGGAACCGCTTGCGGGAGGCGGCGACGAGCACGGGGTGGCCGAGGCCCAGGAGACGGTCGAGGCGGGCGAGCAGGGCCAGGTCGTGGCCGGCGTCCTTGGAGAAGCCGAGGCCGGGATCGACGATCACGCGGTCGGCCGCGATGCCGCCCTCCAGGACCGCCTCCACGCGGGCGCGCAGTTCGTCGCCGACCTCCGCGACCACGTCGGTGTACGCGCCCTTGACGTTGCCGCCCTCCAGGAAACCGCGCCAGTGCATGACGACGAACGGGGCTCCGGAGGCGGCCACGACGGGGATCATCGCCGGGTCGGCGAGGCCGCCGCTGACGTCGTTGACGAGGGCGGCGCCGGCCGCGAGGGACCGCTCGGCGACGGAGGCGCGCATGGTGTCGACGGAGAGGGTGACGCCCTCGGAGGCGAGGCCGCGGACCACGGGGATGACGCGCTTGAGCTCCTCGGCCTCGTCGACCCGGGTGGCACCGGGCCGGGTGGACTCGCCCCCGACGTCGACCAGGTCGGCGCCCTGGGCGACCAGGTCGAGGCCGTGCTTGACGGCGGTCGTCGTGTCGAACCAGCGGCCGCCGTCGGAGAAGGAGTCCGGGGTGACGTTCACGACTCCCATGACCGCGCACCGGTCCCAGTGAGGAAGGCCCGCGACCTGGCGGCGTCCGCTTCGGTTGCTCATATGTTCAGCGTAGGCCCAGGGGGCGGGCGGGGTGCGCCTCGGCCCGGGTGGGGACACGACCGGGCGGCTCCCGG
>NZ_NEUB01000589.1 GCF_002910825.1 Streptomyces sp. SM1 | reverse complement strand
CCCGAGGGAGCGGGCCGCTCACAGTTTCGGCTGAGCGCCCGTCGCCAGGGAGCCGCACAGTGCCGGGGCGCCGCGTGTGGCGTAGGGGTCGGTGCCTGCGGGGCCGTCCTTCCCGGCCGTCTGGCCGGCGAGCAGCGGGCGCAGCCGGCCGGCCGTGTCCTGGGCGCAGGACAGCGGTCCGGCCTCGACGTGGGCGGCGACGAGTTCCGCCCGGTGCAGGCGCAGATCGTCACGGTCGAAGCGGAAACGCAGCTCGCGCCGGACGGTGAACAGGGACGCCCGGGCGTCCCGGCCGGCGTCGGCCGGGCGCAGCGCGTAGGCGAAGGTGTGGTCGGTGGTCACCTCGAGGGTGGCGGAGTCGGCCTCCGCGGCCTGCATGGTTCCCCGCACCCGGATCCCGGGGTCGGCCAGCTTCACGCGGGCGGGATCGAAGCGGACCAGCCATCCGGTGGACGCGTGCCTCCCGTCGGCGGCCGGCCGGTCGAAGCTCCGGTCGAACTGGTCCAGTTGTCCGGAGTCGAGCAGCACCCGCACGGGGCGGGTCTCGCCGCCGGTGAGCACCCCGGGGTCCAGGGAGGACCGTACGAGGTAGTCCTTCGCGGTGAGCAGGGCGGCCACCACCTGGTCGGCGGAGAAGTGCTCGGTGCTGCGGGAGGCCGGCAGCGGTACGCCTTCGGCGCCGGCGCGGAACCGCGCCGCCGGACTGCGCGCGTACAGCGCTTCGACGTCGGCGGTGCCGGGCACCTCGCCCCGCGGGGCGAGCGGGACGACGCTCATCCGCAGGGGCTCGGCGGGCCGCTCACCGGCGGGGGTCCGGTAGGAGTTGCGTGCGCCCATGTAGACGGCGGTGCCGAAGGCCACGGCGATCAGCAGCACCAGGACCAGCGCCTGCCGGGACAGGCCTCCCCCGCGGCGGGGCGGGCTGCGGCGTACGGCCGGGGCGTGGTCGGTGATGCGCTCCCGGGCGGAGTACTCCTGGATCCGGGCAGCACGGACGAAGGACTCGTCGAAGACGACGGACCTGTACTCGTCCTCTCCGCCTCCGGGGGCTCCCTCGGGCGTCCCCTCGGGCGGGTCCGAAGGCTCTCCCATATCTTCAGAGTGGGTCCGGGGAGGGCGCCGTAAACGCCCCGCCCCGCCCCAAGTTCCGACAGGTTCCCGCCGGGTGGGCACCCGGGCGTGCGGTCTCAGGGGCCGCCGCCCGGGATCACCGGGACGGCCGGCCGGGAGTAGTCGGCGGACGCGGAGGGCGCCACCGCGCCGCCCTGCTCCACCCCGGTGGAGGCGGGCGGCGGGACCGGGTCCTGGCGGCCCGCGGAGCTGCCCCGGTAGACGGCCGAGAAGGCCAGCGCGACCATACCGACGCCCATCACCAGGGCGAGCATCCAGGCGACGGTCCGGTGCCAGCGCACCTGTCTGCCGTACGGGCCCGGGGAGCCGTAGTCGTCCTCCAGGGCCTCTGCGTCGCCGTCCGGGCCGTGGCCGGGGTCGCCCCGGTAACCGCCGTACCCGTTGTCGTGGCGCTCGCCGCGGGCGCGGGCCCGGCGGGCCTCGGCCTCTGAGGCCTCGGCTCTGGCCCGGGCGGCGGCCAGGAGGCGCTCCACGGCGGTCGGCTCATGTACCTCGGCCGCACGCACGAAGTCCTCGTCGAAGACCACGGAGGCGAACTCTTCGTCCGACACCCCGCGGTCGTGGTCGTCGTCGGGCTCCCAGCCGTCAGGGAACGGCGTGCCCCCCACGTCCTCCGGCACGCGTCCAGAGTAGACCTGGGGGGTCGTTTTGGGCAGACGGTATGGAAATTCATCCATCTGCCGGGACACGGTGGGGACGCCGGTCCCGGCCGGCCGCGGCCCCGCGGGGTTCAGCGCCGGACGTGTCCGTCGCCGGTGACGATGTACTTGGTGCTGGTCAGCTCGGGCAGGCCCATCGGGCCGCGGGCGTGCAGCTTCTGCGTGGAGATGCCGATCTCCGCGCCGAACCCGAACTGGCCGCCGTCGGTGAAACGGGTGGAGGCGTTCACCGCGACCGTGGTGGAGTCCACCAACTGGGTGAAGCGGCGGGCGGCCTGCTGCGAGGTGGTGACGATGGCCTCCGTGTGACCGGAGGTCCACAGCCGGATGTGCTCGACGGCCCGGTCGAGGGAGTCGACGACGGCGGCGGCGATGTCGAGGGAGAGGTACTCGGTCTCCCAGTCCTCCGTGGTGGCCTCCACGACGGTGGCCCGGGAGTCCTTGGCGTACGCCATCACGCGCTCGTCGGCGTGCACGGTCACCCCGGCGCCGGCGAGGGCGTCCAGGGCGCGCGGCAGGAACTCGGCGGCGATGTCCTGGTGGACCAGCAGGGTCTCGGCGGCGTTGCACACGCCGACCCGCTGGGCCTTGGAGTTGACCAGGATCTCGACGGCCATGTCGAGGTCGGCCTGCGCGTCGACGTACACGTGGCAGTTGCCGGTGCCGGTCTCGATGACCGGGACGACGGACTCCTGGACGACCGTGTTGATCAGCGAGGCGCCGCCGCGCGGGATGAGCACGTCGACCAGGCCCCGGGCGCGCATCAGCTCGCGCACGCTGTCGCGGCTCTCGCCGGGGACCAGCTGCACGGCGTCGGCGGGCAGCCCGGCACCGTGCACGGCGTCCCGGAGCACCCGCACCAGCGCGGTGTTCGACCGGTACGCGGAGGAGGAGCCGCGCAGCAGGACCGCGTTGCCGGACTTCAGGCAGAGGGCGGCGGCGTCGACCGTCACGTTGGGCCGGCCCTCGTAGATGATCCCGACGACGCCCAGCGGCACCCGGACCTGGCGCAGGTCGATGCCGTTCGGCAGGGTGGAGCCGCGGACGATCTCGCCGACCGGGTCGGGCAGCGCGGCCACGTCCCGTACGTCGGCGGCGATGGCACGCACCCGCTCCGGGGTGAGCGTGAGCCGGTCGATCATGCCCTCGCTGATGCCGGACTCCCGGGCCTTCGCCACGTCCTGGGCGTTGGCCTCGACGATCTCGCTCGCGCGGACCTCCAGCGCGTCCGCGACGGCGAGCAGCGCGTCGTCCTTGACGGCGCGCGGCAGCGGGGCGAGCGTGGCCGCGGCACCCTTGGCCCGGTAGGCGGCCTGGTTGACCGGGGACATCGAGTCGTACGGCGAGAGCGTGGTCATGGTGGGAAGGGTAGTGCGGCCGGCGGGCACCGTCGGCCGTCATCCCGAACCATGAGACACGGGTTCAAAAGGGATGGACCCCGACCGGAGTGGCCTGAGCCGGTCCGTACCCCGCGGCGACGCGCTGGTGGTAGGTCGGCCGGTCGATGACCTCCAGGCCGACGATCTCCCACGGCGGCAGGCCCGCCGTCTGCCGGTGCTCGCCCCACAGGCGCAGTGCCACGGCGGCCGCGTCGTGCAGGTCGCGGGCCTCCTCCCAGTAGCGGATCTCCGCGTGGTCCTCGGCGTAGCGGCTGGTCAGCAGGAAGGGGTGGTCATGGGCGAGCTGTTCCAGGGCCCGGCGGACCTCCGCGACAGGGGCGGGCCGGCCGGAGACGCTGAGGGTGACGTGCCACAGCCGCGGAAGGTCGTGGGACTCACCACCCGGGAACCGGTCCCCGGCCGCGACGCTGGTCAGGGCGCGCTCGTCGCCGGACGTCCGGGAGCCGGGACCACCGCGGGACGCCGCCGTCCCAGGGCGCACTCGTCTCACGACGGCCTCCTTCACACGCGGACCGCCCGGGGGTCGGGCGGGCTTGTCCCTGCGACAAAGTTGAGCAGGCCGCCGCGGATCGCGGGGCGGTTTCGCGGAACGTGCACCGGCGAGGGTGGACGATCCGGCACATTACGGATGCAGGACCACCAGATCGTCCCTGTGTACGACCTCTCGTTCGTACCCCGGGCCGAGATCGCGGGCGAGCTCATGGGTGGAGCGGCCGATCAGGAGGGGGATCTCCTTGGCGTCGAAGTTGACCAGTCCCCGGGCCACCGCCCGCCCCGCGCGGTCGCGCAGCTCGACCGGGTCGCCCGCGCTGAAATCGCCCTCGACACCGGCGATCCCGGCCGGCAGCAGCGACTTGCGCCCCTGCACGACCGCGCGCACGGCACCGTCGTCCAGGGTGATCGAGCCCTGCGGGGTGGAGGCGTGCTGCAGCCAGAGCAGCCGGTCGGCGGAGCGGCGCCCGGTGGGGTGGAAGTAGGTGCCGGTGTCGCCGCCGGTGAGCGCGTCGGCCGCGTGCACCGTGCTGGTCAGCACCACCTGGACGCCGGCGGCGGCGGCGATCCGCGCCGCCTCGACCTTGGTGACCATGCCGCCGGTCCCGACGCCCGCCTTCCCGGCGCTGCCGATCTCCACATGGGCGAGATCCCCGGGGCCCCTGACCTCCGCTATCCGCGAGGTGCCGGGGCGGGCGGGGTCACCGTCGTAGACGCCGTCCACGTCGGACAGCAGTACCAGCAGGTCGGCGCGGACCAGGTGGGCGACGAGGGCCGCGAGCCGGTCGTTGTCGCCGAAGCGGATCTCGTCGGTGGCGACGGTGTCGTTCTCGTTGACGACCGGGAGAGCGCCCATCGCCAGCAGTTTGTCGAGGGTGCGGGAGGCGTTGCGGTGGTGGGCGCGGCGGCTCATGTCGTCGCTGGTCAGCAACACCTGGCCGACCCGGACGCCGTAGCGGGCGAAGGAGGCGGTGTAGCGGGCGACCAGCAGCCCCTGGCCGACGCTGGCGGCGGCCTGCTGGCGGGCCAGGTCCGTGGGGCGGCGGCGCAGGCCCAGCGGGGCCAGACCGGCGGCGATGGCACCGGAGGAGACGAGGACGATCTCCCGCTCTCCCCCGCACGCCCGCCGTCCCGCGCCCGCCTCGGACGGGGCCCCGCGGGCCGCTGACCCGTTCCTGGTCTTGGCCAGCACGTCGACGAGCGCGTCCACCCGGTCGGCGTCCAGACCGCCCGCCGCGGTGGTCAGCGACGAGGAGCCGACCTTGACGACGATCCTGCGCGCCTCGCCCACGGCCCGCCTTGCCCCTGCCACCCTGCCGCACGTCCCCTCACGTCGAACCTTCACCCGTCAGGCAATCTACGCGAAGCGGAGTGAAGGACGCCCGCCGGTCCAGGCTCCGGGACGGACGCTGCGGAGCGGGAGCACCCGCCGGCCGGGACCGGGACGGACGCCACGGAGCGGGGAGCGTCCGCCGGCCGCGATCCGGGGCGGGGCCGGTGGGGGCCGCGGGTGTCGAAGGGTTCCGGTACACGCGCGTGTCGTCCGGTGGTCGCCGGGCGTTAATCCCGGCGCACGGTCCCACGACGACCCTGGAGTGACCGCAGTGCCCGTACCCACGTCCCCCCGGCGGTTCAGGGCGGCAATCCGCCGGTACCGCTTCCCCCCGGCCGGCCTGCCGGGCCGTCCCACCGTCGCCAGGGCACTGGTGGCGGCCGCCCTGGTCGGCGCCTGCGCGGCCCAGGCCGTGGCGGCCCTGTCGCCGCACGTGCCGCTGCTGGTCGCCGCGACCGCCCTGTCCCTGGCCGTCGAGGGGGTGCTGTACCGCTGGCAGCGGGGGGTGCTGACCGTCTTCGCCAAGGCACACGCGGACATCACGGTCCGCCATGTGCTGCGCGATCTGCTGCTGGTGGTGGGCCTGCTGCGGCTCGGCGAACAGGACCGGGAGACCCAGTACGCGGCGATCGCCGCCGGTCTGCTCGTCTGCTACGCCCTGCACTGTGCGATCCAGGCCGTGTCCGTACTGGTCCGCCGCACCCGCACGCTGCCCGTGGTGACCCGGAACATCGACGCCTCGGCGCTGCGGCTCTCGCCCGTCCCGCCCGCGGTGCTGCGCCGCCCCGGCCACCGGCTGCTGGTGCTGG
>NZ_NEUB01000588.1 GCF_002910825.1 Streptomyces sp. SM1 | reverse complement strand
GTCATCTGCCCGCCTCCTCACCACGCGCGAGCGAACCCTGGAACAGCGGCTCGGCCACCAGGTCGACACCTTCCGTACCGACCACCTTCGCCTCGACCATACGACCGACGCTCAGGCCCTCGCCGCTCGTGAGCAGCACCTGGCCGTCCGTCTCGGGAGCCTGGTGCTCGGCCCGGCCGTACACACCCTCCTCCTCGTCCACGGACTCCACCAGCACGTGCACGGTCTCGCCGACCCGCTCCTCGGCACGCTGCGAGACGAGCTCCTCGGCCATCCGCGAGATCCGGGCCAGCCGCTCGGCGACGACCTCCTCGTCCAGCTTGCGGTCGTACGTCGCCGCCTCGGTGCCCTCCTCGTCGGAGTAGCCGAAGACGCCGATGGCGTCCATCCGTGCGTGGTTCAGGAACCGCTCCAGCTCGGCGAGGTCGGCCGCGGACTCGCCAGGGAAGCCGACGATGAAGTTGGAGCGCACGCCGGCCTGGGGCGCCTTGCTCCGGATGGTGTCGAGCAGCTCCAGGAACCGGTCGGTGTCGCCGAAGCGGCGCATCGCGCGCAGCACGTCGGGCGCGGAGTGCTGGAAGGACAGGTCGAAGTAGGGGGCGACCTTCGGGGTGGAGGTCAGCACGTCGATCAGACCGGACCGCATCTCGGCCGGCTGGAGGTAGCTGACCCGCACCCGCTCGAGGCCGTCGACCGCCGCGAGTTCGGGCAGCAGGGACTCCAGCAGGCGGATGTCGCCCAGGTCCTTGCCGTAGGAGGTGTTGTTCTCGGAGACCAGCATGATCTCCTTCACGCCCTGCTCGGCCAGCCAGCGCGTCTCGTTCAGCACGTCGCTGGGCCGGCGGGAGATGAAGGAGCCGCGGAAGGACGGGATGGCGCAGAAGGAGCAGCGCCGGTCACAGCCGGAGGCGAGCTTCACCGAGGCGACCGGGGCGCCGTCCAGCCGGCGGCGCAGGGGCGCACGGGGTCCGGAGGCCGGGGCGAGCCCGTCGGGCAGGTCCACCGGCCCGTGTCCGGGAAGTGCGACGGAGGCGGCGGACTCCTGCCGCTCGGCCGGGCTGATCGGCAGCAGCTTGCGCCGGTCGCGCGGGGTGTGGGAGGCGTGGATGCCGCCGTTCAGAATGGTCTGGAGGCGGTCGGAGATGTCGGTGTAGTCGTCGAAGCCGAGCACTCCGTCGGCCTCGGGAAGGGCCTCGGCGAGCTCCTTGCCGTACCGCTCCGCCATGCAGCCCACCGCCACGACGGCCTGCGTTCTCCCGTGCCCCTTGAGGTCGTTGGCCTCGAGGAGGGCGTCGACGGAGTCCTTCTTGGCGGCTTCGACGAAGCCACAGGTGTTGACGACGGCGACGTCGGCGTCCCCGGCGTCCTCCACGAGCTGCCAGCCGTCCGCCTCCAGACGGCCTGCGAGCTCCTCCGAGTCCACCTCGTTACGGGCGCAGCCAAGGGTGACGAGTGCGACGGTACGGCGTTCAGGCATGGGCTCAAGACTACTTCGTCCCGCCGACACCCCACGTCGACGGGGTTGGCCGATCATGGCCGACCCCGTCGCCGATGCGTCCTCGGTGCCTTTTATCCGGCCTGCGGGTCGCCCTTGGTGTAGGTCAGGCGCTCGACCGCGCCCGGCTGCCAGTCTTCCTCGATCTTCTTGCCGTTGACGAACAGGTCGACCGCGCCGGCGTCACCGAGGACCAGGTTGATCTTGGAGCTGTCCTGGAAGCTCTCGGAATCGCCCTTCTTGAGCAGCCCGTCGAACAGCAGCCGGCCGTTGTGGTCCTTGGCGGAGATCCAGCTGGGCGCGTCGGCGGCGGTGACCTGGACGGTCACCTTGTCCTGCGGCGCGGCGGCGATGGCGCTGTCCGACGGTTCCGGCTCGACAGGCGCGGGCTTCTTCGACTTGAGGGTGGGCGACGGGGACGTGTCGGGCGTGGCGCCGTCGGCGACGTTCGCCTTGCCGCCCTCGTCGCCGCCCTTGACCATGGTGAACCCAACGAAGCCGATCACGACGAC
The DNA here is from genome assembly GCF_002910825.1 of Streptomyces sp. SM1. Lineage (GTDB taxonomy): Bacteria > Actinomycetota > Actinomycetes > Streptomycetales > Streptomycetaceae > Streptomyces > Streptomyces okerensis. Next base: position 2,382 of record NZ_NEUB01000588.1, on the reverse strand, counting down.
GATCGCGGCGACCATGGCGGCGGTCCAGTTGGGGCCGCGCCGCTCCGGACGGATGCGTTCCGCCTCGAAGAGGGGGGCGGCGGGGGTCGGGGCCGGACGGCCACCGCCGTGATCCTCCTCGTACCGGGCGATCAGGGGGGCGGGATCGAGACGCACGGCCTTGGCCAGGGTCCGGATGTGCCCGCGTGCGTAGACGTCACCGCCGCAGGGCGCGAAGTCGTCCGCCTCGATGGCGTGCACGATGGCGATCCGGACGCGGGTGGCGGTACTGACGTCGTCGACGGTGAGCCCGGCGGCGATGCGCGCCTGCCGCAGCGCTCGGCCGACGGAGACGGAAGGGCGGTCTTCCTCGGAAACGTCTTCGAAGGGACGCTCGTCTTCAGGGGAGTTGCCGTTGGACACGGGGGCGCCTTTCGAGCGTGTAGCCGCCTGTGCTGGAGGTTCAGTCTAGGAGGGGTACAAGAGGGTGGGGCAACCGGGCGGTCGGACTTTGTACGCCATCGGAATGGCCCGGCATCCCGATGGCGGGACTGCAGTTTGCCGTTTCGCTCAACTTGACGTACGCCGACGGGAAACAGTTGCTCGATGATCCCTAACGAGTGGGTCACGATCGGTCACCCGGAGGCCCCCGGGTGACGAGCACGTCCCGCTCGCCTACCCTTCAGACTCCCCCCGGATCAGCGCGAGCACGCCGTCCAGCTCATCAGGCTTCACAAGAACGTCACGAGCCTTCGATCCCTCGCTGGGCCCGACGATGTTGCGCGACTCCATGAGGTCCATCAGCCGGCCCGCCTTGGCGAAGCCGACGCGCAGCTTGCGCTGGAGCATGGACGTCGACCCGAACTGCGTGGAGACGACCAGTTCGGCGGCCTGGCAGAGCAGGTCGAGGTCGTCGCCGATGTCCTCGTCGATCTCCTTCTTCTGCTTGGTCCCGACGACGACGTCCTCGCGGAAGACGGGCGCCATCTGGTCCTTGCAGTGCTGGACGACGGCCGCGACCTCCTCCTCGGTCACGAACGCGCCCTGCATACGGGTCGGCTTGTTCGCCCCCATCGGCAGGAACAGACCGTCGCCCTTGCCGATCAGCTTCTCGGCGCCGGGCTGGTCCAGGATGACCCGCGAGTCGGCGAGCGAGGAGGTGGCGAACGCCAGCCGGGAGGGCACGTTCGCCTTGATCAGGCCGGTGACGACGTCGACCGACGGGCGCTGTGTGGCGAGCACCAGGTGGATACCGGCCGCCCGCGCGAGCTGCGTGATCCGCACGATGGCGTCCTCGACGTCACGCGGGGCGACCATCATCAGGTCGGCCAGCTCGTCGACGATCACCAGCAGATAGGGGTACGGGTGCAGTTCCCGTTCGCTGCCCTCGGGCGGTCTGGCCTTGCCCTCGCGCACCGCGCGGTTGAAGTCGTCGATGTGCCGGTAGCCGTAGGCGGCGAGGTCGTCGTAGCGCAGGTCCATCTCGCGCACGACCCACTGGAGCGCCTCGGCGGCCCGCTTGGGGTTGGTGATGATCGGCGTGATCAGGTGCGGGATGCCCTCGTACGCCGTGAGCTCCACGCGCTTGGGGTCGACCAGGATCATCCGGACGTCCTCCGGGGTCGCCCGCATCATCACCGAGGTGATCAGGCAGTTGATGCAGGACGACTTGCCGGAGCCGGTGGCGCCGGCGACGAGCATGTGCGGCATCTTCGCCAGCGAGTCCATGACGTAGCCGCCCTCGACGTCCTTGCCGAAGGCGACCAGCATCGGGTCGTCGTCCTCGGCGGACTCCGCGAGCCGCAGCACGTCTCCGAGATTGACCATCTCCCGGTCGGTGTTGGGGATCTCGATGCCGACCGCGGACTTGCCGGGGATCGGGCTGATGATGCGCACGTCCGGACTGGCGACCGCGTACGCGATGTTCTTGGTCAGCGCGGTCACCCGCTCGACCTTCACGGCCGGGCCGAGTTCCACGACATAACGGGTGACCGTCGGGCCGCGGGTGAAGCCGGTGACGGCGGCGTCCACCTTGAACTCGGTGAAGACCTTCCGCAGGGCGTCCACTATGACGTCGTTGGCCGCGCTGCGGGACTTGCCCGGACCGCCGCGGGTGAGCAGGTCGAGCGAGGGCAGGGAGTAGGTGATGTCGCCGGAGAGCTGGAGCTGCTCCGCGCGGGGCGGCAGGTCGCGGGGTTCCTTCGGCGGCACCTTGGTCATGTCCAGGACGCCGGCCGGGGGCCTGTCCTGCTTCGGCCCGTCGTCCGCCTTCGCCCGGTCCGCCTTCGGCGCGTCTGGCCGCGGGCGGGCGGCCGGGACCGGGGTGGGGGTGGTGGGCTCGCGGTCGCCGGTGCTCACGCCCTGGGTCAGGTCGGCGACGACCGGCGAGGGCGGCATGCCGTG
>NZ_NEUB01000587.1 GCF_002910825.1 Streptomyces sp. SM1 | reverse complement strand
GGCCCATGGAAAGGCGGTCCCCGGGGTGCCGTGCAGGCCGGTGATCTGGACGAGGGCGCGTTCGTCGACGTCCGGGCCGGGAGCCGTCTCGGCGATCAACAGGCCTCCCGGCCTGAGGAGTCCGGTGAGGCGGTCGAGCAGGACGCCCGGGTCTCCGCCGATGCCGACGTTGCCGTCGGCGAGCAGGGCGGTACCCCAGCGGCCGGTGCCGGGCAGGGGGTCGAAGACGGAGCGGAGCAGCGCCTGCCCGCCGCGCCGGACGGTGTGCGCGACCGCCGCCTCGCTGACGTCGATGCCGAGGGCACGACGCCCCTGGGTGCCGAGCGCCGCGACCAGCCGCCCCGGGCCGCACCCCACGTCCAGCACCGGGCCCTCGCAGCGCCGCAGGACGTCCAGGTCGGCCGCGTCGGCCTCCGCGCACCAGCGTTCCACGTCCAGGGGCAGCAGCCATCCGTCGGCGCGGCGCAGGAACAGCGGACCCCGGCCGGCGCGCAGGGCGTCGGCGTAGGGATCGGCGGACCAGGCGCGGTCGGCGGCGGGAGTCGTCCGCTGCCGCCCGACGGGTGTGGTCGTGTCCGCCGCCCGCAGCCCGCTCACCGGTGAGCCGCCGTCAGCCGGATCAGGTGCGCGGCGAAGTGTCCGCCGGGGGCCGTGGCGGCGACCACGGCGGCGTCGTCCGCCGTGTCCACGTCCCGCAGCAGCGGCAGGTCCCGTACGCGCAGCCGCGTGAGCCGCCGCCGTTGCGCGGCCCCCGTGTCCGGGGTCGACATGGGTACCCCGCGCAGGAGCCCGGGGTCGGGTTCGGCCAGGCCCAGTGCCCAGAAGCCGCCGTCCTCGGCGGGGCCGAAGTACGCGTCGCAGTCGGCGAAGTCCACGGTGAGCAGCTCGGGCGTCACCTGCGGCGTGTCCATGCCGATCAGCAGGGCCGGCCCGTCGCACCCGGCGAACGCGGCGGCCAGCCGCTCGTCGAGACCTCCCGCGCACTGCGGTACGACCTCGACACCGGCCGGCAGCCACGGTCCCGGTGTTCCGTCCAGCACCAGCACCCGGCGCCGCGCGGGGGTGCGCACCACCGCCTCCAGCGTGTCCGCGAGCGCCGCCTCGGCGAGCGCGGCCGCCTCCTCGGGCGTGAACGGCGGGGTCAGCCGGGTCTTCACCCGGCCCGGGCGGGGCTCCTTCGCGATGACGAGCAGCGTCACGGGAGTCGTCGGCGTCACGAAGCCACCTCCGCGGGCGCCTTCGGCTCCTGGAGCACCCGGCTCATGTCCCGTACCGCATGGAAGGTCCCGCGCCAGGTGCCGGTCACCTTGGAGGCGCCGGTGCGCGGCGCGTACGGGACGTCGTGCTCGGTGATCCGCCAGCCGGCGTCGGCGGCGCGCACCACCATCTGGAGCGGATAGCCGCTGCGCCGGTCGGTCAGCCCCAGGGCCAGCAACTCCGCGCGCCGGGCGGCCCGCAGCGGGCCGAGATCGCGCAGCCGCAGCCCGGTTCGGCGCCGCAGCAGCCGGGACAGGGCGAGGTTGCCGGCGCGGGCATGGGCCGGCCAGGCGCCGTGTGTCCGCGGGCGGCGCCTGCCCAGCACCAGGTCGGCCGCGCCGGCCCGGATCTCGTGGACGAACGGCACGAGGTCCGCCGGATCCAGCGAGGCGTCGCAGTCGCAGAAGCAGACGATGTCGGCCGTGGCGGCGGCCAGTCCGGCATGGCAGGCGGCGCCGAAGCCGCGCCGCTCCTCGCGCACGACGGTCGCGCCGAGTTCGCGGGCGATGCGGTCCGAGCCGTCCGTGGAACCGTTGTCCACGACCAGGGCGCGCCAGCCGGGCGGGACGTGGTCCAGCACCCACGGCAGTGCGGCGGCCTCGTCGAGACAGGGCAGGACGATGTCCACGGACGCCGGGCCCGGCCGGCCGGGAGGGGAGAAGGAGGTGGTCACGGCTCTCACCCTACGAACGTAAAGCGGGTATACCGGGCATCGACTCCTTACGGAACACGGACGTCGGCGACCGGCCGCGCCGTTCGCGCGCGCGGGGTGCGAGGCTGACCGCATGGAGCAGCGACCACCGCACGCCGAGGCCGGGGCCCGGGTCCTCGTCGTCGACGACGACCCCACCGTCGCCGAGATCGTCACGGGCTACCTCGACCGCGCCGGATACGTCGTCGACCGGGCCGGCGACGGCCCCGACGCGCTCGCCCGCGCGGCGGCCCACTGGCCCGACCTCGTCGTCCTCGACCTCATGCTGCCCGGCATGGACGGCCTGGAGGTGTGCCGCCGCATGCGCGGTCACGGACCCGTGCCCGTCATCATGCTCACCGCGCGCGGCGACGAGGACGACCGCATCCTCGGCCTGGAGGTCGGCGCCGACGACTACGTCACCAAGCCGTTCAGCCCGCGCGAACTCGTCCTGCGCGTCGAGTCCGTACTGCGCCGCGCCCGCCCCGCGCCGGCCGCCGCCTCCGGACTGCTGCGGGCCGCCGGACTCGCCATCGACCCCGCGGCCCGCCGGGCCACCAAACACGGCGATGAACTCGCACTCACCATTCGCGAGTTCGACCTTCTCGCCTTTCTGCTCCGCAACCCCGGGCGGGCCTTCGCGCGGGAGGAGCTGATGCGGGAGGTGTGGGGCTGGGACTTCGGCGACCTGTCCACCGTGACCGTCCACGTGCGGCGGCTGCGCGGCAAGGTCGAGGACGATCCGGCCCGCCCCCGGCTGATCCAGACCGTGTGGGGCGTCGGCTACCGCTGCGATCCGGCCGCCGCCGGCTCCGGGGAGGACTGACCCGTGCGGGACACGCTTCTCATCGCCCTGTTCGCCTTCCTCGGCGCCGCCACGGCCGGTCTGCTCGGCGCGGGTGTACTGATGCTGATCCGGCGGCGGTCACTCACCGCGCACCTCGCGGTGGTCGCCGGGGTCGGGGTGACGGCGATGCTCGCCGGCACACTGGCCGTCGCCCAGGCGATGTTCCTCTCGGCGCACGACCTGAGCGTGGTCACCACGGTCGTCGCCATGGCCGCCGTGGTCTCCACGGTCACCGCGCTGCTGCTGGGCCGCTGGGTCGTCGCCCGCAGCCGGGAACTGGCGCTCGCCGCCCGCTCCTTCGGCGACGGCGGCGACTTCGCCGCACCCGACGGCCCGGCCACCGCCGAACTCGCCGCGCTCAGCCGTGAACTGGCGGCCACCAGCGTCAGACTCGCCGAGTCACGCGACCGCGAACGGGCCCTGGAGACCTCCCGGCGGGAACTCGTCGCCTGGATCTCCCACGATCTGCGCACCCCGCTCGCCGGACTGCGCGCGATGGCCGAGGCGCTGGAGGACGGGGTCGCCGCCGACCCCGACCGCTATCTCAAGCAGATCCGCACCGAGGTGGAGCGCCTCAACGGCATGGTCGGCGACCTCTTCGAGCTCTCCCGCATCCACGCGGGCGCGCTGACCCTCTCGCCCTCCCGCATCTCCCTGTACGACCTCATCGGCGACGCCCTCGCCGGCGCGGACCCGCTCGCCCGCGAACACGGCGTACGGCTCGTCGGCGACCGGGTCGAACCGGTGCCGGTGGAGGTGGACGGGCGGGAGATGAGCCGCGTGCTGGGCAACCTGCTGATCAACGCGATCCGCCGGACGCCGGCCGACGGCACGGTCGCCGTCGCCGCGCGGCGCTCCTCCGAGGGCGTGGTGCTCTCCGTGACGGACGGCTGCGGCGGCATTCCCGAGGAGGACCTGCCCCGCGTCTTCGACACCGGCTGGCGCGGCACCCACGCCCGCACCCCGCCGGCCGGCGCGGGCCTCGGCCTCGCCATCGTCCGCGGCATCGTCGAGGCCCACCGCGGCAGCACCACGGTCCGCAACGTCATCGGCGGCTGCCGCTTCGAGGTGACCCTCCCGGCGACGGAGAGCTGACCCCTCGTCCCCCCCTCACACCACCCCCGCCGACACACCGCGGGACCCGGCCGGATCCCCGCCGGCCCACCGCGCCGCGGCCTGGCGGTTCCGGCGATGCGGTAGTCCTGCAGTCGGGTGGCCCCGACGGCTGGCGGCCCGGTGGGCCCGCAGGTCTCCAGCCCGGTAGCACGCTGACCGGGTGGTTGGGCGTGCCCGGCAGTCC
>NZ_NEUB01000586.1 GCF_002910825.1 Streptomyces sp. SM1 | reverse complement strand
GACTTCGTCGCGGTCCTGATGGACAAGGGCCGCGACCAGGTGGTCGGCGTCCTGGGCGCCCTGCTCGCGGGCGGGGTGTACGTGCCGGTGGACGTCGCGCAGCCGCAGGTGCGCCGGGACCGGATCCTCACCGGCTGCGGGGCGCGGTACGCGGTGGTCTGCGACCCCGCCCTGGCCCGGACGCTGCCGGCCGGCTGCCGCCCGGTCGACGTGTCCGGCGCCGTGCCGCTGCCGCCGTCGGAGGTCCCCGTCGAGCGCCCGGTGGCACCCGGCGACCTCGCCTACGTGATCCACACCTCGGGCTCCACCGGTGAGCCCAAGGGTGTGATGATCAGTCACCGGGCCGCCGCGAACACCGTCCACGACATCAACCAGCGCTTCGCGGTGGGGGACACCGACCGCGTCCTCGGCCTCGCCGCGCTCGGCTTCGACCTGTCGGTGTACGACCTGTTCGGGCCGACGGCGCTCGGCGCGGCCCTGGTACTGCCCGACCCGGCCCGCCGCGGCGATCCCTCCCACTGGGCGGACCTGGTGGAACGGCACGGGGTGACGCTGTGGAATTCGGTGCCCGCCCAGTTGCAGATGCTCGCCCACTATCTGGACGCCGAGCCGCGCGGGCTGGACCGGCTGCGCCTCGCGCTGCTGTCCGGTGACTGGATCCCGCTGGCGCTGCCCGCCCACGCCGGGCGCCATCTGCCGGGCGCCGAACTGGTGAGCCTCGGCGGGGCGACCGAAGCCGCGATCTGGTCGATCCACCACCGCATCCGCCGCGTCGAGCCGCACTGGCGCAGCATCCCGTACGGCACCCCGCTCGCCAACCAGGGGTTCCGGGTCCTGGACGGCGCGCTGCGCGACCGCCCCGACCTGGTCGTCGGCGAGCTGTACATCACCGGCGTCGGGCTGGCGGAGGGCTACCTCAACGACCCGGAGCGCACCGCCGAGCGCTTCCCGCGGCACCCGGAGACCGGGGAGCGCCTGTACCGCACCGGCGACCTCGGACGCTATCTGCCGGACGGTCAGATCGAGTTCCTGGGCCGAGCCGACCAGCAGGTCAAGATCCGGGGGCACCGCATCGAACTCGGCGAGATCGACGCGGTCCTCGGCGAACACCCGGCGGTCGGTTCCAGCGCCGTCCTGGTGGAGGGCACCGAGGCACTGGAGCGCTCGCTGGTCGCCTTCGTGGAGCCGGCGGGCCGCACCGGAGGTACCGACCCCGCGGTGGCCCGCGCCGTCGCGGCGGAGGCCGCCGCGGTGAACGCCGGGTACGGGCAGGGACCCGCGCCGGACCCGGGGCGGATCGCCGGGTACGTGGACCGGCTGAACCACGCCTTCGTGCTCTCCATGGCCGAGGCCCTGGCCCCGTCCGGCCTCTTCGCGGGCGAGGAGGCCCATGCGGAGGCGGAACTGGTCCGCCGGCTGAAGGTCGACGAGCGTCATCATGGGCTGCTCCGCCGCTGGCTGCACGCCCTGGAGCAGGCCGGGCTCGTCCGGCGCGAGGGAGCCGAGGGCACCTGGCGCGGCGCCGCCGCACTCGAGCGCGCCGAGGTGGACCGGGCCTGGGCGGACCTCGCCGCCCACGCTCCCGCCGAGGTCTGTCCGCCGCCGCTGCTCGCCTACTTCCGCGCTCACGCCGACGTCCTGCCCGCCCTGCTGCGCGGCGAGGAGGAGGCGGTACGGCTGTTCTTCCCCGGCGGCAGCCAGGACATCGCGCGCGCCTGGTACGCCGACAACCTGGCCGCCGGACGCCTGCTGAAGACGCTCGCGGCCGCTGTCCGGGGCGTGGCGAGCGAGGTGCGGGACCGGCCGCTGCGGGTGCTGGAGGTGGGCGGCGGCATCGGGGCGGCCACCGGACCGGTGCTGGAGGCGCTGGGCGACCGGCCGGTGGAGTACCTGTTCACGGACGTCTCGGAATACTTCCTCACCGACGCGCGGCAGGGGTTCGGCTCCCGGCCCGGGACGAGCTTCGGCCTGTTCGACATGAACCGGGACCCCCGGGAGCAGGGCCTGCTGCCCAACTCCTTCGACGTGGTGCTGAGCGCGGGAGCGCTGAACAACGCCCGGGACACCGTGCGGGTCATCGACCGGCTGCGGACGCTGCTCGCCCCGCGGGGCTGGCTGTGCCTGCTGGAGATGACCCGGGAGCACCCGGAGATCACGGCCACCCAGGCGTTCATGATGGAGGAGCCCGAGGACCTCCGGCGCGAGCGGGGGAACCTGTTCGTCCACGAGGAGGAGTGGCGGCGGCTGCTGGTCGAGGCGGGCGCTGAGGACGTACTGAGCCTGCCGGGCCCCGACGACCCGTTCGCCGCGCTCGGCCAGGGCGTGTTCGCCGCCTCCTTCAAGCAGGACCGCGCCGAACTGGACGCCGAGGAGGTCGGCCGGTGGGTGGCCGAGCGCCTGCCCGCCCACATGGTCCCCGCGCACATCCAGGTGGTGGACGCGCTGCCGCTCACCTCCAACGGCAAGGTCGACCGCAAGCGGCTGCTCGGCTGGGTGCCGCGGCGCGGTGAACGCGCGGCCGAGCGGACGGCCGAGCCGCCGCGCCCCGGAGTGGAACGGCGCGTGGCCGAGCTGTGGGCCGAGCTGCTCGGTGGTGAACTCCCCGACCGGGAGCGGGGGTTCTTCGACGCGGGCGGCGACTCGCTGCTCGCGGCGCGGCTGGTGGGGCGGGTGCGTGAATGCGTGCCGGAGGCGGCCGACGT
>NZ_NEUB01000585.1 GCF_002910825.1 Streptomyces sp. SM1 | reverse complement strand
GGGCGGGCGTTGGGTGGAGGGGTGGCCCTCCGTGATGAATCCCGGCGTACGCGTCTGCGGCATGGGCTCTCCGCGGTGCTCGTCGCCCTCGCCTGCCTGCTGACGCCCTGTGCCGCCCTCGCCGGCTGGGCGGCCTTCGGGCTCGCCGACACCGGCCGTTACGTCAGCGCCATGGCCCCGCTGGCCGCCGACCCGGCCGTACGGGAAGCGGTCGCCGACGCCGTGGGGGACGAGGTCGTCCGGAGACTGGCGCCGGACACCGGAACACCGGCGGACGCCGCACTCGCCCCGTTCCTGCACGACGCCGTCCGCTCCTTCACCCGCACCGCGGCGTTCCGCACCGCATGGGACGCGGGGAACAGGACCGTCCACGACGCCGTTCTGCACGCCCTGCGCGACGACATGGCTCCCCGGGGCCCGGTCACCGTGGATCTCGCGCCCGTCACCGCGCAGGTGAGAGAGCGGCTCGCCGCCGACCGCATGCCCTACGCCGACCGCATCCCCGTCGAACACACCGAGGTCGCGGTGGTGCCCGCCGAGGACGTGGCCGGACTCCGGAGGGGATACCGGG
>NZ_NEUB01000584.1 GCF_002910825.1 Streptomyces sp. SM1 | reverse complement strand
TGCCGCCGCCGGGGCCTGGGAGGTGCACGCCGCCGCCGTATCGCGGGTGCTCACCCGGATGCCCGCCCTGCGCGGCCACGAGCTGGCGGCCGCGCGGGCCGACCTCATCGCCGCGCACGCCTATCTCACCGCCGGGGAAGGGCCCCTGCACCACCGCGAGTTGATCCGGGACCTGCACTCCGGCGAGGGGCGGCTGCTGCCCTACGCCGGCTGCCTCGCGTCCGCTCTGCGCCGGCTGCCCTCCTACCGGGGCGTGGCCCTGCGCGGCGGGGACGCCGAAGGCCCCGGACCGGCGGCCGGCACCCTGCTCCAGGACCCCGCCCCGGTCAGCGCCCTGGCCGGAGCCTCGGCGCTCCCCGCCGGATCTCCCGTGCGCTACGCGATCTGGTCCGTCACCGGACGCAAGGTGAGGCAACTGATCGACCGGCCGGGCGGGCCCCCGGAGGCGTACGAGGAGATCGTCTTCGTGCCGGGGACCGGCTTCCGGGTGCTGGGGGTGCGGACCGCGCCGGCGGGCCCCTCCGTCGTACTGCTGCGCGAGCTCCCCGGGAACGCGACCGCCTACATGGACGGGTCGGAGGAACTGAGCGGGCTGGACCTCAAGGCCCTCGCGCACCTCGAGGAGGCGCTGGCCAAGGGCTTCCGCGTCGGCGACGTCCCGCGGTGGCCGGAACGCTGCTCGGGGCCCGTGGGCCAGGACGGATAGCGAGCGGGGCCGCGCCGCACGACCACCCATCACCCCACAGTCCACACAGATCGAGGAGAACGATGGCACGTCAGAAGAAGCCGCCGGTTCCCGGCGAGCCCCACGGCACGGGCGGCTCGTCCGTCCGCAGGGCCGTCTCCCTCGGGTCGGCGGCGGCCGACCCCGGTGCGATGCTGGCGCCGGCCGCACGCCGTACGGCCGCACCGCAGCC
>NZ_NEUB01000583.1 GCF_002910825.1 Streptomyces sp. SM1 | reverse complement strand
GTGACGCCCGGGTACGAGGTCCCCCTCGCGGCCGCGTTCGGCGCGGCGGCGGACGCGCTGGCGGTGACCTCACCGTCCGCCGCGGCCGACGCGATCCGACTCCTCCGCAAGCAGGACGCCGGCCGGGCCGCCCTGCTGGTCTCGGCCCCCGACACACCCCCCGGCACACCGACGCCCGCAGAGGGCGCGGGGAACGGCGCGACCGGAGGCCATCAACGCGCACCCGCCGAACCGGCCGAGCGTTTCGTGAAGGGTCCCGCCGAGGTCATGGCGGCCGTACGGCGGCTCCTCGGAGACATCGTCGTCGTCGACACCCTGGAGGACGCCGAGGACCTCGTCCACACCCGCCCCGGCCTCACCGCCGTCACCGCCGAAGGCGACCTCCTCGGCGCCCACTTCGCCCACGGCGGCTCGGCGGGCGCCCCCAGCCTGCTGGAGGTACAGGCGTCCGTGGACGAGGCCGCCGCCGAGCTCGCGGAACTGGCCGTGCGGTGCGAGGAGCTGACCGAGGCGCAGGAGGCCGCGGCCGGGCGGCGCCGGGCATGCGTGGCCCTCGTCGAGGAGCTCGGCGAGCGGCGCC
>NZ_NEUB01000582.1 GCF_002910825.1 Streptomyces sp. SM1 | reverse complement strand
CCCCGGCACCGTCCCGTCCGTCCTGCTCCTGTCCCATCCCGGCCACTGACCGGCAAGGCACCGCAGAAACAACGCACCGCGGAAACAACGCACCGCAGAAGCAAGGCACGTCCGCCTCCAGCCCCGTACCCGCCGTACGGACATCAGAAGGGGATCACTCATGGACCAGCACGTGAACACCACCGCCGCCGACTGCGCCGCGCCCGCCGCCGAGGAGCAGGACGCGGCGGGCGGGATCACGCTCACCGGCCGCAACCGCGCCTGCGCCCGCGCCCGGGTGCTGGCCGGGATGGTGCTGACCAGCGGCATCGTCGTCACGCTGACCTCGCTGGACACCTCGGTCTCCGCGCCGAGCTGATCCGTGCCGTCATCACGTCGCGCGAGGGCGCGGGCCCGGCGGACGGGCCCGCGCCGCGGTCCGTCCGCCGAGACCTCCCGTTTCCGCCCCGGCAGAGGGCCGTTCCCGTGCGGGGCGGACGGCTTCACGGCGGGTGACGACTCCGATGCGGTCTGCCCCGAATCCCGACATCCTGATTATCATCTGCGTTCATGCGTTCCCATGCGCCTTCCCTCGTCGGGCGGGACCCTCAACTCAGCCTTCTCGACGGTGCCCTGGCCGAGGCACGACAGGGACGGGGTGGTGTCGTCTTCCTGGTCGGTGAGGCCGGGGTGGGCAAGTCGCGGCTCGCGGCGGAGGCCGTGGGCGGCGCGCTCGGCTCCGGGATGCGGGTACTGCGCGGCCGCAGCAGCACCACCGGCCCCGCGGTGCCGTTCCGTCCGCTGACCGAGGCACTGATGCCGCTGTTCCGCGGCGGCGAACCCCTGGACGACGCGGCCCTCGGCCCGTACCGGCCGGTCCTGGGGCGGCTGATACCGGAGTGGGACACCGGGGAGCGGGAGAGCACCTCCATGGTGATCCTGGGCGAGGCGGTACTGCGGCTGCTGCTGGCCGCGGGGCGCGGGCAGGGGCAGTTGCTCCTGCTGGAGGACCTGCACGACGCCGACCCAGAGACCCTCGGCGTCCTCGAGTACCTGGTGGACAACCTGGAGTACACGCCGGTACTGCTGCTGGCCACCGTGCGGACCGACTTCAGCGACGCGCTGGACCTGGCGCAGGCCGCCCGCCGCCGGGGCTCCGCCACCCTCACCGAACTCCCGCCGCTGACCCGGCCCCAGGTGGAGGAGATGACGGCGGCGCACCTGGGGGTGGACGGCCCCCACGAGGTGCCACAGGCGGTCCCGGACCGCCTGTGGGAGGACGGTGCGGGCAGTCCCTACCTGGTCGAGGAGCTGCTGCAGTCCATGATCGGGGCGGGCACCCTGGTGCAGGGTGCCGACGGCTGGCGCACGGTCGGCGATCTGCGGCGGGATGTGTCCTCCACGCTGGCCCGGGGCATCCTGCGCCGCATCGACCGGCTGGGCGCGCAGGGCCTGACGCTGCTGTCGGCCGCCGCGGTGCTGGGCCGCCGCTTCCCGCTCACCGTGCTGCAGCACATGACGGGCGTCGACGACCGGACGCTGCTCAGCCATCTGCACGCGGGCGTCGCCGCCCGGCTGGTCATCCCCGACGAGCCCGCCCCCGACTGGTACTCCTTCCGCCACTCCCCCACCGTCGAGGCCCTGTTCACCCAGATGACGCCGGGTCAGCGGGCGGAGCTGGCACGGCGCGGCGCGCGGGCCGTCGAGGAACTGCACCCGGGCCTCGGGGGCGACTGGTGCGCGCTGGCGGCCGGGCTGCGCTGCGAGGCCGGGGACCGGGTGGAGGCGGGGCTCCTGTACGCGGACGCCGGCGGGCGGGCCCTGGCGGCGGGTGCCCTGGGCTCGGCGGTGACCCTGCTCAGCCGGGCCGAGGAGCTGCTGGCCGAGGCCGGTGATCCGCAGGCCCGGGCCTCGGTGCTGGAGGACCTGCTGCCCGCGCTCGCGGAGGCCGGTGACTTCGCCCGCGCCTTCGACCTGGCCGAGGACCTGCACGTGCTGGGCGGGGCAGGGCTGAACGCGGTACGGCTGGCCACGCTGCACGCCCGGCTGGCCAAGGTGGCCCACACGGCGGGCCGGTGGAGCGACGGCAACCGGCAGGTCGCCAGGGCACGGGAGGTTCTGGCGGGGGCACCGGACGAGGCGACGGCCGCGGCCGTCGACGTCACGGCCGCCTACCTCGCCCTGGACACCCCGGGTCCGGACCGCACCCAGCACGCGGAGAAGCTGGCCCGCTCCGCGGCCGACACCGCCGAGCGGCACGGCCTGCCGGTCGTCGCCTGTCAGGCGCGGGAGCTGCTGGCCACCGTCGCCCGCGAGCGGGACCCCGAGGAGTCCGCCGACATGCTCCGGCAGGCCCTCGAGACCGCCGAGCGGCACCGGCTTCCCCTGCAGCGCATGTACGCGGCCACCCGTATGAGCGGCAACGCCTGGCTCGCCGAGGGCGACACCTCCGGTCTGCTGGCGGCCCGCGAGGAGGCGCTGCGGCTGGGCTCGGTGAACATCGTGCACACGGTGGACGGGATCCTCGTCCTGGACGCGGTGCTGCGCGGGGACCACGCGGCCGCACGGTCGGCCGCGGCGGACTGCCTGTCGGTGGCGCGGCGGCTGCGGCTGGCACCCGTCGTGCGGTACGTGCTGATGGCGCAGGCCACCCTGGAGGCGCACCGCGCGGACCGGCCGGCGATGGAGGCGTCCCTGGCGGCGTTCACCGAGTGGGACGGCGCGGGTTCGCAGGAGGAGCCGCTGAGCCTGGGGCTGGCCCGCGCCTTCTGCGCGCTGCTGGAGGAGGACCGTGACCTGGCGCGCGCCGAACTGCGGGCGGTGCAGTCCATGGAGGCGGGCAACCCCTCCACCTACCACCTGGGCGGCACACACGGCCTGGTCCTGCTGCTGGACGTGCTCGCCGGTGACGCGGGCCGGAGCCGGCACGAGGAGACCACCGCCACCGCGATGGCCCGGATGCGGTGGAACCGCCAGTT
>NZ_NEUB01000581.1 GCF_002910825.1 Streptomyces sp. SM1 | reverse complement strand
GTACGACGACGCGCGCGTCCCGGAACGGAGCCGCCCGATGACCCCCACCCTGCTGCGCACCGCCGCCGAGCTGCACGCACGCGCGCGGGCCGGCCGCCGCGCCGTCGTGATGACCATGGGCGCGTTGCACGAGGGCCACGCCACGCTGATCCGCACCGCGCGGGAGGTCGCCGGCCCCGACGGCGAGGTCGTGGTCACCGTGTTCGTCAACCCGCTGCAGTTCGGCGAGGGCGAGGACCTGGACCGCTACCCGCGCACCCTGGACGCCGACCTCGGGCTCGCCGGCCGGGCGGGCGCGGACGCCGTGTTCGCTCCCGCCGTGGACGAGGTCTATCCAGGCGGCGAACCCCAGGTCCGCGTCACCGCCGGCCCCATGGGCGAACGCCTGGAGGGCGCCGCGCGCCCCGGCCACTTCGACGGCATGCTCACCGTCGTCGCCAAGCTGCTCCACCTCACCCGCCCCGACATCGCCCTCTACGGCCAGAAGGACGCCCAGCAGCTCGCCCTGATCCGCCGCATGGTGCGGGACCTGAACTTCGGCGTCGAGATCATCGGCGTCCCCACCGTCCGCGAGGAGGACGGGCTCGCCCTGTCCAGCCGCAACCGCTACCTGTCGCCGGCCGAGCGGCGCACCGCGCTCGCCCTGTCCCAGGCCCTGTTCGCCGGCCGCGACCG
>NZ_NEUB01000580.1 GCF_002910825.1 Streptomyces sp. SM1 | reverse complement strand
CGCCGCCCGCGCGGGGCGCGGTGCGTGCCGTACGACGTCACCCTCCCGGTCCGCCTCGGCGGCCCAGCGGCGTACGTCCTCGTCGCTCGCGCCGCCGCCGGCCGGGTCCTCGTCCGAGTGCCAGGAGCCCCAGCGGCGGACGTACGTCAGCTCCTCGGCCTGCGGGTCGACGGCGCGCAGGGTGTGCAGCCGGTCCCCGTCACGGAACTCCACGTCGTCGAGGGAGGGCGAGCTCACCAGCGGTACCGCGGCCACGTCCAGCCGCCGCCCCGCGACGGTCACCCGCCCCTCGCGGCGCAGCACCTCCTCGTGGTCCACCCCGCCGAGCGGCGGCCGCAGCGTGACCCGGATCACCTCCGGCGACTCGGGCAGCGTGTGCGTGACGACATGCCAGCGGTGCCGCGCCGCGTCCTCGGGCGTCAGGGCGAGCAGATCGCCGGGGACGACCTCCGCGGCGGTAACCCTGTACGGGCGTATGGGTACTTCAGGCGTTTCCGTGGAGTGGGTCATGGCCGCACATGCTCTCTTTGGTTCGAACTGTCGTACTAGGGGCGGTTACGAGTGTTCTGTACGAAGTGCGGACCGGCCATGGCGGAATCCGGGATATGCCCGATTTGCCCTACTCTGCCAACGGGGTGACGCACGACACACCTGCCAAGTACCCCGTCGCGCGCCCGAGTTACCCGGACGCAGTTCCCCTGTGGAAAACGTCACGAACCATGTCATTCACGAGCGAATCCCGGGTCGGCGGGCCGGTGGATCCCGGTACCTGGATCCCGGCACCCGTGTTCGCCGTCTTCCTTGGGGGGTGTGCTTCGATGTGCGCGACCTGCGGAACCCGTACGCGCGGTGCTGACGACCGGATCGCGGGGGACGACGAGACTCCGGTGGAGGGCATGACCGAGGACGAGTTCGACGCTTTCTACGCGGCCGCGTTCCCCCGTCTGACCGGGCAGCTCTACGCCTTCACGGGTGACCTCGGTGAGGCTCAGGACGTGGTCCAGGAGGCGTTCGTACGGGCCTGGGACCGGCGTCACAAGCTGCTGGCCGACGAGGCCCCGGAGGCGTGGCTCCGCACCGTCGCCATGCGCCTGGCCGTGAGCCGCTGGCGGCGCGCGAGACGCTGGCTGGAACTGGTGCGGCACACCCCGCCGCCGGAACCGACCCCCGGCCCGGGCCCCGACCGCACCGCCCTGGTCTCGGCGCTGCGCCTGCTTCCCGAGGCACAGCGCATGGCGGTCGTGCTGCACCATCTGTGCGACCTCACCGTCGAGCAGGTAGCCTCCGAGACCGGCGCACCCGTGGGAACGGTCAAGACCCGGCTGTCCCGCGGACGGGCGGCACTGGCCAGACACCTGGCGGTGGACGAGGCCGAGGAGCCGGCCTGGAGGGAGCGCGGCCGTGTCGGATGAACTCGCCGGAGCCTTGCGCGAGTTGGCGGCACAGCACGAGACCCCGCCACGGGTGGGCGCCGCGGAGATCCGCGGCCGCGCCGGACGCCGCTCCCGCCGCCGCAGGACGGCCCTCGCACTCGGCACCGCGGCCACCGCGGCCTGCGTGCTGACGGCCGTCTCCTTCACGCTGCACCCCGAGGCCCCCGCAGGCGAGAGACACCGCCCGGGCACGGCCTCCGGCCTCCCTGCCCCGAGCGCGACCGCCCCCGGCACGGCGACCCCGGCTCCTCGCACCGCCTCGTCGGGGGTACTGGACCTGTCCCGTCACACCCTCACGGTCGGCGACCGCGTGCTGCGCGTCGAGCCGCACTCCTTCGGCGGGTTCCCGGCCGGCACCCGGCTGACGGTGGCGGCCAGGGCGGAGTCCGACCTGCTGCGGCCCGAAGGCCGCGACGACACCCGCAAGCCGGTCGAGGTCCCCTACCTGGTGGAGTTGCGTACCCCCGACCGGAAAGCCGTCTACGCCGCCGGTCTCACCTTCGACACCGAGGCACTCATGAGCCTCTCCGCGAAGGCGGGTTGGGTCGGCATGAGCGTCAAGGACGCGGAGTGGTTCTACCACCGGGTCCGGGTGGGTACCCGGATCGAGCTCACCTCGACGGCCGCCCCCGCGGCAGCCGTCCCCGGCACCCCCACGACGGCCGCCGGCGGCGCCCCCGAGTCCGCGCGCCGGTGAGCGTGTCAGGCCACCAGACCCTGCCGGTAGGCGTACACGACCGCCTGGACCCGGTCCCGGAGATGGAGTTCGGCGAGGATGCGGGAGACGAAGGTCTTCACCGTCTCCTGGCTGATCACCAGGGACGCGGCGATCTCGCCGTGGGACAGTCCCTCCGCGATGAGACGGAGGACCTCCAGCTCGCGGGGTGTCAGCGGAATGTCCCGCGGGCCGTCCTCGACGGGCCGGATCCGGGCCGCGTACCGGCCCACGAGCCGGCGCGTCACATCGGGGTCGAGCAGCGCCGCGCCCATGGCCACGGTGCGGATCCCGTGCAGCAGCCGGTCCGGCGGCGCGTCCTTGAGCAGGAATCCGCTCGCCCCGGCGCGCAGCACCTCGTAGACGTACTCGTCGAGGTCGAACGTGGTCACCACGAGCACCTTGACCGGGTCCGGGACCCCGGCACCGGCCAGCCGCCGGGTCGCCTCGATGCCGTCGAGGACCGGCATCCGGACATCCATCACCACGACATCCGGCCGCACCTTCGCGGCGAGGTCGACGGCGGCCTGCCCGTCACCGCATTCGCCCGCCACCTCGAGATCGGGCTGGGCGTCGATGATCGTCACCAGTCCGGTGCGGATCAGCATCTGGTCGTCGCAGACGAGGACCCGGATCGGCGCGGTGGTCATGACCGCGAGTTCTACCGGGACTGGGAGCGAGCCGCGCACTCCTGCGTCGCCGAACTCAGAGCCGCCTACGGCCATGACCCGGAATCGCCCCGCATCGCCGAGGTGGTGACCGAACTGTCGGCTCAGAGCAAGGAGTTCGCGAACCTCTGGAAGACGCACGAGGTCAAGAGCAAGTCCCAGGAGGGCAAGCACCTCAAGCACCTCGACGTCGGAGACCTCCGGGTCAAGTTCGCGGCCTTCACGGTCAACGGCGCCCCGCACCAGCAACTCGTCGTCTACCAAGCCGAACCGGCCAGCCCGACGGCAGCCGCCTTCGAGACCCTGAGAACCATGGCCACCGAGCCGGACCCACCCCGGACACCCGAATCGGCACCCGGCCTCGCGGCCGAGAACCAGTAGCCGCGAACGGACGGGTGCTTGCTCCTGGGCGGAGGCCGGCCCTGCCGCACCGCACAGGAACAACGCGGCCATCAGAGCAGTGCGTCCGTCTGCCGGCACTCGATGCGACAGCGAGTGCACCCGGCTGTGACGCCGACGCGAGGATCGCACGGCGCCAGGGGCAGACGTGATCACCGTGTCCGAACTCCGCCCGACATGAGAGACGTCGGCAACCGGGCGTCAGCCGACTCCACCGACGTCCTGACCGAAGAGGGCGCGCCAGTTCGCGACTTCCGGTTCGCGCTCCCTCCAGATGTCGCCGGTGGGGGTCTCCGTTGTTCCGTTGTCGCACCATCCAGTTGGATTCCGCTGCGCTCTTCGAGATGCACGACGAATGGTTCGCGTTACCCCACCTCGACCTTCTCGAAGACGATATGGGTGATATCTACCGTAAACCAACTTTTTAGTTCCTCCGTGCTGCCCGACGCATCGCAATGCAACCGCCAGTTGATCCCCCACGCCATGACGAGGGCCACTACCCGGCGGATGCGTGTTCCCGACCGAGTGGCACTCGCTTCGGTATCCTCCCGTGCAGGTCGTCGGAGGCCATATACCCATAGATTACTGGGCAGTTGACCTCGGGGTTTCGTGGTAGCGTCCTTGCTCGGAGGGACAGTGCAACCTGAAAGGGAAATCGTGAACACGGAGAAGATCGCCGCTCGCCGCCTCTCGCTGGAAGAGGTGACGAAGCTCAGCGTGAAGGACAGGATCTTCGTTTCCGCCGACACGGCAGAACTCAAGCTTCCCGACTGCTATGTCCCTGCTTTTCTGACCAAGTCCGGTGAGGATTTCGAGGGCGGCTCGATCACGGCGAGAACCGTATTCCAGGAAGAGGTCTCCTGCCTTCCCGGCGACGAGAACGAAGCCGGAATCTACTTGGCCGACGAGAACGGCTCGGAGACCATCGAGGTCCTCCAGTCCGCCGGTGTCGTGCTGGACCTGGCACTGTTCGTCCCTGGTGGGGACAAGGGGTCTCTCACGGCCCTTTACGCTGCGGCCCGCCAGGCGTTCGGCGCCGACATCGTGCAGATCTGGCGCCAGGGCCTCAAGGAGGTTCCCGATGTGAAGGTCGACATCCTCGAGGAACAGATCCCCCGGGGGCGCAAGGGGAGCGACAGTCCCAAGCGTGACCGTCGCGCGATCGACACCTACCCCACCCGTGCGGACTTCATCGAGTTCTCCGCGGGGTGGAAGCCGGTCGTTGAGATTCACAGGGCGATTGTCGACGACACCCCGACCATCTGAGGCGGCGTTACCTCTCGGCGTTCTCGGCGTTCTCGGCCTGAGAGAACGCCGAGAACGCATGCGTCGGACCCGGTCGACCCCGGAGCGGGGCAGGGAGCCGTCGGAAAACAACGCCCGGACGCCGAAGCGCCGTTCCGCTCGATGACCCCGCGAGACAGCCCGCCTGACCAGGATCAGGTCCTGGAGTTGTTCTGCCGCAGCCCTCACGCCTTCGACGTAGCCGAGCGACGTCCACTTCGTGCTCAGGCGAGGCCGAGGAGCGTGAGGGGTCGGCGGGCGTCACGCGCACGCGAGGTGCGCGGCCGTCCCTTCCCGACGATCAGCCGCATGCTCTTGGGCCGGCCGTCCAGAAGGCAACCGGTGAGTTCGGCGCCCAGGCGCCCTCGCGGATCTCTGCGCGCAAGCCTGCCGTCGTCTGAAGGGCCGGGAGCGAGCAGCCGCCCGAGATTGCCGAACGCGCGGGCAACCGTGTCACTCGGTGACGGCGTGCCGCGGACCCTACAGCAGGTGGTCGGCCCTACCGGCTTTGATGTCGGTGATGAGGGTGCGCAGGGCTTCGAGGGAGTCGGTGAGAGGGCTCTCCTCCTGCCCGGCAACGGCTATGTACCCGTTGCCATCGGCATCGGTACCGAGGCGGAAGCAGGAGCTCCCCTCGCCGCAGAACGGGGCTTCCCAGTTGATGACAGCCATGTGGCCACTCCTCATAGTTGGTGAGCGATCTCGCGGATGAAGTCGCGGGACCGCTCCGGGGGCAGTGCCAGACCTTCCAACAAGTCGAGTTGGGCGCGGTATTTCGCGAGTTGGCCGTCGGTGTGGAGGAAGTCCGGTCCATGAGAGTTGTCGATCTGGACGGTGTCGAGCTTCCGCACGGGCCCCTCGGCGTAGACGACCGTCTGTCCCGCTCCTGGGAAGGCGCCACGGTCGAAGGGAAGCACAAGCACGGTGACGTTGTCCCACTCGGAGACTTCCAGCAAGTACTTCAACTGCCCCCGGGCAACGTCCCGTCCTCCGAACTGCATCCGAAGCGCCGCTTCGTGGATCACGGCCACATACGGAACCGGATTGTCGCGGGTGATCACACTCTGGCGCTCTGAACGGTGGGCCAGACGGAGAGCGACCTCATGCTCGGGAAGTTGCGGTACGACGGCGCGGAAGATGGCCATGGCGTGCTCCGACGTCTGGAGCAGCCCCGGCACATGCACGGTGTTCGCACCCCGCAGACGCACCGCATAGGCCTCGGTTTCGGAGATGTCCAGCAACCCCTGGAGCAAGCTGCCCCGGTAGCGCTCCCACCATCCTGCCCGGCTCGGCTCCGCCATCTCGGCGAGGGCGTCGACGTACGTCTCATCGGTGCAGTCACAGTTGCAGGCCAGTGTGCGCAACCGTTCGGCGTTGATGGCGCGCAGTCCGGACTCCATGTTGGAAATTCGGCTCCGGTCGACGCCGAGGAGCCCGGCGGCGTACTCCGCGGACATGCCGGCTGTGGTGCGCATCCTGCGCAATTCACTACCCAGACGCTTCTGACGTTGAGTGAGAATCGTCCTCGGGGGCATGACGTTCCTTCCGTGCAGTGCGGTGTCCTGATCAGTCCTATAAGCGCAAGTTCACCGCATCGAGGCCATTATTTCGGACCGCATGGCAAATGTGGCCCCTGCTGCTCTACTGTCAGTATCGCGCAAGTTACACAACGCGATGCCGGAAGCGCACCGCGCGAGCATGCCCGCCTGCCCTGGGACGGGTGTGCCCGCGACCAGGGCGGTAGGCCACCGGCGAACCACAACTCCCCACACAGCACTGGAGTTCCGTCATGCCCGAGATCCCCCTGGTACCCGCCCGCTGGCACTTCCCCGCCCACCCCGCCTCTGTCCGGAGGGCCCGCCATGCCGTCGCCGAGTCGCTGCCGCATGCCCTCCGCCCGCACCTGGGCGACGACCTGGGCCTGCTGACCTCCGAGCTGGTCACCAACGCCGTCCGCCACGGAGCTTGCAGGGAGGACGAGGACCTCATCGAACTCGTGCTGTGGCCCGCCGACGGACACTACTGGCTCGCGGTCTCCGACCCCGGCGCCGGCAAGCCCGTACTGGCCCATCCGCACGCGGATTCCGAGAACGGACGGGGCCTCCTCCTCGTCGACCACCTCGCCACCGCGTGGGCCGTCCGCCCCCGCCCGACCCGCGGTACATCCGTAGTCGCGGGCCTCTCCTTCCGCCGGGGTGGTTGACCGGGCCGGCCGGGCAGCACGACCCTGCCGCCCCGTGTGGCGCGACGGGTGATGGCTGGGAAGACGCCTCGGTTGTGAACCTGGTCGCGAAAGACGTCGTGGTCATAGCCGCGGTCGGCGAACAGCGACGCGGGAGGCTTGCGGCTGGGGCGCCCTACCGGCTGCGACCCGGTGGGATGGCGTCCAATAATCCGTTAGGGGGCAGCAGTTGCGTAGTAGCCCCTGGTCGGCCTGTGAAGACTCCGACCTGGCACGGAGCGCAGCCGCGCCCCATGTTGCTGATTGTGCCCCTGTCGCTGGGCTTGTGCTCAGCGGTAGTCGTCGGGGTGGTCCTGCATCCAGGCGTTGACCTGGTCGCGGACGCTGATCAGCTCCGTGCGGTGGGTCTCCAGGTTCTTCGTGGAGGTGTCGCCGCCGAGAGTCGTCCGGAGATCCGCGATCCATGCGAGGGGCTCGGGGAAGTGGCCCGGTCCCTTCGGGTCCGCCTTCATCGCCGCATCGAGGCCCATCAGCTCTTCGTGGACCCTGCCCAGGAAGTACGCGCAGTCTCCCGACCCCGTGGTGCAGGTGTCGTTGAGCGTGGCCTGGAGGCCGGCGAAGGCGTCACGGACCAGTTCCGGCCCCGGGGACGCCGCCGGGGTCGGGCTGGCGGCGACCTCCTCCGCCCCGGCGTCCGCCGGCGTCGGGGCGGACGATGAACGGGAGGTGTCCCGATGTCCTGCGTCCCCGGAGGTGTCCTCCGCGCCCGTGGAACAGGACAGCAGACAGGCCGAGAGCATCATGGTGACGATCGCTGTCCGCCGGACACGCCGGATCTGCATGAGGTCCCCCTTGTTGTGATCACGACGACTTTACTGCACGGCCGTCATCCGCCTCCGTCGCCGGTCAGGCCAGGGGCCGAGTCGTGAGGGTGTGCAGCCCGGACGCCTCGGGGACCTGGTGGGCGATCCGCAGAACCAGGTCGCTGTACCGGCCACCACATCCACCGAACTTACGAAAAGATCAGTAGAAGAGCCTGTAGGAGACCGCGTTATGGGGCAGCCGCGCATCGCATACTTCGGCCGCACTCTCGCCTTACGGCAAAGCATTCTTTCACTCCGGCCGATGCTGGCGTATCACTTCACGGGCACTTTCATTCTGAACAGTTTCTCTGCATTTCGGAACGCAATCTTCTCCTTGTCTTCTCGTGGCAAATCGACTCCGCGGAACCAGTCGGTCTGCTCCTTTATGTCCGCGAACGGGTAGTCGGTTGCGAACATCACTCGATCCACGCTTATGTACTTCAGCAGGAGATCGAGCAGTTCGGTCTGGGGGAATGCGCTGGTCGTGACCCAGAAGTTGTCCTGGAAGTACTGCCCGATGGGCTTCTCGAGCGAGTCTTTGGTCGGCTCGCCCATGTCATTGACGATCCGCTCGTAGTAGAAGGGAAGACCTTCGCCCATGTGGCCGATGATGATTTTCAGTTTGGGGAATCTGTCGAAAACCCCGTACGCGATCATCCGAATGCATTGGGTCAGCACCTCCTGGTGCCAGCCATATCCAGACCCACTGAAAATGTAGTCTTGGTAGTCTTCCGTGTATTTGGACCGTGTGGTGCTGTAGTAGATCTTGAAGACCTCGTCAGCCGGATAGCCGGGATGCAGGTATATCGGCACATCGAGAGCAACGGCACGTGCCAGCACGGGCTCGAAATCGGGATGATCGAGATACTTCTTCGCGATGTGTCCGTTGGTCAGTGCGCCCAAGAAGCCATCTTCCCGAACCGAGCGTTCCAGTTCGTCCGCCGCCGCCTCCGGGCTCTGCAAGGGCAAGGTGGCGAAAGCCTTGAAGCGGCCCGGATATTTGGCGATCGGCCCGTCTACAAGTTGCCGGTTGAGACGATAGGCAAGGTCGATGCCCCTTTGCCCAGGGACATTTTGTACGGAGGGTGTATGAGCAGAGAGGATTTGAACGTTGAGTCCCCCCGCATCCATAGCGCCGATGCGGCGTTGGCCCAGATCCGAAAGACCAATTTCCTCAAGGAACGCTATGTGATCCTGATTGATGGAGTTCAGCTTCAGCAACGTGGGAGTCGAAAAGGTCTCCTCCGTGCCGATGAAGGGCAGGTCCTGGTCCCGCCGTGAAATGTCCGAAGTCTTGTCCGAAGTCTCGTTCTCGCTCGCTTCCGAGACAATGGCGTACGTGGACAAGCCGGCACCAATGCCAAGTGCCGTGCTGGCGGTGAGAAAGCCGCGGCGTCCCATGGGCTTCATGTCAGTCCCTCTCTTCAGGCGTTTGTGTGGTGAGGTATCCGTACGGCATCCGTCTGCGAGATGCTTCAGGGGGTCTTCGCGTCCTGCTCGCGCACCGCGGCAGCGCTCAGGTCGAGGAACCGCTCGCCGGTGTGCAGCGGCTGTGGTGGAGCTGACGACCGCCCGCGTGCGCGCTGTGCGGGCCGGCCGCGGCGGACCCCGCACTGTTGTCCGCGTGTGACCCGCATGCGACGACAGGGAACGCCGTCGCCAGCGCCCTGGTGGCCGCCTCGAACCGCAACCGGCCGGGCTGCGCTTTCCCGGATGGTGCTGCGT
Organism: Streptomyces sp. SM1; assembly: GCF_002910825.1. Classification (GTDB taxonomy): domain Bacteria; phylum Actinomycetota; class Actinomycetes; order Streptomycetales; family Streptomycetaceae; genus Streptomyces; species Streptomyces okerensis. The sequence continues at coordinate 26,119 of NZ_NEUB01000580.1, read as the reverse complement.
CGACTGCCGTGACTAGAGGTTGTCCCGTAAATGATTTGAGGCATGCAGGCTGACCTGCTTGTTTGCCTGTCATCCGGTGAGGGTGAGGTTGTGCAGGCGGGCGATGCCGAGCATGGCGTGGTGGACGCCGTCGCCCTTGAGGCGGCAGTCGCGGAGGATCTTCCAGCTCTTCATGCGGGCGAAGGTGTGCTCGACGCGGGCTCGCACCTTGCGGTGGGAGGCGTTGTGCTCCTCCTTCCAGGTCGGCAGTTCCTCGTCCTTGTGCCGACGGTAGTGCGGGATGGTCAGCCCGGTGCCCCGGTAGCCGCCGTCGGCGATCACCGTGGGGGTGGTGCCGACGGCGGCCTTCGCGCCGGAGTCCTGCCAGGCCCGGCAGTCGTTGCGGTTGCCGGGCAGCGGCTTGCCGACGGCCACCACGAGGCGGGTGTCGGCGTCGATGACGACCTGGTGGTTGGTGGAGTAGCGGTAGTTCTTGCTGGAGGCGGCCACGGTCCGGTCGCGGGTGGGGACCAGCGTGCCGTCCACGATGAGCACGGCCTCCTTACGGAACCGCCGCCGGGGCTGGAGGGCGAGAGCCGGCCCAAGGTGGGCGACGATCCGGTCGGCCGCCGACTTCGAGACGCCGAACAGCGGGGCGAGTTGACGCAGGGTGAGGTTGGTGCGCCAGTACGCGGCCACCAGCAGCACCCGGTCCTCCAACGGCAGCGACCACGGTCGGCCCTTGCGGACCGGATCGGCCCCCTCACGCCGCAGCGCGGTGATCAGCTTGTTGAACTGCCGAGGGCTCAGCCCGGTGAACGGGCCTATCCACGAGGGCTCCGACGCCGTGATCACACCAGCCACGGCAAGATCATCTCACCTCTGGCCAGCAGTTACGGGACAACCTCTAGCCTCCTGCATACGGGTTGCATCGCCTATCCGCATGCCTGTTTCCTACCGAGCGAACCTGAGACAAACGTTAAAGAGCTGCTCACGCGCTCTGCTGAATGATCAGTTGTGGGAGCTTCTCGAGCCGTTGCTTCCGCCGTGGCCCGATGAAGGCGCCCGGTCCGCGGCCGGTGCCGGATCGGCAGTGCCTGCAGGGCATCTTGTACGTGCTGCATACCGGAGTGTCGAGGTACTGCTGACCCGTTACGCGAAGTGCCTCGACGGACGGCAGGACGTTGCCAACCGGCGTATCGAGGATCTGTTGCGCGAATACGAGTGATCGCATGAAACCCGGGCCTCATACTTCCGGCGTGGACGTATCCGACGCTGGCCAAAAGATCGATCCTGAGTGGGTGGAGGGTGGCAACAACGTATGCGGTGTCCTGCGCGGTTGCCGGGATGCCTCCGCGGTGGCCCGGCACTTCATGCGGACGGGGTGGAGTTCGAGGTCGTCTTCCTGGCACGGCTACGAAGTCGAGACCAGCTGGTGCCAGCTGGAGGTCGAGCCGATCGATGGTCCAGACGTCCTCCTGAACGGAGTCGTCGACCCTCAGCGCTTCGACGAACTCGGCGGCGTACTTCACCGCCTCGGCTTGAGCTACTCCCTGGAGCTCTACCAGGGAGACGACACACTGGTCCGTGAGATGCACGTCTGATCACTGAGTCCACGTGTGAGGCCCCGGCATATTGTCCGGGGTCTCTCTCGTTTTGGGCCCTACCCGCTGCGATGCTTCGGGCTGAGAGCGGACGAGGGGGGCTCGTGGAGCTGAAGGTCACGCGCTGGAAGCGGTACGGACATGATCGCTGGTACGCGAATCTGCCGGATGGCACCGCGGTCGGCTGGGCGGACGTGAGGACGGGGGACATCACCGTCCTGGTCGCCGAGTATCGCGACGACGTGATCGCCGTGCTGACGCACCACTTACGGAACAACCCCGAGCCGGTCTTGCCGCAGAGGGCACCTGAAGCTGAAGCCCGCCCGATGCTGCCGCCTCTGACGCCGGCCGACGACCTGTCCACCAACCGTCCCGGTGAATCTCTCCGCGACCTGCTCGACAAATCCGGCCCGGGGCTGATCGAGCGAGTGGTCTCACGGCTCCTGCGGCGCCCTACCGCGTGGGACGGGTGGCGTAAAGGCCTCGAGGGGGAGAAGCGAGTGGGAGCTGAGCTGGACCGCTTGGCGCGTTGCGGATGGCGGGTCCTGCACTCCATCCCTCTGGCCAACAACGTGGACGTCGATCACTTGCTGATCGGGCCGGGTGGGGTGTTCAGCATCAACACGAAGTACCACCACAACAAAGTCGTGTGGGTCGGCAACGATGCCGTGAAGGTCAATCACGGAAAACCGGCGCCCTACGCGCGCAAGAGCCGGGCGGAGGCCAAGCGCGTGGTCCGGGTGCTTGAGCACTACTGCGGCTTTCCCGTCCCGGTCGATCCAGTACTCGTCTTCGTCGGCGTCGCCGATCTCAAGGTGGTCGCCACGCAACTCAGCGTCCGGGTGTACCAGGAGCGCCAGGTAGCGGCTCTGGCGCCGCTCTCAGGAGTGCTGACGGCCGGGCAGGTCGAGCAGGTGTACAGCGTCGCTCGCCATCGCCAGGCCTGGAGCAAGGCTTGAGCCGGGCCCCTCACTCAGCGAGGCATCGATCATTCCCATGGGGTGCTGCGGCAGCCCCCACGGCGCGGCCATCGTCTGGGAGAGGTCGTCTGGCGCTGATGCGGACTTCCGTCTTTTCGCTGACCTCACCTGCGGCGATGCCCCAAGATCCCGTCCACGCCTCGTCACGGACCCCGACATACGGCCGCTCCGGGCCGCACACGCCTGCACATACGCGAAGGACCTCTGGCCTAGTGCCGCGTCAGGCAACGTTTGCGACGTTGGTCGTTGACCCTGAGCCGACGGTAGGTGACGCGGCACCGATGAGAAATGGCGCCGGCAGTCGTCTGAATACGGTCCGGTGAAAACGCGCTGCGCGCATCAAGGGAGAGCAACGAGATGAGACCACTTCGATACTCGATCAACGTCACGCTCGACGGCTGCTGCCATCACGAGGCAGGGCTCCCCCCGGACGAGGAGTCGATGCGCTACTGGACCGCTGAGATGGAGCGAGCCGGTGCCCTGCTATTCGGCCGGGTGACCTACGAGATGATGGAGTCGGCGTGGCGGAAGCCGGCCACGGGCACGTGGCCTGACTGGATGGGTGAGTGGCAGATCCCGTTCGCCGAGACCATCGACCGGGCGAAGAAGTACGTCGTGTCGAGCACGCTGAGCGGGGTCGATTGGAATGCCGACCTGGTGCGAGGCGACTTGGGGCAAGCGGTTCAGCGGCTCAAGCAGGAGTCAGGCGAGGGCCTGTGGGTGGGTGGCGTGACGCTCCCCCTGGCGTTGGCAGATCTGGGACTGATCGACGAGTACGAGTTCCTTGTTCAGCCGGTCCTTGCCGGACACGGGCCGACGTTGCTCGCCGGTCTGCGCGAGCGCATCCAGCTCGAGCTCGTGGACTGCCATGAGTTCCGGTCGGGGGCGGTAGCCCTGCGATACCGGCCCACGCGAGTTACAGCTTGACCGCCCACGGTCCGGAGGTCCGTGATGCTGAGGCGCCCGAAGGGCGGTCCACATTGCCCTTCCACCCGAAACCGCGGGCACGGTCTCTCAGGCCGGGGCGGGTGTCTCGTCCATGAAGCCGTGGTCGGCCGGTTGGGCTGCACGCTGGGCCAGCCATCCGGAGACCCGAGGTCCACCGTTCACCGCGACGCCCTCACGGACGGTGCGCACGTGCTCGAAGCCCTGGCGGAGGTAGTAGCGCTGCAGTGCTTCGTTCGTTGTCCAGGCATCGAGCCTTAGAGGGCGTCTCACGTGGCAAGTTTCGCGAGCTTCTTGTAGCAGGTCAGGGCAGCGGCCAGGCCGAGGAAGGCGAGGAAGTGCGAGCCCTTTCGTTCGTATCGGATGGTCAGGCGGTGGTAACCGAAGAGCCAAGCGATCGACCGCTCGATCTTCCAGCGGTGCCGACCGAGGCGTTCGCCGGACTCGATGCCTGGCCGCGCGATGCGCGCGACGAGCCCACGCTCGCGCAGCCAGATGAGGTGTTCGGCGGAGAAGTACGCCTTGTCCGCGCGGAGTTTGACGGGCCGACGCCGCCGTGGTCCCCGGCGGGACCGGACTGCGGGGATGCCGAGGATGAGCGGCTTGAGGGCGAGACTGTCGTGCATGTTCGCACCTGACACGGCGACGGCGAGCGGGATGCCCTGAGCATCGGACAGCACGTGCAGCTTGCTGCCCTTCTTGCCGCGATCGACCGGGTTCGGCCCGGTCGGCGATCCCCCCTTTTGGCGAGAATGGAGGCCGCGTCGACGATCGCCGACGTCCAGTCCAGCTCGCCCCGGACCCCGAGTTCGTCCAGCACCGCCCGATGCAGCCGACGCCACAGGCCGACCTCGGTCCATATCGTGAAGCGGCGATGCGCGGTGGCGGAGGACGTGCCGAACGTCGGCGGCAGATGCCGCCAGGCACAGCCGCTGGTCAGCACATACACCACTGCGGTGAACACGGCCCGCTGGTCGCGCGGAGCGGTCCCGCCACCTTGCGGTCGAGCCGCGAACGACGGCAGTAACGGGGCGACCAGCCTCCAGAGCTCATCAGGAACCAGACGCTTCGACAGATCAGCACTCACGGCCGGCATCATGCCGCTCGAACATCAAGCAGCAAGTCACGGGGGACGACCTTCTATGCCTCGACTGATGCGGCCGATCTGGCGGCCTGCTCGATCTTCGCGCAGTAGGCGGTGCGGGCGTCCTCATCGATCTGCATCTCGTGTTCGGGGCGCATCCCGGTTCGGCCGTCCACGCCTTCGCGCAGGATGTCGGCGTGCCCGGCATGCCGGTTGGTCTCGCCGAGGACGTGGACCAGGATGGCGAACAGGTTCGTGTTGGCATAAGGCTCCGGCCACCACGGCACGTGGCCCGGAGCATCGAGGGCAAGCTCGTCGATCGTCGCGTCTGAGTGTTCCCACGTGCGCTGGTAGGACTCGATGATCTGATCGCGCGCCTCGTCCTCAGCCGCCCACAGATCGCTGCCGTCGTGGTCCTGCCACCGGGGCAGCGGTTCTGGGGACGGCCGGTCGAAGACCTCGCCCAAGTACCTGGCCTCGACGCTGGCCACGTGTTTGACCAGGCCGAGGAGGTTGGTCCCGGTCACTGTCAAAGGTCGGCGGGCGTCGTATTCGGACAGGCCGTCGAGCTTCCAGAGCAGCGCCTCGCGGTCCCGCCGCAGTCGCCCGTGCAGGGTGCCCTTCGCGAGTTCATCGATCATGCGGCATGAGCCTGCCATGGGCTACTCGTGGCCTCAAGATCCCGTACGTGGACCGCAACGACCGGCAGTGCTGAAGCCCGGCCACGGCCACCGCCCCGAGCTGCTGAAGAAGCTCGCGGAACTTGCCACGTGAGACAGTCTCTTAGCCACTTGACGGAAGCCCTGAAAGCCCTGTCCCCTGCCCAGTCGAGAAGTCGCCCACCGAGGTTCTGCCCACAACTGTTCATTGAATTCGGTACAAGCAAGCCTTGCTACCTGGTGCCCGCACCGCGCCCGTACCGAGTGACGGTTGAAGGTCTTTTGGGACAGGGCGACAAATGGCGCCCGCTAGTGACCTTTACCTGGCATGCGGCGCGTCTCGTCCATCCGACTGCCTACATCGCCTATCGAAACTCGCCGCACGTCGTAGAGGGCGAGGGGCCGGACAAGGCAGAGGTCGCACTGGATGCTGTAGCTGCCAAGGTGGTGGCACAGGGGGGGTGCACCCGAAGGGCGGTAGCTCGAGGGGTCTCCGCGCCCTGTGCCGGAGGCGTGTCGCGTCTATCGCAGATGGTGCGTGAACACTGAGAGGCAATGAGAGAGGGCGGGAGTCAGTGAGACTGACTCCCGCCCTCTTTTGTCGGCATCCGCCCAGGTCTCGAAGCAATTTTGCTCGGTGACCAGGCGAGTGCCCCCGGCAGGATTCGAACCTGCGCACACGGCTCCGGAGGCCGGGAGAGCGCGAGTGGCACCGGGCGCGCTGACCTGCGAGGGAAGGGTGCAGGAGCGCCGCCCCACTCAAGATCATTACGTCCCTATTACGCAGGTGCCCTGTCCGGGGGTGCGGCTGCGCCGTATCGTCGGAGGCATGATCTCGGGCAGTGGCGGGGGACCGGTCGGCGGCGGTACGGAGTTCACGGCGGAGGGAGTGGCAGTCGTCCTGCGCGAGGCGTGCGAGGCTGCCGGGCTGGACGCGACTGGGGCGGAGTTGCTGCGGCTGGGATCCAACGCGGTCTACCGGCTGGCATCCTTACCGATCATCGTCCGTATCGCCCGCGACCCCGCCGTCCTGCCGGAGATGGAACGGGCCGTGGCCGTGGCGCGCTGGTTGGAAACGGTCGACTTTCCCGCCACCCGAGTGCCAGCCGATGTCGCTCAGCCCATCGTCGTCCGCGGCCTGGTTGTCACCTTCTGGGAGAGCGTCCAGGAGCGCGAGGAGTACGCGACGGTCGGCGAGCTGGCGGACCTGCTCCGCCGGCTGCATTGGCTGGAGGAACCCGAGTCGCTGGGCCTGCCGTACTTCGACCCCATGGCCAAGCTGTCCGCCTCGCTGGACGGCCTGGATGCCGTCTCCGAAGAAGACCGCTCCTTCCTGGAGGAACGGGCAGGGAGGCTAGGCAAGGAGTACGACCGGCTGGACTTCGTGCTCCCCTACGGGATGATCCACGGTGATGCCAGCATCGGGAACATCCTTCGTCACCGGGACGGTCACGCCGTCCTCATCGACCTCGACGGATTCGCCCTCGCTCCACGCGAGTGGGACCTGATCCAGACCCCGCTCTTCTACGATCGGTACGGCTGGCACACGGCAGCGGAGTACGCCGACTTCGTGCACCGGTACGGCTTCGACCTCATGAACTGGCCCGGCTACGAGACCTTGGCCGACCTCCGGGAACTGATGATGGTGGCGTGGCTCGGTCACCAAGTCGGCGAGAGTGAGCGCTCTGCGGCCGAGTTCGCCCGACGGGTCCGGTCTCTGCGGACGGGAGAGGGGCGCAAGGAGTGGGGCCCCTTCTGAGGAGCGGTGTCACTCCCGGCGTGACCGGTAGCTCTGGTGCGGCGCGACCCTACCGCCCCGCAGCAACCCACAACCTGTTCTCGCCGGCCTGCTCCGCAAGGTCACGCGCTGCGCTGCTCTGGCCCGATGCGCTCAGGTTCCGGCGGAACTCGGCAAGGTAGCTGACGCATCGCGCCGACTTGAGCTGCTCTCCGAGATCCAACGCATCGAGTGCCACCCGGCACGCCTCCTCGACGTCTCCGGCCCGCAGATGGGCATCCGCCAAGACCATGGTTGCGAAGAAGTCGCTCCGTACGTGGCTGCCGGTCATGGCGTTCTCTGCGTGGACGACGGCTCGGCGGGCGCTGTTGACGTCCCGGAAGCAGTGGGCGGCCTCAGCGGCAAGCTCGGCGTCGTCAAAGTAGCTGATCCACTCCGGCTCGTCCTCGTTGTTCTGGCTTTCGAGGGCCTTGGTCGCCGCGCTCAGGGCGGCCTCGCAGGCAGCGACGTCACCAGTACGCGCGAGTGCGCGGGCCTCCATCGCGTGGAACTGCGCACGCAATGTCGGCGTGGCTACCGGAGAGATCCCCATGAGGGCGGCACGGGCGAGGGTTGCGGCCTGGGTGTATCGCCCCAGGAAGGTCGCCTGATGGCTCATTGCGGAGAGGATGCTTCCCGCGAGCCGGCGGTCGTTGGCGTCCTGGGCGAGACGGAGGGCCTGGAGGAAATACCGCTGGGCGAGCCCGTGGTGACAGGCGTCGTAGGACATCCACCCGGCAAGGAGGGTCGCTTCCGCCACGGTGGAGAACAGGGCCCTGCCCACTTGTTCGGTGTACCGACCTCGTAGGAGCGGGGCCACGTCGTTGCTGAGGTACTGGATCACCGCATGACGCGCGTGGTCCCCACCGAACTGGTCGTCGAGCTGGGCGAACATGTCCGCCGTGGTCTTTATGGCTGCCACGTCGCCGAGACTGACTCGGGTGCCTTCGGTCCGCTGCCGGGGGACGCCGGGCCCGGGCGCGACCAACCACCGTAGGGATGCCTCGTTCCACGCCGGCTCGGACGGCTCCGCCGTGAGCAACGGGTCGTACTGGTTGAGGTCGGCACGCCACAGTTGGCGCACCGTCTGGATGGCGTCGTCCGGGCTGGCGGGATACGCGGCATCAAGTAGGGCGCTGTCCTGAGGCTGGCCGTGGCTCAAGCCGAGTTCGACGGCACTGGTGGTGAACGCGTCGCACAGCAAAGGGCCGTAGAAGTCGTCCGGGGCGCTGTGGCCGTTCTCCCAACTCGCGATACGCCGCTTCACACTGGCGTCCGACGGGAGTTGGTGACCACGCTGGGCGGCGACCTGGCGTAACTCCCTGACCAACCGCGGCTGACTCCAGCCCCGGCCCGTGCGAGCTTCACGTAAGCGGACACTGGTCGGCTTCAAAGCGGCCTTCACTCCTCGCGTGATGCCGGTGTGACGACTTGGGATTCCGTCACTGACTGTACGTGCTGGTCATCGCTTCGTGCAGGTAGTAACCAGGGATCCTCTGCGGGGAACGGGAGGACAGGGGGTGACGCGTCATGTCCTCCCGCGTCATCCCCCGTCACCTCTCGTCATCTGCCCAGGTCAAGGGCTGGCCCACGAATCTGGACGCACAGCGGCACCAGGGCCGCACCGTAGTCCTACTGAGGGTGAGACGACGTGCAGAGGATGACCAGGCGGGGCATCGAGTGGCTGTCTGCGGCGGCGGACGATCCGGCGGCGTGCCGGGAGATGTGGGCGGACGACCCGCGAACGCCCTGCCTGCTGGCAACCGGCCGCTTCTTCGACGTGGTGAGCGTGGAACAGCGCCTCGGGCTGGAGATGTTCGACCGGCTCTTGCGCAGCGGCTTGCCGTTCGGGCCCTCGGTCATCGACCGCAAGGCACAACGCGTCGGCTTCTTCCTCGGCTCGAAGAGCCGCGAGTCCTTCACGCACTACCTCGAACGAGAGACCTCCTCCCCGCCGGCCTACCGGTACCTCGGCCAGGAGTGCGCCGTCGTCGTGCCCGGCCCGATCCCGTTGTCCGGCGACCGCTACCAGTGGCTCCGCGCACCGATGCGTCGACCGGAGGCCAACCCGTTGCGACCGGTCGCCATGGCGACTGCGCTGGTGGCTTCCGCGGAACTCCTGGCGAGACTCGACCGCTTCGACGAGCAGTACCCGACTCCGTACGCGGCAGTCGCTGCGCTTCCCGAGGAGCCGACCACCGATGCAGGGTGAGCCGACCAACGGGCACGACGCTGCCACTTGGTCGCCCCTCGACAGCGACGGATGGTACGCGGCCCGCAACGCGACCACTGCACTACGGGACGCCCTCGTCCGGGCTGGCTTGGAGAAGGACTTCCCCTACCTGCGGGCGGACCTGAACGCCTTCGGACACGGTCTCGTCGAACTGGGTCGGGTGTCCCCCGACACAGCCGAACGCCTCGCAGAACTCCTGCGCCTAGCGCTCGCAAGCGGCTTCCAGATGGACCGTGAGGACTTCGAGCACACGCCGATGGCCACCAACGAACACGAGGAAAGGGACTGACGTTATGACCGACCGGCGAGGAGTGGTGGCCCGGCGCGCGGAAGATCTCTCGCCCGGTGTGCCGTATGTTCGCGGCTGGAACCGCGCCCGGCGAAGCGCCGGCACTCTGGCCGATCAGCTGGTGTTGTTCGGACTGGACTCCGACTTCCCCGGTCTGGTCGCCGACGTGAACGTCTTCGGTGACGGCTTGGTGCAACTCGGTACCGTTCGCCCTGAGGCAGCGGAACTGCTGGCAAAGCTGATCACGGTAGGACTGGAAGCTGAGCGACGCGACACGGCGGCCGAACCATCTATGCCCACCCGGCGGCGAGCACCTGCGGCCTGAGCCGCACCTCGGGTGCCTGGTGGGCGCGATCCAAACGCAGCCCCGTCAACAGACAATCTGGCCCCTTGCGGCATTGTGCCTCGGCACGGCTGCAAGGGGCTCATCGCTGTCCTTACGCCCTTTGATGCGTTCCTCGGCCTGCCGCTCGGCCGGGACCGGCGCCCCAGCGCCGCAGCCCGGACGAACGGCAGGCCGCATGTATGCGTGACCACCGCATTAGGAGAGAGGCTGGGTGATCTCGGCTCTGAGCTGCGGCTTCGCCGGCCGAGGAAGCGAGCGGCTACTCGACCGCGGGGCACCGGTGTTGACCGTGGCTGCACCCTGCATCTGGCACGGTTGTGGCACGCGGCTATTTGCCTCGTGCCGCTGATCCGTAGCCTTGAAGAGCTCGGTCGTTGGGGCCATACAGGCTGCCGTGAGGGCGATGCGGGCCTGTGCTGGGCGCGTACCAGTTGCTGGGGAGCTGTGCGTCCGCCTGTGGCGTGGTGGTTGTGTGAACGCAGAGGCTGACTATGGGATGTGACCGCTGTCAGCCTCCACGCTTACGTGCACCCGGTGGGAATCGTCACCCGTCGAGATCTTCGATGTCCTGCCTGAAGCTCAGCCGACGACAGTCAGCCACGACGGCGGGCACACCGACCGACGACGCACGCGTATGCCTCGCTGTACCCCCGCCGTCCTTGGCCACGCTGCAATGCCGTTGACCAGAGCAAGCCGCGGCGGCCGGCACAGGCCACGCTGCCTGAGCCCTTACGCCGGTCCAGCGGACACACATGTTCATCCGGCCTGCCTGACAGGGCACGCTGCATCAAAGTCGAAACTCGGAGAGACCACCGTCAGTCTGAGCGTCTGTGCCCGGCGGCAGCCTGGGGGCGCTTTTGGTGGTGCTATGGATGATCAGCGCATGGCAAACGGTTTAGGGCCGCCCTGAGGCTCTCGTGTCCTTCGGCGCCTTCCTCCCGACGTTGCCACGGGGTGGCGGACTTAGTATGTATCTCCACCAACAGCCTCACGGGTGCCCCGTGAGAGGAGCGCGGACGTGAAACTGATTGAGAACACCGAGGCACGACGGGTGGAGGCGCTCAGCGTCCTTGCCCCTCGGACTCAGGCCGCCCTGGGGCAGTTCTTCACCCCTGCGCCAGCCGCCGACCTGATCGCCTCGATGTTTCGCCTAGATGCGCTGAGCAATACCGTGCGCGTTCTGGACCCCGGCGCTGGGGTCGGCTCGCTGACCGCCGCACTGGTGACTCGACTGCATGAAGAGCGCCCTGACCTCGACGTTCACGTTGTTGCTGTGGAGACCGACCCGCAGGTCATGCCCTACCTGCGCACCACGCTCGAGGAATGCAGGGCAACCTACGGCACCACGTTCGACCTCGTGCAGGGCGACTACCTCACCGACGATGACGCACTCATCGACGGGCCGTTCGACCTCGTCGTCGCCAATCCACCCTATGGAAAGCTCGCCGCAGGCAGCCTGCACCGTACGCGCATCGCGCACCACCTGGTCGATACCAGCAACGTCTACACGGCCTTCTGGGCCAAGGCTACAGCTGCCCTTGCCCTCGGCGGCCAGATCTCGATCATCGTGCCCCGCTCCTGGGCCAACGGCACCTACCATCGCGCGTTCCGCCAGTGGATGCTCGACCGCACCAGCCTCGACCTCTTGCACGTCTTCGAGAGCCGCAGCACAGTCTTCGCTGACACCGGCGTCCTCCAGGAAAACGTCATCGTGGCTGGCACGCGGGGCGACCAGCAGCCAGAGGTCGTCCTGTCGGCGTCGATCGCACACGACGACGTCCCGCTGCGTCGTACCGTCCCGTTCGGCGCCGTGGTCCTGCCCGGGGACCGAGAGCGGTTCGTGCGCTTCGATGACGCCGCTGTCGTGCCGCCGGCCGCCTCGTTCACTCTGGCCGACCTGGGATTGGGCGTTAGTACGGGCAAGGTGGTTGACTTCCGCAACCGCGAGCACTTGACCGATGACCTCAGCGCCGAAGGTGTCGTGCCGATGGTCTACCAGGCCAACGTGCGCGGCGGAGAGATCGAGTGGCCGCAGCGCCCCGCGAAGAAGCCGCAGGGCTTCTCCCCTAGCACCGAGGCCGCCCGCAAATTGCTCCTGCCCGAAGGGTACTACGTCGTCATCAAGCGCTTCTCCGCCAAGGAGGAGAAGCGTCGCGTGGTCGCGGGCGTCTGGAAGCACGACGGCCCGGTCGCCTTGGACAATAAGACCAACTACCTGCACGAGAAGAAGGGACCTATCGACCCTCAGCTCGCGCATGGACTGATGCTCTGGCTGAACTCCTCGACGCTCGACGCGATCTTCCGCACCTTCTCCGGGCACACCCAGGTCAACGCCGGGGACGTCAAGACGCTCCCCTTCCCCTCTCGTGACGACTTGGTGCGCTTGGCGCAGAACGCGCCGGAATGGCTCCCGGAACAGGCGAAGCTCGACGCTCTCGTAGCTGACATGTTCCCCGCTGTCGTAGGCTCAGCGGAGTGATCAGCACTTTACGAGCATCCGTCGACAACGCCAGCGCCCTCCTGCAAGCCTTCGGCTTCGACAAGATCCGCTGCAATAACAGATCTGCCCTGACGGCCCTCGCGCTGCTCGGCCTGGAGCCCGGCAAGCCGTGGGGAACGGCGACCAACCCGCGCCTCGGCGTCACGGAAATCATGGGTGTCATTGCGGAAAAATGGGACAAAGGGTATGCCCCGAACTCGCGCGAGACCTTCCGTAAGCAGACGCTCCACCAGTTCGTCGACGCGGGGTTCGCTGAGCACAACTCCGATGCTCCCGAAGGGCGCGCGGTCAACTCCTCCAAGAACAACTACCGGATCGCTCCGGCTGCTCTGTCCGTAGTGCGTCTCTTCGGCACCCGGGGGTTTCAAGATGCCCTCGATGCCTGGGTGTCCGAGGCTCCCACCCAGCAGGCCGCTTATAAGGCAACCCGCGAGATGCAGATGCTCCCGGTCACGCTTCCTGATGGTTCTCTGTTTCGCCTCTCTCCCGGTGGCCAGAATCCTCTGATCCGGGACATGGTCGAGGAGTTTTGCCCTCGCTTCGCCCCCGGCGGACAGGTGCTCTACCTGGGGGACGCCAAGGATCACCGCTACGACATCCGCCAAGACGACGTCTTCGCACGTCTCGGGTTGGCCTTTGACGAGCACGGCAAAAACCCGGACCTCGTGGTTTACGACGAGCAGCGCGGTTGGCTTTTCCTGATGGAGGCCGTCACTTCTCACGGACCGATCGACTTCGGACGGCGTGAGCACCTAAAGAAACTCTTCGCGACGGACAAAGCAGGGCTGGTGTTCGTGAACTGCTTCCCGGACCGTGCCACGATGCGTAAGTGGCTGGCCGACCTCGCATGGGAGACCGAAGCCTGGGTGGCTGACGCGCCCGACCACCTGATCCACTTGAACGGCTCACGGTTCCTCGGCCCCTATGAGTGATCCTTTTCAGCTCGCGCCCTGGTTGGGCCCCGTCCGCTCGGCTCCGCCTGGGGCGACGGTGGACGGGATGGGAGCTCCCCGCGCACGCCCCTTACGGGTCCGCAGTCGGCGACGGCGCCCCCTCCATCCCGGTGCTGGCCGATCCCCCATCGGAGGCATCGTTTTGGCCTTGATCAGCCTGTGTGCGGTATTCGACTCATGGGATTCGGCTCGCCTGCCAGGCGCGGCACGGGCACCGGCCGGGCTGGAGCGGGACGGAGGCAGGAGCGCAGGCCCGGCCGGGGGCCGGGCCGCGCGCGGTGAGCGGAGCGAGCCGCCTTGATGACGTAGAGAAAATCTGAACCAACTGGGACCCGACACGGCTGTGCTACAGCCGGAACGACAGCTCCAGCTCGTCGCCCGGAAGGTGGAACTCCTCCAGGGCGAGGGGCCTGTCAGCCTCTGTGAGGGTCACGCGGATGACGTACAGCAGCGGGACCCCGTCTGCGAGCCGGAGGGTCTGGGCCTGGTCCGGCAGGGGCATGCGGGTGCGGACGTACTCCGTGAAGTGGAGTTCGTGGCCCAGGCCGGCAAGCGCTGCGTAGAGGTCCGGGGCCGGCGGCGGGGCCTCGTCCTCGTACTTGGTGTCGATGAGTATCGAGAACGGGATGTACGTCCGGTGGAGCTGGCGGAGGTGGCCGTGGTCTGCCGTCTGCAACGCGTCGTACGTGAACATGGGCTCGCCCGGCGGGATGCGGAGTAGGTCCGCGAGGGCAAGCGGGGCGTCGGTGCGGGTGGCTACCGGTGGTTCGGCGTCGGTCCAGCGGATGCCGTCAGCCTCGATGTACCGGCCGTCAGATGCTCTGCGTACGCCCCGCGGGCGCGTGTGACTAGGTCGGCTGTGTGGGGAGCGGGCGAAGGTTCCGCGGCCCATGATGGCCTCGACGAGACCGGAAGCCCGTAGCTCGCTCAAGCCCTGGCGCACCGTAGGGCGCGTCACACCGAACTGCTTCGCCAACGCCTCTTCGGAGGGCAGGGGTTGGCCGGAGGGGAAGGTGCCGTCCAGGATGCCTCCGCGCAGGTAGTCGGCAATCTGCCGGTACTTCGGCTGCGTGTTCTTCGGCGGCATGCGGGCCCTCCATGGCCGTGGACAACTGCTTCTTTCTGTCGTGACAGATGGCTGTCTGTCACGACAGAAAGAAGCTTCCCTCACCTCAGGGCAGTTGACAACCCGTACTACGGGTGGGCAACCTTGCCTGAGCCATCCGTACTACGGGTGGTCTAGCAACCCGAAGGATTCCCCTTCGGGTGCCCAAGTGATGAGGAGAACCGAACTGTGGCAAGCCTTCCGATCGACACCGCGAAGTACACGGGGATCATCTGCGCAGTCCCCCCGGCGCCGCGGGTCGCCAACCGTGAGACCGGTCAGCTTCGCGTCGACCGCGAGACCGGCAAGACGGTGTACCAGGTCGGTCTCTGCCTGATGGCGGGGACGTCGGCCGACGTCGTGAACGTGAGCGTGGCCGGTGAGCCGGCCGGTGTGCAGCTCGGCATGCCCGTGGCCGTGCGGGACCTGGTCGCCACGCCGTGGGAGAACGACGGGCGGCACGGGATCGCGTTCCGCGCGGCGGAGATCCGGCCCCTGAGCGCTCCCGCCACCTCGGCGGGTAAGGGGGCCGGGCAGTGATGGAACTGGCCTCCGCTACTTCGGCCGACGCGACGTGGCCGAGCTGGGTTCTGGTGGTGGCCGCCGTGCTGGTGCCGGGTCTGTTTCTGGCGGGCCCGGCCCTGCGCAGCCGCTATCCCGGCGCTTGGTGGTTGTTATGCGGCTTCCCGGCCGTGGCCTTCCGGGTCGTGCAGACCTGGCGGCCCCTGATGGCGGGCTGCGGGCTTGCCGTGAGCCGTCGGCCGGCGTTGACCGTCGTGTCCGGGCTCGTCGGCAAGGGGGCGCCTCCGCCTCAGCCGCGGGTGCCTCGCCGGGGGCTCATACGCCCGACCTCCGGCGGCTTCGTCCTGCTCGTGAGGCTGCTGCCGGGTCAAGTGCCGGAGCACTTCGTCAAAGCGGCCCCCGCCATGGCGGAAAGCTGGCAGGTGCACGCGGTGCGGGTGACCTCCTGGAAACCGGGGGGCGTACGGATCGTCGCGTCGGCGGTCGACCCGCTGGCAGACCCGCAGGTGCCGAAGCAGCGAGGGCCCGGCCATCTGCTCCGGGTGACCGTGGGCGCCCTGGAGACCGGGGCCGCGTGGGTGGTCGACCTGCGGCGCGTCCCTCACTGGCTGATCGTCGGGGCCACGCGCTCGGGAAAGTCGACGCTGATCAACGCCCTCGTGGCGGGCCTCGCGCCGCAGCCCGTCGCCCTGGTCGGCATCGACTGCAAGGGCGGCATGGAACTGTCCCTCTACGAGCCTCGGCTGTCCGCCCTCGCGACGAACCGAGAGCAAGCAGTGCGGCTGCTGACCGCCCTCGTTGACCTGACCCTCGACCGGATGTCCCTCTGCCGGGCGGCCCGCGTCCGGAACATCTGGGGTCTGCCCGACAAGGAACGCCCGGTCCCCGTCGTCGTGATCGTCGACGAGATCGCGGAACTCTTCCTCGTGGCCAGCCGGAACGAGAAGGACGAAGCGCACGCGGCCGGTACGGCGCTGATCCGGCTGGCCCAACTCGGGGCGGCGCTCGGGGTGTTCCTCGTGGTGGCCGGCCAGCGTGTCGGCTCCGACCTCGGGCCCGGTGTCACGGCTCTGCGGGCGCAACTGGGCGGCCGGGTGTGCCACCGCGTGGCCGACCCCGGTACGGCAGAGATGGCGCTCGGCGATCTCAATCCCGACGCGCTGAAGGCGGCCCAGGCCATCGCCCCGGAGCAGGCCGGTACCGCCGTCCTTGCCTCCGGCGACGGCTGGGAGCGCGCCCGGTCCCACCTGATCACGGAAGCGGACGCGGAAGCCGTGGCCGCCGAGTACGCGCACCTGACTCCCGCCCTGTCCGAACTGCACGTCGAACCGTGAGAGGGGCTTGCCGTGCTGGTGTCCATGTCGGCCGTTCTGCTGCTCGGCCTGCTGATCTGGTTCCTCCTGCGCATCCGGTACCTCAGGTGGGCCGACGCGCTGCTCTGCGGAACCTTCGGCTTCCTGCTCGCCCGGACCGTGGCCGCACCCGTGGTTCAGGCCCTCCTCGACGGAGTGAACGGCTTCCTCGGCCAACTCCGCTTCTGACCACCCCACCACCGACCGACAAGGGGACTCCCTGTGTCCAACCACGTCATCCGCTCCGGTGACCGAGCCGCCTTCCTGGCCGGCCTGCGGGAGCTGATCGACTTCCTGACCGCCCATCCGGACGTGGTCGTACCGCGTCACGCGTCCCTCGTCGTCCTGGTCGACGCCACCGACTCCGCAACGCGCCTCGACGGCGTGCAGTCCGTCGCCGCTCCGCTCGGTGTGCCGACGGAGGACATCGGCCGGGGCTACTTCGGCGCCCGCCGTGACTTCGGCCCGATCTCGTACGGCGTCGTCGGCATTCCTCCCGAGGAGCGGCAATGACCGCCCGTACGACGGGCTCCCGACGGGGCGCGAAGTCGCCAAACCCGACCCCGTCAGGAACCCACTCCATCCGCCACGTGAGCAGTGAAAGGAGTACTCACACTTTGTCCACCGCGCATCGTCCGCGCAAATCCCCGCCGCTCGTCTGTGACCTCAGGCAGCGTGACGCGCAGGTCCCGACCTGCGCCGGACGGGAACAGATCGTCCTCGTCGAACTCGACGGAACCGAGCAGTGGTTGTGCCCCCGGCACGCCGCCGCCGTATGGCTCACCAACCCGACGCTGCGCTTCAGCGCCAAGACACGGCCGGAGGGGATCTCGGCCGTGATGGGGCAGGCGTTCGGCGGCGGAGGTGGTCAGCGATGACCACAGCTCTTCCGCGGAGCGTCTCGGCGCTCGTCGCCAGAGCCTCGGATCCGGATTTCGCGGCTTGGCGCCGGAACATCGTCCGCCTCGGCGGCTGCACCAACCCGATTCACCTGGTCGGCGCGGCCACCGTCTACGACACGACGACCGGTGCCGCTCTGCTCTCCTACGGATCGGATGCCTACGGCGGTCGCCTGCTCACCGCGTGCGGCAACCGGCGAGCGACGGTCTGCCCGACCTGCTCGGCCCTGTACCGGGCGGACACGTACCAACTCGTCCGGGCCGGGCTCGTCGGAGGGAAAAGTGTCCGCGAGGCGGTGAGGGATCACCCACGGGTGTTCGCCACGCTCACCGCCCCCGGGTTCGGCCCGGTCCACACGCGCCGCGAGCGTGACGGGCGCGTGCGACCCTGCCGGCCTCGTCGGGCAGGTGACCACTGCGCGCACGGGGCTCTGGCCGGTTGCCGGGAGCGCCACCCGGCGGACGACCCCCGTCTCGGCGAACCCCTCTGCCCGCGCTGCTACGACTACGCGGGGGCGGTCCTCTGGCACGCGTCCGCCGGTCGGCTTTGGCACCGGTTCGGGCTGGAGCTGCGACGGGAGGTCGCCCGGAGGGTCGGCCTGTCACGTACGGAGTTCGGAGAGGTCGCCCGGCTCTCGTACGCGAAGGTCGCCGAGTACCAGCGCCGGGGCCTGGTCCACTTCCACGCCGTGATCCGCCTCGACGGCCCGGACGGGCCCGACTCGCACCCGCCCGGCTGGGCCACGGTGCCGCTCCTCGTGGACTCCGTGCGGGCCGTGGTCGGAAAGGTGCGGCTGACCGCCCCCGGCTCGGCCGTCATCGGGCCGCGGGTGCTGCGCTTCGGTACCCAGGTCGACGTACGGCCGGTCACCTCGTCCGGACGAACAGCGGGGGAGCGGCCTGCCTCAGCGGCGGCCGTGGCGGGCTATATCGCCAAGTACGCCACCAAGGGTGCGGAGACCGCCGGCGCCGTGGACGGTCGTATCCACCACGCACGGCACATGGTCATGTTGCCGGTCCGCGCTCACGTGCTGCGCATGATCAGTACGTGTTGGTGGCTCGGAGGCCTGCCGGAGTTCGTGCCGCTCGGGCTGCGGCGCTGGGCCCACATGCTCGGATACGGCGGCCACTTCTCCACCAAGTCGCGCCGCTACTCGACCACGCTGACCGCGCTCCGGCAGGCCCGTGCCGACCATCGCGCGGAGCAGCAGCGGGACGCCCTCGGCCTGCCGGAACACTCGACGGTCACGGTCGGCTACTGGCGTTACGCGGGGCGCGGCTACTCACCGGAAGCGGCGCTCCTGGCGGCCTCCGTGCGGGAGGGCGGTGGTCGCCATGACGCGTGACACCCGTACGAGGGCGGCCGAACTGCTCACCGTGCGGCAGGTGCTCGACGAACTGGGCGGCATCTCCCGGCGCACCTTCTACCGCTGGAGGGAACTGCGGATCGCCCCTGCCTGTATCCGTCTGCCGAACGGTGAGCTGCGGGTTCGGCGTGACGTGCTGGACGAGTGGTTGGAGGAACGGGCGGAGGGGGTGGCGTCGTGAAGTCCTACAAGGCTTCCGTGTGGAAGCTCTCGGTCAACAAGACCACCAAGAAACCGACCTACCTGGTGCGCTGGGTGGTCGACGGTCAGCCCTTCAGCGAGTCGCACAAGACCAAGGCGCTGGCGGACCGCTTCCGCGCGAAGCTCGTCCGGGCGCTCGACAAGGGCGAGCCGTTCGACACCGTGACCGGACTGCCCGACTTCCTGCGGGGTGGCAAAGCGGCGCTGTCCTTCCTCGACCTGGCGGTCAAGTACGTCGATGCCCGGTGGGCGGAGGCGTCCGCCAAACAGCGGGACAGCATGACGGACGCCTTGGCGACAGTCGTTCCCGTCCTGGTCAAACCGGGACGGGGGCGGCCCGCTCCGGAGGTGCTGCGGAGGGCGCTGCGTTCGTACATCCTGCCCGTTCCGCGCAGGGAGAGGCAGCGGCCGGAGGAGATCGCCTCGGCCGTGCGGTGGATCGAGAGGGCGTCGCTTCCGGTCGGCGAGCTGCAAGAGATCAGCCGTGCACACGAGCTGATCGACGGATTGAGTCGGAGGCTGGACGGCAAGCCCGCGGCGACGCAGACCTACCGGCGTCGGCGAGCCGTCGTCTTCAACGCCCTGGAGTTCGCGGTGGAGCTGGAACACCTCACCTCCAACCCGCTGAGCCGCGTCCGGCGCAAGCGGGGCAAGCGGGCGGTGCAGGAGGTTGACCGCCGGGTGGTGGTTAACCCCCGGCAGGCCCGGGAGCTGCTGACCGCACTCACCTACGTGGGCGGCTACGAACGGGCGAGTGGCCGGCGCCTGCGGGCGTTCTTCGGGTGTCTCTACTACGCGGCCATGAGGCCGGGGGAGGCGCTGGGCCTTCGTCGCTCCGACTGCGCGCTTCCGGCACAGGGCTGGGGGCGCATCGAGTTGGCGGAGACCCGCCCCACGGCAGGGAAGACGTGGACCGACTCCGGTGAGGCGCACGACCGGCGCGGCCTGAAGCAACGGGCCCACGGTGAGGTACGCATCGTGCCGATCCCTCCGCCGCTTGTGAGGCTGCTCCGCGAGCACCTGGACGAGTTCGGCACGGCGGGCGACGGTCGGCTGTTCTCCAGCGAGCGGGGCAACGTGATCGCCGCATCGTCGTACTCCCGCGCCTGGAAGCAGGCTCGGGAACTGGCGCTCATCCCTGACCAGGTGTCCTCGGTCCTGGCCTTCCGCCCGTACGACCTCCGGCACGCGGGTGTCTCCCAGTGGCTCAACTCGGGTGTGCCCGCCCCGGAGGTTGCCGCGCGGGCCGGCCACTCCGTGGACGTGCTCCTGAAGATCTACGCCAAGTGCATCGACGGCCAGGAACAGGAGATGAACGACCGGATCATGCAAGGGCTGGGGGAGGACGACACCGAGAACTGAAGCCAGCCCCACGACCGACGGGCCGGGAGCCCCGGAGAGATCCGGGGCTCCCGGCCCGTCCACGCATAGTCCACAGAGCTATGTTGAGGGCCTTCAGAACCCGCGCTGGCCTGCTGCGGAGCCACTCAAGATCAACACGCTATTACAACGTGATCACTGACAAACGCCTGCTTCCGGCGGCATCCGCCTGCACATACGCGAAGACCCCGTCCTCAGCGAAAGCGCTGATGGCGGGGTCTTTGGGCACCTCGTGCAAGGTGCCCCCGGCAGGATTCGAACCTGCGCACACGGCTCCGGAGGCCGTTGCTCTATCCCCTGAGCTACGGGGGCGTGTCGGTCGCGGTGATCGCGGCGACGGGTAGAACACTACCAGTTCCGACGGGGTGGTCAGGAACCGTTTTGGTGGTGGGGGAGGGCGGGGTGTCGCCCGTGCGGGGTGGAAGTGGTCAAACGCCGGACGTGGTGGCCGGGCTCGACCTACTCTCGAGTTGTGCCAGGCGCTGCGGGCCGGGTTCTTGTTGTGGACGACAACAAGGTCATCCGGCAGTTGATCAGGGTCAACCTCGAGCTGGAGGGCATCGAGGTCGTGACCGCGGCCGATGGTGCAGAGTGTCTGGAAGTCGTTCATCAGGTGCGGCCCGACCTTGTCACCCTTGATGTCGTGATGCCGAGGCTCGACGGGTTGCGGACCGCCGGCCGGCTGCGTTCCGATCCGCGTACGCGTGACCTTCCGCTCGTCATCGTCAGCGCCTGCAGCCAGTACGAGGTCGATCGCGGGCTCGATGTCGGGGTCGACGCCTTTCTTGCCAAGCCCTTCGATCCTCAGGAACTTGTCCGGCTCGTTCGCGAGTTGATCGTGGATTCTCTCGGGCGGGTCCGGGGGACCGGGGATGCCGAGCCGGCCGCCGGGCATGCGGGTGGGTGAGGCGGGGGGTGTCCACGGGCGTCCACATGCCGGGATCGTGGTTTAACCCGTTCGCATACCCACCCCCCTTCTCCCCTACGCTTGTCCCGTGACCCCCGCCGAACTCTCCCGCACCGTGCTGTACGCGGTGCGCCGTGCCGTCGAGGACGGGGAGCTGGCGGTGGCCGTGCCCGAGCGGGTCGTGGTGGCTCCGCCGGGGCCCGGGGGGTGCGGGGACTACGCCACCAACGTCGCCCTGCAGCTCGCCCGGAGGGCCGGGCAGCCGGCGCCGAAGGTCGCCGAGGTGATCCGAGCGCGTCTGCTGGGTGCGGGTGGGATCAGCGACGTAGTCGTCACCGGGCCCGGGTTCATCAACTTCCGGCTGCGGAGCGGCGCCCCCGCCGACCTCGTGCGCGAGATTCTGCGGCACGGGTCCCGGTACGGGCACGGCGACTCCCTCGCCGGACAGGGCGTCGTACGGCTGCGTGCGGCGAACGAGGTCCGGGCCGTCGTTCATCTCGATGCCGTGGCGCGCCTTCTCCGGTCGCAGGGGGCGCTCGTGCACGCCGGCTGCGCGGATCCGCTCGTTGCCGAGTGGGGGAGTGTGCTCGGTGTCCGCGTCGACGGCGTCCCCGACGGTTCCCCCGACGCCGGTATCCGTCCTGTTCCGGCACCCTCCGATCCACTGCCTCTCGGGCGGGACGCCGCGCGCTGGGCGCTGCTGTATCCCGCGCCGCACGACCGGCCGCGGATCGACGACGGGCATCTGGTGCAGCGGGAGAGCAATCCGCTGTTCCGGGTGCGGTACGCCCACGCCCGGAGCCGGGCGGTGGTGCGCAACGCCGCCGATCTGGGGTTCGGGGCGGAGCCGGGGGCCGTGGAGGCTCAGGCGGCGTTGGTCCAGGCCCTCGCCGACCATCCCCGGGTCCTTTCCGGCGCCGCCTCCCACCGTGCGCCCGACCGGCTCGCCCGGCATCTCGTGAGCGTCGCCGACGCCCTGCCGCCGCTGCTCCCCGCCGTGCTGCCGCTCGGCGACGAGAAACCCTCGGCCGCCCACCGTGCCCGGCTGGCCCTCGCCGAAGCCGCCGGGACGGTGCTGGCCGGTGGCCTGTCCCTGCTCGGCATCGACGCACCCGACCACCTCTGAGAGAGCCCAGAGAGAACATCATGAGCCGTTCCG
This sequence comes from Streptomyces sp. SM1, assembly GCF_002910825.1. GTDB lineage: Bacteria > Actinomycetota > Actinomycetes > Streptomycetales > Streptomycetaceae > Streptomyces > Streptomyces okerensis. Next base: position 3,878 of record NZ_NEUB01000580.1, on the reverse strand, counting down.
CACACCCCGCCGGGCCCCGTCACGCCGACGTCCTCACCGAGGGGCACTACTCCGCGCCGCCCGCCGATCTCAACGCCCTCGACCCCAAGGTGTGGGCCCAGACCGTCGAGCGTGACGAGCACGGTGTGCTCGCCGTCGGCGGGATCGACGTCAAGCGGCTGGCCGAGGAGTTCGGCACCCCCGCCTACGTCCTCGACGAGGACGACTTCCGGGCCCGGGCGCGGGCCTGGCGCACCGCGTTCGGTGACGACGCCGACGTGTTCTACGCCGGCAAGGCGTTCCTGTCCCGGGCCGTCGTGCGGTGGCTGCACGAGGAGGGGCTGAATCTGGACGTCTGCTCGGGCGGGGAACTGGCCACCGCCCTGTCCGCCGGGATGCCGGCCGAGCGGATCGCCTTCCACGGCAACAACAAGTCCCCCGGCGAGATCCGGCGGGCCGTCGAGGCCGGGGTCGGGCGGATCGTGCTCGACTCGTTCCAGGAGATCGTGCGGGTCGCGCACATCGCGCAGGAGCTCGGCATTCGGCAGCGGGTGCAGATCCGTATCACCGTGGGTGTCGAGGCGCACACGCACGAGTTCATCGCCACCGCCCACGAGGACCAGAAGTTCGGGATTCCGCTGGCCGGGGGGCAGGCGGCGGAAGCGGTGCGGCGGGCGCTGAAGCTCGACGGGCTCGAGCTCATCGGCATCCACTCGCACATCGGGTCGCAGATCTTCGACATGTCGGGGTTCGAGGTCGCCGCGCACCGGGTGGTGGGGCTGCTCAAGGAGGTACGGGACGAGCACGGGGTCGAACTGCCCGAGATCGACCTCGGGGGCGGTCTCGGAATCGCGTACACGAGTGACGACGACCCGCGTGAGCCGTACGAGATCGCCAAGTCGCTGACCGAGATCGTCACCCGGGAGTGCGAGGCCGCCCGGCTCCGCACGCCGCGGATCTCCGTCGAGCCCGGGCGCGCCATCGTGGGGCCGACCGCGTTCACGCTCTACGAGGTCGGCACGGTCAAGCCGCTCGACGGGCTGCGGACGTACGTCTCCGTCGACGGCGGGATGTCGGACAACATCCGTACCGCCCTCTACGACGCCGAGTACAGCGTCTCCCTCGTCTCCCGCAGCTCCGACGCCGAGCCGGTGCTGTGCCGGGTCGTCGGCAAGCACTGCGAGAGCGGTGACATCGTGGTGAAGGACGCCTTCCTGCCGGGGGACCTGGCACCGGGCGACCTCCTCGCCGTACCGGCGACCGGGGCGTACTGCCGGTCCATGGCCAGCAACTACAACCATGTGCTGCGGCCGCCCGTCGTCGCCGTACGGGACGGCGAGGCGCGGGTGATCGTCCGGCGGGAGACCGAGGAGGATCTGCTCCGGCTCGACGTCGGGTGACGAGGGGCGGGCAGCCGGCGACGGGTGGCGGAAGATCTTCGGTCTTTCCGGTCAAGGAAATGAAATAGATGTCTCACGATCCGGACATAACGCAGAAAGTTCCGTCCGGTGAGTGAGACTGGTGCAACCGAGACGGTAATCAGGAGACGAGGTCGGATGATGCGTACGCGTCCGCTGAAGGTGGCGCTGCTGGGCTGTGGAGTGGTCGGCTCAGAGGTGGCGCGCATCATGACGACGCACGCCGACGACCTCGCCGCCCGGATCGGGGCCCCGGTGGAGCTCGCGGGCGTGGCCGTACGGCGGCCCGACAAGGTGCGTGAGGGCATCGACCCCGCCCTGGTGACGACCGACGCCACCGCGCTCGTCGAACGCGGCGACCTCGACATCGTCGTGGAGGTCATCGGCGGGATCGAGCCCGCCCGCGCGCTCATCACCACCGCATTCGAGCACGGCGCCTCCGTCGTCTCCGCGAACAAGGCGCTGCTCGCCCAGGACGGCGCCGCGCTGCACGCCGCCGCCGAGGAGCACGGCAGGGACCTCTACTACGAGGCCGCCGTCGCCGGTGCCATCCCGCTGATCCGCCCGCTGCGCGAGTCGCTCGCCGGGGACAAGGTCAACCGGGTGCTCGGCATCGTGAACGGCACCACCAACTTCATCCTCGACAAGATGGACAGCACGGGCGCCGGGTATCAGGAGGCCCTCGACGAGGCCACCGCCCTGGGGTACGCGGAGGCCGACCCGACCGCCGACGTCGAGGGCTTCGACGCCGCCGCCAAGGCCGCCATCCTCGCCGGGATCGCCTTCCACACGCGGGTGCGCCTCGACGACGTCTACCGCGAGGGCATGACCGAGGTCACCGCCGCCGACTTCGCCTCCGCCAAGGAGATGGGCTGCACCATCAAGCTGCTCGCCATCTGCGAGCGGGCCGGAGACGGGGCGTCGGTCACCGCGCGGGTGCATCCGGCGATGATTCCGCTCAGCCACCCGCTGGCCTCCGTGCGGGGGGCGTACAACGCCGTGTTCGTCGAGTCGGACGCCGCTGGTCAGCTGATGTTCTACGGGCCGGGTGCGGGCGGTGCGCCGACCGCCTCCGCCGTGCTCGGGGACCTGGTCGCCGTGGGGCGCCACCGGGTCAGCGGGACCACCGGGCCCGGTGAGTCCGCGTACGCCGCGCTGCCCGTCTCGTCGATGGGCGAGGTCGTCACGCGGTACCACATCAGCCTCGACGTGGCCGACAAACCGGGTGTTCTCGCCCAGGTCGCCACCGTGTTCGCGGAGCACGGTGTCTCGATCGATACGGTTCGCCAGTCGGGCAAGGACGGGGAGGCCTCCCTCGTCGTCGTCACCCACCGTGCGTCCGACGCGGCCCTCGGGGGGACCGTCGACGCGTTGCGCAAGCTCGACACCGTGCGTGGTGTCGCCAGCATCATGCGGGTTGAAGGAGAGTAACCAGCAATGACCCACCAATGGCGCGGAATCATCGAGGAGTACCGGGACCGGCTGCCGGTGTCCGACAGCACGCCCGTCGTGACGCTCCGTGAGGGCGGTACGCCGCTCGTGCCCGCGCAGGTACTCTCCGAGCGCACGGGCTGCGAGGTGCACCTCAAGGTCGAGGGCGCGAACCCCACCGGGTCCTTCAAGGACCGGGGCATGACCATGGCCATCTCCAGGGCCAAGGAGGAGGGTGCGAAGGCGGTCATCTGCGCCTCCACCGGCAACACCTCCGCCTCCGCCGCCGCGTACGGCGTGCGGGCCGGCATGGTCTCCGCCGTGCTGGTGCCGCAGGGCAAGATCGCGCTCGGCAAGATGGGCCAGGCGCTGGTCCACGGCGCGAAGATCCTCCAGGTCGACGGCAACTTCGACGACTGCCTGACACTGGCCCGCGCGCTCAGTGACAACTACCCCGTGGCGCTGGTCAATTCGGTCAACCCGGCGCGTATCGAGGGGCAGAAGACCGCCGCCTTCGAGATCGTGGACATGCTCGGCGACGCCCCCGACATCCATGTGCTGCCGGTGGGTAACGCGGGCAACATCACCGCGTACTGGAAGGGATACAAGGAGTACGCCGCCGACGGTGTCAGCACGAGGACGCCGCGCATGTGGGGCTTCCAGGCCTCGGGCAGCGCGCCGATCGTCCGTGGCGAGGTCGTCAAGGACCCGTCGACCATCGCCACCGCCATCCGGATCGGCAACCCCGCCTCCTGGGACCTCGCGCTCGCCGCGCGGGACGAGTCCGGCGGCGCCATCGACGAGGTGACGGACCGTGAGATCCTGCGCGCCTACCGGCTGTTGGCCTCGCAGGAGGGCGTCTTCGTCGAGCCCGCGTCCGCCGCTTCGGTGGCCGGTCTGCTGAAGGCTGCCGAACAGGGCAAGGTCGACCCGGGGCAGACGATCGTGTGCACGGTCACCGGAAACGGTCTGAAGGACCCGGACTGGGCGGTCGCGGGTGCGCCGCAGCCGGTCACCGTTCCCGTCGACGCGGCGACCGCCGCGGAGCGG
>NZ_NEUB01000579.1 GCF_002910825.1 Streptomyces sp. SM1 | reverse complement strand
GCACTTCCGCCTCCACCGCCATCAGCGCGGCGCCGGGGTCTCCGCGCGCCAGGTGCAGCCGCGCGGTCGTCAGGGCGCGTCCGGCCTCCCGTACGGGGTCCCGCATCGCGGGGTGCGACTCGGCCGACGAGTCGAGCAGGGCCTGGGCCCGTCCCAGCTCGTCGCGCTCCACGGCGACGGCGGCCAGGACGAGCCGTTCGACACCGGAACCGGACGGCCGGGGCAGACCGAACCGCTCCGTCTCCGCGAGAGCCTCGCGGGCCCTGCGTTCGGCCCGGTCGAGCCACCCGTCCAGATAGTCGATCAACGCCAGTCCGCCGAGTGAGTCCTCGCGCGGGAGTGCCGTGGCCGCGCCCGGGGCCGAGTCCGCCACCCTCGACAGGGCCTCCCGCGCCTCCTCGAAGCGCCCGGCCCACAGCCGCGCGGAGCCCACATGGTCCAACAGCAGCGCGGTGAGTTCGGGGTGCCGGTCCAGCAGTCCGGCGGGGACCGCGTCCCACAGTTCCCCGGCCGTCCGCGCCGCGTCCTCCGCCCGGTCCGGCGCACCGGCCAGCCGCGCGGCCAGGGCCTCCAGCAGGGCGCAGCTCAGCCGGGCGGCCGACCCGCCCGCCGTGCCGCCGTACTCCCCCAGTTCGTCCTGGGCGCGGCGCAGATGGCTCATCCCCGCGTCGAGTTCGCACCGGGCCAGCCGCCCGGCCGCCCGCACCAGCTCCGGGGCGGGCCCGGCACTGTCCCACCGCATCCGGGAGAACAGCCCGGCCACCGCGTCGGAACGCAGTCCGGTGAAGAACTGCCCGATGGCCAGGTCGTCGACCAGGGCACCGGCGGTGAACTCCCAGTCTCCGGCGGCGGCGCCGTGCCCGAGCGCCTCCGCGAGGTCCCCGGAGCGGCGCAGCCACCCGGCGGCCCGCCGGTGCAGCCCGGGTTGTTGACCGGGCCGGCGCATCCGCAGATGGGCGCGGAGGATCTCCGCGAACAGGGGGTGGAGCCGGTACAGCCCGTGCCCGACGTGCTCGACGAAGGCGTTGTCCCGGCTCAGCCGCACCAGAAGGGCGTCGGCGTCGTCGCGCCCGGTGACCGCGTTGGCCAGCCCGGAAGAGAAGCGGTCGAGCACGCTCACCCGCAGCAGCAGATCCTGCGTCGCGGCGTCCTGTCGCTTGAGCACCTCCGCCAGCAGGAAATCGGCGATCGCGCCGCGGTCCGCCTCGAACTCCTTGAGATACACCTCCGGATCCGGGCTCTCCCCCGCCGCCAGGGCGGACAGCCGCAGCCCGGCGGCCCACCCCCGGGTCCGCTCCACCAGGGCGCCCACGGCGGCCGGGGTCAGCCGCAGCCCGTGCAGCTCCATCAGCCGCTCCGCCTCGCCGGGGGTGAAGGCCAGCTCCGCGCCCCTGATCTCGGTCTGCTCTCCGGCGGCCCGGTAGCGGTGCAGGGGCATCAGCGGCTCCGTGCGGGTCACGAGGACCAGCCGCAGCCCCGGCCGGGCGTGGTGCTGTACGAACTCCAGCTGCTCGGCGATCTCCGGGGAGGTCACCCGGTCGAACTCGTCGAGCACGACGACCACGGGCCGCTCTCCGGCGCTCAGCCCCGCGGCGAGCCGGGTGCGCAGGGTGGGGCTCAGCCGGTTCGCGTCCGCCGGGAACCCGACGTCCGGGGGGAGCGGGACACCGGCGACGCGCAGGGCCTGCAACAGGTACGCCCAGAACATCCCCGGCGCGTCCCCGACGGCGTCGGTGGTGAGCCAGGCCACGTGCGGTCCGCCCGGCCGGTCCAGGTGCCTCACCCAGTCGGCGACCAGCAGGCTCTTCCCGGCCCCGGCTGCCCCGTTGACCATGGTCAGCGGGGTGCGCAGAGCCTCGTCGAGGTGCCGGGTCAGCCGGGGGCGCGGCAGGAACGTCACGGGACGCGCGGGAACGGCGAACCTCGTCCGCAGAAACGGGTCCCCGTGCGGGTCGACGAACCGTCTCCGCGAGGCCGCCTCCGCCCCTTGTCCATCGACTTTGGTCACGGCACCCACCGCCCCTGTTCTCTCTCCAGCCACGGCTGTGCGTCCTCCCAGCATCCACCCACAGGGGCCGCACGGCGCGCCGTGACCGAGGGGGCGGCTAGCGTCGTCGGTATGAGCGGCACTCCCTCCCTGGCCGAGGCACTCGCGGACGGCACGGTCGTCCTCGACGGCGGCATGTCGAACCAGCTCGCGTCGGCGGGGCACGACCTCAGCGACGAGTTGTGGTCGGCCCGGCTGCTCGCCGAGGACCCGGAGGCGGTGACGGCGGCCCACCTCGCGTACTTCGACGCGGGCGCGGATGTCGCGATCACGGCGAGCTACCAGGCGACGTTCGAGGGCTTCGCCCGGCGCGGGACCGGTCAGGACGAGGCGGCCGCGCTCCTCGCGCTGAGCGTCGAATGCGCCCGTACGGCGGCCCGGCGCTCCCGGACCTCCCGACCCCTCTGGGTGGCGGCCTCGGTCGGCCCGTACGGGGCGATGCTCGCGGACGGCTCGGAGTACCGGGGCCGCTACGGCCTGTCGGTCACGGAGCTGGAACGCTTCCACCGCCCCCGCATGGAGGTCCTGGCGGCAGCCGCTCCGGATGTCCTGGCCCTGGAGACCGTCCCCGACACGGACGAGGCGGAGGCCCTGCTGCGCGCCCTGCGCGGCCTCGGCGTACCCGCCTGGCTCTCCTACTCGGCGGCCGGCGACCGTACCCGGGCGGGCCAGCCCCTGGAGGACGCGTTCGCGCCGGCCGCGCGGGCGGACGAGGTGATCGCGGTCGGCGTGAACTGCTGCACACCGGAGGACGCCGACCACGCGGTCGCGCTCGCCGCCCGCGTGACCGGCAAACCGGTGGTGGTCTACCCCAACAGCGGGGAGGAGTGGGACGCGAGGGCCCGGAACTGGACCGGCACCCCTACCTTCACCGCCTCACGCGTCACGGGATGGCGGGAGTCGGGGGCCCGGCTGATCGGGGGCTGTTGCCGAGTGGGGCCGGAGACGATCTCGTCGGTCGCGGGCACGCTCTCTTGGTGAGGTCAGGGCGCAACGGGGAGGCTAGCGAGGTGCCGCGAGTACGTCCCGGAGTACGTTCTCGAGCGTGACGCGGGCCAGCTCGTGTCTCAGGGTCTCCTCGATGCCCTCGTAGATGCCCCGCATCGCCGGCTGGATGCCGTGACCCACCACGCATTCCTGGTCCGGGGTGGTGCGGTGCATCGCGAAGAGCGGGCCGGGTTCCACTGCCTCGTACACGTCGAGCAGGGTCATCGACTCCAGCTCACGCGCCAGCGACCAGCCCGCGCCCACGCCCCGCCGGGACTTCACGAGCCCGGCCCTGCGCAGCTCGCCGAGCAGCCGCCTGATCACCACGGGGTTGGTGTTCGCGCTGGTCGCGATCTGCTCGGAGGTGGCGACCTCATGCCCCCGGCGCTGGTAGAGACCGATCCAGGCCAGCGCGTGAGCGGCGATGGTCAACCTGCTGTTGGCACTCATGCCCCCTCCTCCCGGTCGCAATGCTTCATGTTACGACAGTGCGGTCGTAACAGCGAAAGTTGCGACAGGTGGTCGTAACAATTAACGTTGCGACTGCCAGGAAGGGTCAATCAACGAGGTGAGAAGAATGAGCAAGCCACTCATGGGCAAAGTCGCCCTGGTCACCGGGGGGTCGCGCGGACTGGGAGCCGCGACCGTACGACTGCTGGCCGAGCAGGGCGCAGACGTCGCCTTCACCTACGTCAGCTCCGAGAAGCAGGCGCAGGCCGTCGTCGACGAGGTGCACGGCAAGGGAGCCAAGGCCGTCGCCTTCCAGTCCGACCAGGCGGACACGAGCCGGGCGCCGGCGCTGATCGACGACGTGGTGGCGCACTTCGGCGGCCTGGACATCCTCGTCAACAACGCGGCGATCTCCGTGGCCGGCACGGTGGACGACCCGGACGCCGACACCGCCGCCCTGGACCGGATGCACGCCACCAACTACCTCGGCGTGATCGCCGTCATCCGGGCCGCCTCCCGAGTGCTGCGCACGGGCGGCCGCATCATCACGGTGAGTTCCGGACTGGGCTCCCGGGTCGGCACCCCCGGCCTTGCCGACTACTCGGCGACCAAGTCCGGGATCGAGAGGTACACCATGGGCGTCGCACGGGACCTCGGGCCCCGGAACATCACGGCCAACGTCGTGGAGGCCGGACTGATGGAGGGCGGCATGCAACCGCCGGACCCCGAGACCCTCAAAGTCCTGGTCAGATTGCTCTCCCTGCAGCGCATGGGGCACCCCGACGAGATCGCCGCAGCGATCGCCTTCCTCGCGAGCCCCGCCGCGTCGTACGTCACGGGCGCGGTGCTGGACGCCCACGGCGGCTACAACGCCTGAACGGGACCGCCTGCGCGCCCCGAAGGACATCGCGCCTTCGGGGCGCGCACCGCCGACGACCGCGACAAGGCGTGGTCATGGGGACGTCACCCGGCGACTCCCGCAGCGTCCGGCCAGGCCGGCGTCATACGCTGAGACTCGTAGGTGAGAGAGAGGATGCCGAGGTGGCCGGGACGACGACACTCACCGAGGTGACGGCCGAGCCGGCCGCGCTCGAGGACCCGAAGGTCCGCGCGGTGAACGAGAAGCACGGTGACGATCACGGGGTGAACCTCGGCAAGCTGCGGGCGGTCGGGAAGCGGTTGAGGACGCAGCAGGAACTGGCACGGCAGCTCTGGGGGACGGGGGACACCTCGGCGCGGCTGCTGGCGCTGCTGATCTGCCGGCCGAAGGCGTTCGAGCGCGGCGAGCTGGACGGCATGCTGCGTGAGGCGCGTACGCCCAAGGTGCAGGACTGGCTCGTCAACTACGTGGTGAAGAAGAGCCCGCACGGCGGGGAACTGTGCGTCGCCTGGTTCGTGGATCCCGATCCGGTGGTCGCGAGCGCCGGCTCGGGAAGGAAGGCATCGCGGTGCGGGAGCTGCTGGTGCACCGGGTCGAGGAGTACGCCCGCCACTGCGGGCACGCGGACCTGTTGCGTGAGTGCGTCGACGGGCGTGTGGGGCAGTAACGGGACTGCCGGGCGGTTCAGTTGCGGCGGAGGGCGCCCGTGCGGCGCAGACGGCGGACCACCGAGCGGATTTCGGGGGGCGGCTGGGCGGGGGCGGAGGCCTCCGGGGCGGTCCACAGGGCGAGTTCGCGGTCGCGCGGGCCCTGCACGGTGTGCGGGGCACCGTCGCCGAAGATCCGCACCGGGTGGTGGGCGTCCCACCGCTCCCACCCCGGCGAACCGTCGGTGGCGAACCGTACCCAGGCACCGTGCATCGCGTCGGAGAGTTCCTGCGGCGCGCCCTCGCCGGCGAGTTTGCGGGCGTCGGGTTCGTCGCCGCTGTCGAAGACGAACCCCAGTTCCAGGGCGTGGCAGGCACCCATGCCGGGGCGGCTGGAGGGCCACGCGAACTCGTAGACGTACGAGGGGTCCACGCGGCCGTCGGCCACGCGGTGCAGGGGTGCGCGCAGCAGGTGGTCGGTGACCATCTGGCCGACCGTCTCGGCGGTGCCGGCGCCGGGGTGCAGCGTGCGGTAGCCGCGCGGGACCTCGCTGCCGCAGCGGCAGCGGGCCATCGCGCCGGCCAGGGCGACCGTGCCGAGGCGGTCGACGCGTTCCAGGAGGCCGCCGGGGACCAGCCAGAGGCGGTACTCGTCGCGGGTCCAGCCGGTCAGGAGGTCGACGCCGGGGGCGGCGCCGTCGGTGAGTGCCTCCAGGGGGTCGCGCGGGACGAGGTCGCCGTCGACGACGACGCCGAAGGCGGGGCCGCCCAGTATCGGGCTGCTGAGGCGGCCGATGTCGGCCTGGACGCGGAGGAGTCGGCCGCGGTCGGCGGTGGCGAAGGCCTCGGCGGTGGCGGGTATCCTCAGGCGGTTGGCCATGCGGCGGACCATGCGCCGTACCTTTTCCCGGTCCGTGGTCTCGGGCGGGCCGCTCTGCAGGACCGCCCGGCGGACCAGGCCCCGCGCCTGCGGAGCGGCGAGGAGCGCGCCCGCGCTGATGGCTCCGGCGGACTGTCCGCCGAGGGTGACGCGGGCGGGGTCGCCGCCGAAGGCGGCTATCGACTCGTGGACCCAGCGGAGGGCGGCGAGCTGGTCGCGCAGGCCGGGGTTGGCGGGGGCGTCCGGGAAGAGGCCGTAGCCCTCGACGCCCAGGCGGTAGTTGAGTGACACGAACACCACGCCGTCGCGGGCGAAGGTGCGGCCGTCGTAGACGGGGACGGCGGAGGATCCTCTGGTCAGGGCTCCGCCGTGGAGCCACACGAGCACGGGGAGCCGGGGGACGGGGGACGGGTGCGGGGTCCACACGTTGAGGTTGAGGCAGTCGTCGCCGGGGATCTCCGGGTCGGAGAGGTACGAGGCGAAGGCCTCGGAGTACGGGGGTTTCGGGGCCGTCGGGCCGAAGGCGCCGGCGTCGCGCACACCGTCCCAGGGTTCCGGGGGGACGGGCGGGCGGAATCGGCGGGGGCCGAAGGGGGGTGCCGCGTAGGGAATGCCCCGGAAGACGGCGACGTCGCGTTCCCAGCGGCCGCCCACGGCGCCGTACGGAGTCCTGACCACGGGGTTCTCCCGGCCTGCCGTCATGTGCCCACCAGCCCTTCACGCGCTGTGCTCACGCACCGGCCCCGCGGTCGGGCCGTCGGCCCGAACCCACCGGTAGCACGTAGAGCACCCCAGCGCCCATCGGTATTCCTGTCCCGTGTGAGAGTTCTTCCCAGCCCGGTGTGCCGGACCTCCGGCAAGGAGGGCTTTCCCCTCGTTTCCCGTCCGGTGCTACGTGGGTTTCCGATGGCCCGTGCCTGCGCCGCCGGATACGTCCCCGGCCGATTCCCCGTGACACAGCTCACGGTGATGTGCGCCCCGATCTTGGAATGCGCGGCCCGGCGTTCTTGCTGCACTCCTTATGGGCTCACTCCGTCCATGGGCCTGCCCTGTCCCGGGGTGCGCCGGGCAATGGTGCTCAGCGCGACCGGAAACGAGAGCCGGGGACGACCGACGGCCTCGGTCATTCCCCTCCCTCGATCCCGGCCCGCTGTCTTCGAAAGGTTCTCCCGCACCATGCCCCTGGCTCTGCTGGCCCTGGCCGTCGTCGCGTTCGGTCTCGGCACGACCGAGTTCGCCACCATGGGGCTGCTGCCCCAGATCGCCGACGGGGTCGGCGTCTCCGTGCCGGACGCCGGCAACCTCGTCTCGGCCTACGCGCTCGGTGTCGTCGTCGGCGCCCCCGTGCTGACGGGCATCGGCGCGCGCATACCCCACAAACGGCTGCTGCTGCTCCTGACCGGGCTGTTCGTGGTCGGCAACGTCGCGTCCGCGCTCGCCCCCACCTACGGTCTGCTCTTCGGCGCGCGTTTCCTGACGGGGCTGCCGCACGGGGCGCTGTTCGGCGTGGGCGCCGTCGTGGCCTCCCGGCTGGTCGCCCCCGGCCGGGCCGCGCGCGCCGTGTCGAGGATGTTCCTCGGACTCACCGTCGCGAACATCGTCGGCGTCCCCGCCGGCACCGCCCTGGGCCAGCAGCTGGGCTGGCGGTCCGCCTTCGTCGCGATCGCCGTCATCGGCCTCGTCGCGCTCGCCGCGCTGGCCCTCTTCGTCCCCCACCAGCCCCGCGGCGGGCAGTCCGGTGTCCGGGGCGAGCTGCGGGCGATGGGCAACCGGCAGGTCGCGATCGGTCTGGCCGTCGCCGTGGTGGGATTCGGCGGCTTCTTCGCCGTCTACAGCTACCTGGTGCCCATCCTGACCAACGTGACGGGCATCTCCGACGCCTCGACCACCCTGGTCCTCGCGCTCTACGGCGTCGGCATGACGCTCGGCACGCTGATCGCGGGCCCGCTCACCGACCGCGCCCTGCGCCCGACGCTGTACGCCGGGCTCGCCCTGCTCGCCGCGGCGCTGGTGACGTTCTCCTTCACCGTCCACAGCCTCTGGCCCGCCCTGGTGACGATCACCTTCATCGGCGCGCTGGGCTCCCTCATCACCACGCCCGTCCAGATGCTGCTCATGGCCAAGGCGAAGGACGCCCCGACGATGGCGGCGGCCTCCAACCACTCCGCCTTCAACCTGGCCAACGCGGGCGGCGCCTGGCTCGGCGGTCTGGCCCTGTCGGCGGGCTGGGGCTGGACCTCGCCCGCCCTGGTCGGCGCCGTCCTCGCCGTGGCCGGCCTCGGCCTCGCCGTCACGGGCGGCATACTGAACCGGGACGGCGGCCGCTCCGAGGTGACCACCGCGTCCGGCACCGGGACCCCGGCGGAAGCCGGCAGGGTCGTCAAGGCCGCCCACCTCCCGGACTGACCCGCTCCCCCGCCCCGGCCGCCGCCCAGCTGATCCCGCCGCGCAGGTGGGCGCGGAAGGCGGGGTCGCCGTAGGCCTCGGCGGCATGCCCGAGCGCGGTGTAGAAGACCCGGCCGGCCCCCTGGTCACGGCACCACGCCAGGGGGTGGTCGGGGCCCATTCCGCCTCCCTCGTACGACGACTCGTCGGCCGAGACGAGGACCCGGGCGCCGGCCCGCGGGCTGGTGCGGAAGTCGTACCACTCGTCGGTGAACTCCCAGACAGCGGGCAGGTGCCGGGTCGCCGGATGGTCGTGGTCCTCGACGACGGCGCGCCCCGGCTGGAGGGCCGGGTGCCGGTCGAAGCGGGCGCCGAGGAGCTCGCGGTAGTACGGCCAGTCGTACTCCGTGCAGGCGGCGGCGTGTACGCCCACGAACCCGCCGCCCTCCTCTACGTACCCGGCCAGCCGCTCGCGTCCGGCCGGGGTGAGCACCTCGCCGCTGGTGGAGAGGAAGACGACGGCGGCGTACCGGCCGAGTGGTGCCTCGAGGGCCCGGGGGTCCTCGGTGGCCTCGACGTCGAAGGCGCCGAGGCCGCGCAGGGCGGCGAGGCCGGCCGGAATGGAATCGTGCCGGTAGTCGGTTGTGCGCGTGTAGACCAGGAGGGCGGGGGCGGTCATGCGCCGGAGCCTACGGCGGGCTCCGGACGCGCGCGTGCGCCGGGCGTCGCGGCCCCGGCGCCGTGTCCTCTTGACGTTGATGTCGAACAGCTCGTCGTACTCCTTCTCGGTGGTCGACCCTAAGGGCGTCGGGCGTGTGACGCCGGCGTTGATGAACAGGCCGTCGACCGTGCCGAGTGCGTCCTTCACCCGGTGGGCCAGATACCCCGCGGATCCGGTCCGGCCGGTGTCCGATTCCTTCAAGACCCGGCCGGCGGGCCGGCCCTACGGTGGGGCGCATGAGCGCACGATTCGATGCCATCGGAATGGTCGTCTCGGACATGGCCGCCTCCGTCGCCTTCTACCGGCGGCTCGGGTTCGCCTTCCCCGACGGGGCCGAGACACAGGGACATGTGGAAGCGGAACTGCCGGGCGGGCTGCGGTTCATGATGGACACGGAGGAGGTGGTCCGGTCCTTCCACACGGGGTTCGAGCCGCCGACGGGCGGGGGCAGGACCTCGCTCGCGCTGCGGTGTGACAGTCCGGCGGAGGTCGACGCCCTGTTCGCGGAGATGGTCGACGCGGGCAGCCGTGTCGAACTCAAGCCGTGGGACGCGGTGTGGGGACAGCGCTACGCCGTCCTCCTCGACCCGGACGGCAACGGCGTGGACCTGTTCGCCCCACTACCGGCGGACGAGTAGCTCGCTCAGCGACAGCCCTGTCAACGTCCGTACGTCACGCGCGAGATGAGGCTGATCCGCGTATCCGCTGCGGGTCGCCGTCTCCGCGAAGGGGACGCCCGCCAGGGCCAGGGCCAGGGCGCGGCGCAGACGGAGGATGCGGGCCAGGGTCTTCGGGCCGTAGCCGAACGCCGTCAGGGAACGGCGGTGCAACTGGCGTGCGCCAACGCCCAGTTCGTCGGCGGTCGCGGCGACCGGGCGGCCCTCGGCGAGGGCCGCCACGAGACGGCCGAGCAGGGGGTCGGGCGGGGCGGTCTCCGCTGCCAGGCGCAGGGCCAGGTCCTCCAGGCCGCGCACCGGGTCGTCCGCCGCGTCGACCCGGTCGGTGAGGCGGCGTACGTCCGCCGCGGGCCACAGGTCGGCCAGGTCGACGCGGCGGTCGCGCAGTTCGTGGGCGGGGACGCCCAGCAGGGCGGGCGCCGTGCCGGGAGGGAAGCGGATGCCCGTCCAGGTGGCCGGCGGCCCCCCGGTGACGTGCGCCCGGGTGTCGGGGCCGGCGACCAGCAGCCGGCCCTCCTTCCAGAGCAGGTCCATGCAGCCGTCGGGCAGCACTCTGCCCTCCCCGCTGCCGGAGGGCGAGTTGGTCCACACGACCGCGCCCGTCAGCCGTGACGCCCGCTCCCTGTACACGTCGTCCAGGTTACGCCGGGCGGGTCCGCCACTCCTGGGGGCTGACGCCGTAGGCCCGTTTGAAGGCGGTGGACAGAGCGAAGGCGCTGCCGTAACCGACCTGGCGGGCGATCGCGCCGATGGTGTCGTCGGTGTCGTGGAGGCGGTCCGCGGCGAGGGCGAGGCGCCACCCGGTGAGGTACGTCATCGGGGGTTCGCCGACGAGCCGCGTGAAGCGGCGGGCCAGCGCGGCGCGGGAGACACCGGCCTTCGCGGCGAGTCCGGCGACCGTCCACGGGTGGGCGGGATCGTCCTGGAGCAGCCGTACGACCGGACCGACGACCGGGTCCGCCCGCGCCCGGTACCAGGCGGGCGGTTCCGCCTCCGGCCGGTCGAACCAGGTCCGCAGCGCCGCGATGACCAGCAGGTCGAGCAGCCGGTCCAGGACGACCTCCTGACCGGGTGCGTCGCGGACGATCTCCTCCATGAGGAAGGGGGTGAGCGGGCAGTCCCACACCTCGGCGGTGAGGGAGAGCAGTGGCGGCAGCGCGTCCAGCAGCCGTCCGCCGATCTCGCCGCGCATCTGGTAGGTGCCGATCAGCATCACCGTCGCGCCGTCCGGGCGGTCGCCCCAGGTGCGGACGCCGAGGTCCATGACGCCGTTCAGGGGCCGTCCGTCGGGGTAGTGGCACTCGCCGCCGGGGAGGATCAGGGCCTGGGGGGCCGTTCCCGGGTCGTCGGCGCAGGTGTACGGGGCCGGACCGCGCGCGATGACGAGGTCGCCGGGGCTCATCAGGAGGCGTCCGGCCTCGTCCGGCACGATCCACGCCCGGCCGCGGACGAGGAGCATCACCGTCAGCGGGGCGCGGTCCTCCACGCGGACCGCCCACGGCGGGGCGAAACACGCGCGGATCATGAACGCGCCGCGGGCCCGGGGGCCTTCGAGCAGGCCGGTGAGTGCGTCCATGAGGTCAGCGTAGACGCGGGCCTATGGGGATGAGCCGTTCGACGATGGTCGCGTGCGCCGTACCGGAGTTGACTCGGTGGCATGACGGATGACGTGAAGAGTGCGAAGGACATGACCCTGGTCGTCACGGGTGCCTCGGGGCGTACCGGGAGCCGGGTGGCTCGCTCCGCCGAGGCGGCGGGGCTGACGGTACGGGCGGCGTCGCGGGCGACCGGCTTCGACTGGGAGGACCGGTCGACCTGGGCGGACACGCTGCGCGGGGCGGACGCGGCGTATCTGGCGCACCCCGCCGATGTCGGCGCTCCGGGGACGGCGGAGGCGGTCGGTGAGCTGGCCGGGGTGGCGCTGGGCCTGAGGGTGCGGCGGCTGGTGCTGCTGTCGGCGCGGGGCGAGGACCAGGCGTTGCCCACCGAGGAGGCGCTGCGTGCGTCGGGCGCGGACTGGACGGTCGTACGGGCCGCCTGGTTCGCGCAGAACTTCAGCGAGGGGCCGTTGCTGGACGAGATGCTGCGCGGGGAACTGGTGTTTCCCGCGGGTGAGGTGGCGGAGCCGTTCGTGGACGTACGGGATATAGCGGAGGTGGTGGTGGCCGCGGTGACGGGCGGGGAGCGGTATGCGGGGCGGACGCTCACGGTGACGGGACCCCGGCTGCTGACCTGGCGGGAGGCGGTGGCGGAGATCGCGGCGGCGACGGGGCGGGCGCTGGCCTACCGGTCCGTGCCGGTCCAGGACTACGGCGAGGCGCTGGTGGGCTTCGGGGTTCCGCCGGAGGAGGCCGCGTTCCTCACCGGGGTGTTCGCGACCCTGCTGGACGGACGTAACGCGCACGTGGAGGACGGGGTGCGGCAGGTGCTGGGCCGCGAGCCGCGGGACTTCGGGGACTTCGTGGCGGAAGGGGCGGCGGCCGGAACGTGGGCGGTGTGAGCCGGGGCGGGGGGTGTTGCCTGGTTGATTCGCCCCCGCCGCCCCTTCCCGTCCCGCCCCCCGGGGGCGCTGCCCCCGGACCCCCGCTCCTCAAACTCCCCCAAAGGGGGGACCCCCCAGAGGGGCTGACGGAAGGGCTGGAACGGGTCACTTCTCCTCGGAGAGCGGGGGGTCGTCGTGTTTCGGGTGGGGGGGCTTCGCGTGGGTGCGCAGGCGGGCCGTGACGTCCTCCGGGGGGAGGAAGCGGGACCAGCGTTCGGGGAACTCGGAGGGCATGTCGGGGTCGGGATCCGCCTCGCCTGCCGTGGCGGCGGTGCGGGCGACGTACTCGGCGACCTGTGCCTGCCGCAGCCGCTCGTTCGCCTCGCGGGCCGCCGCCGTCGCGGCGGCCGGCCAGACGCGGTCGATCGCCGCGTTGACGGCGGCGCCGACGAGCACGGCGAACGCGGAGACCCCGATCCACAGCAGGACCGCGACGGGGGCGGCGAGGGAGCCGTAGATGGTGGGGCCCTCGACGGTGTTGGTCAGGTAGATCCGCAGCAGGAAGCTGCCGAGCACCCACATGCCGAGGGCGACCAGCGCGCCGGGCACGTCCTCGATCCAGGGCGAGCGCACGGGTACGGAGACGTGGTAGAGCGTGGTCAGGAAGGCGACGGACAGCAGGATCACGACCGGCCAGTACAGGATCTGGACGAGCGTCGTCGACCAGGGCACGATCTCCACGACCGCGTCCGGCCCCGCGACCATCAGCGGCAGCGCGATCGAGCCGATCAGCAGGGCCACGATGAACAGCAGGAAGGCCAGCAGCCGGGTCTTCACGATGCCCCGGACGCCGTCGAGGCCGTACATGACGGTGATGGTCTCGATGAAGACGTTCACCGCGCGGGAGCCCGACCACACGGCGATCAGGAAGCCCAGGGAGATCACGTCGGGCCGGCCGCCCTTGGTCACGTCCCGCAGGATCGGCTCCGCGATCTGGCTCACGCCCCGGTCGGAGAGGACCGTGCGGGAGGCGTCGAGGAGGTTGCGCTGCAGGCTCTGGATGGTGTCGGCGCCGGTCCAGGCGTCGACGTAGCCGAGCAGGCCGATCATGCTGAGCAGCAGCGGGGGCACCGACAGCAGCGTGAAGAACGCCGCCTCGGCCGCCAGACCCAGGATGCGGTACTCCATGCAGGAATTGACGGTGTCCTTGAGCAGCAGCCAGGCGGTCCTGCGCTTGGAGACATTCCGGTAGAGGGCCCGTGCCCGGTGGAGGCGGCCGGAGGGCTCGTCTGGGGGTTCACTTGCTGGCTGCACGGACCAAAGGTATCCGTCGTGCCTGGTCGCACTCACCCGGAGGCGGGATCGCCGCGTGAGGCGGGCCCTCGGCGGGGTACGTTCGGGACATGGCAGGCACCACGCACACCGTGACCAACCAGGCTCCCCCACTCGTGCAGTACGACGTCTTCGGCGCCGACCGGGCTCTGGTGGAGGCGGTCGAGCGGCATCTGGCGGCGGACGTGCTGGACGAGGGGCTGACCGAGCTGTCGGGGCTCGGGCGGACCGTCGGGTCCGCGCAGGTACAGGAGTGGGGAGCGCAGGCCAACGAGAATCCGCCGCGGCTGCGCACCCACGACCGCTACGGTCACCGGATCGACGAGGTCGACTTCCATCCCTCCTGGCACCGGCTGCTCGGCAAGGGGGTCTCGGCGGGGCTGACGGGGGCGTGGGGGCGGCCGGGCGGTCATGTGCGGCGGGCGGCGGCGTTCCTGATGTGGACGCAGGCGGAGGCCGGCAACGGGTGCCCGCTGTCGATGACCCACGCGGCGGTGCCCGCGCTGCGTACGGAGCCGGCGCTGGCGGCGGAGTGGGAGCCCCGGCTGGCGTCGACCGTCTACGACCGCGCCCTGCGGCCCCCCGGGCAGAAGCCCGGCGCGCTGTTCGGGATGGGCATGACGGAGAAGCAGGGCGGCAGCGACGTACGGGCGAACACGACGGCCGCGCGGCCGCTGGCCGAGGACGGCGCGTACGAGCTGACCGGGCACAAGTGGTTCTGCTCGGCGCCGATGTCGGACGCCTTCCTGGTGCTGGCGCGGGCGCCCGGGGGCCTCACGTGTTTCCTGGCGCCGCGGGTGCTGGCGGACGGCACGCGCAACGTGTTCCTCATCCAGCGGCTCAAGGACAAGCTGGGCAACCGGTCCAACGCCTCCGCCGAGGTCGAGTTCGCCGGGACGTGGGCGCGCCGGGTGGGCGAGGAGGGGAGCGGGGTGCGCACCATCATCGGGATGGTGGCGGCGACCCGGCTCGACTGCGTGCTGGGCTCGGCGGGGCTGATGCGGCAGGCCGTGGCGCAGGCGGTGCACCACTGCACGCACCGCGAGGCGTTCGGCGGCAAGCTCGTCGACAAGCCGCTGATGCGCAACGTACTGGCCGATCTGGCGCTGGAGTCGGAGGCGGCCACCACGCTGGCGCTGCGGCTGGCGGCGGCGTACGACGACGGCGGTGACCGGGAGCGGGCGCTGCTGCGGATCGCGGTGCCGGCGGCGAAGTACTGGGTGACCAAGCGGTGCGCGCCGCTCGCGGTGGAGGCGGCGGAGTGCCTGGGCGGCAACGGGTACGTGGAGGAGTCGGGGATGCCCCGGCTGGTGCGGGAGTCGCCGCTGAACTCGGTCTGGGAGGGCGCGGGCAACGTCCAGGCTCTGGACGTGCTGCGGGCGCTGCGCCGCGAGCCGGAGGCACTCGACGCGTATCTGCGGGAGGTCGGGCGGGCGCGCGGGGCCGACCACCGGCTGGACGCGGCGGTCAAGGACCTGCTGACGGAACTGGCGGATCTGGAGGGCGTCGAGGGGCGGGCCCGGCGGCTGGTGGAGCGGCTGGCGCTGGTGCTCCAGGGGTCGCTGCTGGTGCGCTACGCGCCGCCGGAGGTGTCGGACGCGTTCTGCGCGGGACGGCTGGGCGGCGACGCGGGCGCGTCGTTCGGGACGCTGCCGCACACCCTGGATCTGGCGTCGGTGGTGGAGCGGGCCCGGCCCGTCTCCTGAACTGTACGGGGAGGCGGACGCCGACCCCAGGGGCGCGGGGAACTGCGCGACCGGCCACCCCCTGCCCGCAGCCGCCGACGCGCAGCAAGCCGCACCCCGTGCCGCGCGCGCAGGTCCGGCCGGCAGGCGAACGCGGGGGTGGTGCTGCGCCGACACGGCACCACCCCCGCCGCACGGGCCCCTTGAGAGCCGTGGACGCCGCTCGGGACGGCGTCGCTCAATCTTCAAACAGTCCCCGGCGGTCCACCAGGGTTGCAGGGGGTTGCAACTTGCTGTTCCCGTCCCTGTACTGAGCGTCTCCACCGGGGGCAGACGGCAGTATGGGGTGCTGGGTCCGACAGCTTTCTTCCGGGAGGTCCGGTGGCACTCTCGCCGATGGACGTGACGCAGCTGGCCGTCGTCGACACGGCGCGTGCGGCGCGGGTGCTCGACGAGGTCCGTTCCGCCGCGCTGTCCGGGCAGCGCATGCCCGTGACGCCCCGCCCGGTGATCGGGCAGTCCTGGGCGCGGATGCTGCGCAGTGGGGTGGACCCGGACCACGGCTTCCGCAGCGGTCTGCTGTCCCACGAGGAGGTACAGCGGCGGCGGCAGTCCTCGACGCTGCGGCATGTGCTGCCGGTGCTGCGGGAAGGGTTGCTGTCGGTCGCGGACGTCGCCCGTCACATCATGGTGGTGGCCGACGAGGAGGGGCGGGTGCTGTGGCGGGAGGGCAGTGCGCCGGTACTGCGCAAGGCGGACGGACTGGGCTTCCAGATCGGCGCGGACTGGCGTGAGGACGTGGTCGGCACCAACGGGGTGGGCACCCCGGCGGTGACGGGACGGCCCGTGCAGGTGTTCGCCTCCGAGCATTTCGTACGCTCGCAGGCCACGTGGACGTGCGCGGGAGCGCCGATCACCGATCCCCGGGACGGCCGGCTGATCGGCGTCGTGGACGTGAGCGGTCCGCTCGAGACGATGCATCCGGCCACGCTGGCCTGGGTCGACTCGGTGGCGAAACTCGCCGAGGCGCGGCTGCGGGAGACGCACGCGCGGTCACTGGAGCGGCTGCGCGCGGTGGCGGCACCGCTGCTGGCCCGGACCGGCGGGCGTGCGCTGGTGGTGGACCGGCACGGGTGGACGGCGGCGGTGACGGGGATGCCGTACACGGAACGGCTGGCGCTGCCCAAGTCGGTGCCGGCGGGCATGCGGTGGCTGCCGGCCCTGGGCCGGTGCTCGCTGGAGCCGCTGGCCGGCGGCTGGCTGGTGCGGGCGGCGGACGAACCGGTGACACGTGCCGGGGCGAGGATCGTGCTGGACCTGCGGGAGCCGCGCCGCCGGTCGGTGGAGGTGTCGGACGGGTCGGGCTCCTGGGTCCGTGAACTGAGCCCCCGGCACGCCGAGTTGCTGTACCTGCTGGCCGTACACCGCGCCGGGCGCAGTGCGGCGGCCCTCGCCGGGGACATCTTCGGCGACCCCGCCCGTACGGTGACGGTACGCGCGGAGATGTCCCGCGTACGCCGCTATCTGGGTCCTCTCCTGGACCACCGTCCGTACCGCTTCACCGAGTCGGCCGAGGTGGAGACCCTCCTCCCCGACCAGCCCCACTCCGTGTTCCCCCACCCGCGCGACCGCCTCACACCGGCCCGGGGTCATTGAGACCGGCCGGGTCGGGGGCCGCCGGGGCCGCCCTCGGGAGCGGACACCGCTGTCCGTGAGGGGCGGGCGGCGCCGCGTCGGCGGGCCGGGGGTCGTACACGCGTGCACCTGGCCAGACTGCGGGGGCCGCCGGTTCGCACAATTGCGGGGTCTTCCTCTCCCGGGGCGGTCGGCTGCCGTAGCATCCCGGTACGGGCACCCCTTCTGTTCCACGGTCAACCCGCGGATCAGCGGACGCAGTTGGATCGCCCCAGGAGGACGATATGAGGCATCGCGGCAGACACCGCCGGCGCAGGAGAGGCAGGGTCCTGCGGGCCGGGCTGGCCGGGACCGCTCTCGCGCTGACCGCGGCGGCGACCATGATCAGCGCTTCGCAGGCCACCGACGCCGATGATCCCGGGGCGCTGAAGCCGCTGACCGCGTCCTCCGACACCGCGCCGCTGCGGCTGACCGGGCACGATGTTCCGGGTGCGGCCCTCGGCCGCCTCGCCGAGGGCATGGGCCGGCCGGTCGGTGTCGCTGCCGTGCTCGCCGACCCGGACGGTTCGCTGAGCGACGCGGAGGACTGCGCGGAGGACGACCGGCGCGCCCTGCCCGTCGAACCGGCCGCGACACAGGCGTACTGCTGGCCGGGTGGCGACACCGACGGCTGGCGGCCCGGGGCGGTCACCACCTCCGGGGACGCGGACGAGGACGGCCGCTGGGGCGAGCACCGGGTGATCCTCTCCGGGTGGAGCCGGAGCACGGGATCGGCGGCGGAGCAGGGGCTCGCCCGGGTCGCCTTCGTGGACGCGGGCGACTCCGCCGGGCCGCGCTACACCTGGGCACTGCTCGCCGTACCGGAGGACGGGGGCCGGGACTACCGCGGGCTGGGTTCCACCGTGTCCGGCATGGTCTGGTACCAGGACAAACTGCTGGTGACCACGGGCCGGGGCGAGGGCGGCGCGCTGTACGTGTACGACCTGGACCGTGTGCAGCGGGCCACCGTGGAGAGCCCGTCCGTCGGCCGGGTGCCCGGCGGCTGGTCGGCGGCCGGGGCGCGGTACGTCCTCCCGGCGGTCGCCTCCTACCGGACGAACGGCGCCGGCGCCCCCCGGCCGGGCGGCATCTCCCTGGACCGCAGCACCGCGCCCGACAGTCTGGTCGCCCACGAGGCGACGCCCGCGGAGGAGGACGGGCCGACCCGGCTGTGGCGGTACTCCTTCGGCGACGAGCCGGAGCGCGCCGGGCTGCTGGAACCGGACCCGGTCGCGGTGTACGAGACGGAACTGACCCATGTGCGCAGTGTGCTGTCGTACCGGTCGGGCTGGTATCTGGGCCGGATGACCGGGACGCCGGACGAGCGCGGCACCCTGTGGCGGCAGGACACCGAGGGGGCCCGCCCCATCCGCTGCGGGGCGGACGAGACGCACCGCTGCTGGAGCGGTGAGGCGGCGTCCCTGTCCTACTGGCAGGAGACGGGCGAGGTGTGGTCGCAGTCCGGACGGATGCTGTTCGCGCTGCCCCTGGCGTCGGTGGACGGGTCCCTGGAGTAGAGGTGCGGACGTGGTGTCCGTCCGCACCCTGATCAGGCGTTCGACAGGATCGGGCCCCTGGTGGTTACCTTTCGGACATGACGACCCTCTCCGTGACCACCTGGTCCCTGGAGCAGACCGCTCCCACCGATCTCCGTCCGGCCGCCGCGCCCGAGGGGGATGTGCGGGTGGTCCGCTCCGAGGTGCCCTCGCCCGAGTTCAGCCGTTTCCTGTACGCGTCGGTCGGCGGTGACATCCGCTGGACCGACCGGCTGGGCTGGACGTACGCGCAGTGGCTGGAGCATCTGGACCGGCCGGGGGTGGAGACGTGGGTCGCCCTCGACCGCGGGACGCCGGCGGGGTACGTGGAGCTGGAGGCGCAGGAGGACGGGGTCGTCGAGATCGTCTACTTCGGTCTCGTCGCCGCCTTCCGCGGGCGGCGCATCGGCGGTCACCTGCTGTCGTACGGCACGGCCCGCGCCTGGGACCTGGCGGACCGCTGGCCGGGGCTGAAGCCGACCACGCGGGTGTGGCTGCACACCTGCAGCAAGGACGGCGAGCACGCCATGGACAACTACCGGCGCCGGGGCTTCACCCTCTTCGACACCAAGGTCGAGAACGAACCGGAGGTGCCGGCTCCGGGCCCGTGGCCGGGGGCCTACCCGGCCTGACCGGCACCGGCAAGACCGCGCGCGGCTCTTGTGACCAAGGACACCCTTGTCTCTCATTTCGAGACAAGGGTGTCCACATTTCGGATAACGGTGGACTGTGTCCAGACGGCCGTGCCAGGCTTCCGCCATGCCTGGAACTGGAATCGCCTTGGTGAGTCGGCGGCACGTCGACCTCGGCCGCATGTCCAGCGCCATCTGTCCGGCGCGCTGAGAGCACCCCGGCACCGCCCGGCATTTCCCTCTTCACCTCACTCCCCGCGCGATGACGCGCACTCCCACCGTGCGCCTGAATGCGCAGGTCAGAGACGTATTCACGCCTGCCCCGAAGGACGTATCAACCATGGCCGCCACCCCGCAGAACCCTGCCGCCGCGCAGAAGCCTGCCGCCGCGACTCCCCGCCGCAAGGTGAGCCGTCACCGCGGAGAGGGACAGTGGGCCGTGGGGCACCTGACCCCGCTCAACGGTGCCGAGCAGTTCAAGAAGGACGACGACGGTCTCAATGTGCGGACACGTATTGAGACGATCTACTCCAAGCGCGGGTTCGCCTCCATCGACCCCAACGACCTGCGGGGGCGCTTCCGTTGGTGGGGCCTGTACACGCAGCGCCGCCCCGGGATCGACGGCGGGCGCACCGGTCTGCTGGAGCCGGAGGAGCTCGAGGACGAGTACTTCATGATGCGGGTGCGCGTCACCGGCGGCCGGCTCAGCACCGAGCAGCTGCGGGTGATCGGCGAGGTCGCCGAGACGTACGCCCGCGGCACCGCCGACATCACCGACCGGCAGAACATCCAGTTCCACTGGGTGCGTATCGAGGACGTACCCGCCATCTGGGAGCGCCTGGAGTCGGTCGGCCTGTCCACCACCGAGGCGTGCGGCGACTGCCCGCGCGGCATGCTCGGCTCCCCGGTCGCCGGGGTCGCCGCGGACGAGATCATCGACGGCACTGCGGCACTCGACGAGATCGTCCGCCGGTACATCGGCGACCCGCGCTTCTCCAACCTGCCGCGCAAGTACAAGACGGCCGTCTCCGGCTCCCCGCTGCTCGACGTGGCGCACGAGATCAACGACATCTCCTTCGTCGGCGTGGTCCACCCCGAGCACGGCCCCGGTTTCGACCTGTGGGTCGGCGGCGGTCTGTCCACCAACCCCAAGTTCGGTGTGCGGCTGGGCGCCTGGGTGCCCGAGGCGGACGTGCCGGACGTCTGGGAGGCCGTGACCTCCGTCTTCCGCGACTACGGCTACCGCCGGCTGCGCAACCGCGCCCGGCTGAAGTTCCTGATCGCCGACTGGGGCGCGGAGAAGTTCCGTCAGGTCGTGGAGGACGAGTACCTGGGCCGCAAGCTGACCGACGGCCCCGCCGTCGAGATGCCGGCCCAGCGGTGGCGCGACCACATCGGGGTGCACCGCCAGAAGGACGGCCGCTTCTACGTCGGATTCGCCCCGCGCGTGGGCCGCATGGACGGCTCGCTGCTCACCAAGGTCGCCGAACTGGCCGAGAACCACGGCTCGGGCCGGGTCTCCACCACCGTCGAGCAGAAGATGATCATCCTTGACGTTCCGCAGGACCGGGTCGACTCCCTGGTCGACGGCCTCGAGGCGCTGGACCTGAGGGTCACCCCCTCTCCGTTCCGCCGCGGCACGATGGCCTGCACCGGCATCGAGTTCTGCAAGCTCGCCATCGTCGAGACCAAGGAGCGCGGCAGCGACCTGATCGACGAACTGCAGCGCCGTCTCCCCGACTTCGACGAGCCGCTCACCATCAACATCAACGGCTGCCCGAACGCCTGCGCCCGCATCCAGACCGCGGACATCGGGCTCAAGGGCCAGCTGGTCACCGACGCCGACGGCAACCAGGTCGGCGGCTACCAGGTGCACCTGGGCGGCGCACTCGGTCTGGAGCCGTCGTTCGGGCGCAAGGTCCGCGGTCTGAAGGTGACCTCGGACGAACTGCCCGACTACATCGAGCGGGTCGTGAAGCGCTTCCAGGCGGATCGCGAGGACGGCGAGCGGTTCGCGGCCTGGGTCGGCCGTGCCGCGGACGAGGCGCTGTCGTGAGCGAGCGCGCCGCGCCGTTCCACTGCCCCTACTGCGGTGACGAGGACCTGCTTCCGGGGGAGGCGGGCCACGGGACGTGGGAATGCGGAGCGTGCAACCGAGCCTTTCAGCTGAAGTTCCTCGGGCTGCTGGCCCGGGGACTCGAGCGAGCCGACACGGGAGGGGACCGGACATGACGGCGGTTCGGCAGGAGAGCGGCACGGCGGAGTTGAGAGAGCTGGCCGAGCGGGCGGGCCGGGACCTGGAGGACGTTTCCGCCCTGGAGATCCTCCGGTGGGCCGCCGAGACCTTCGGCAGCCGTTTCTGCGTGACCTCCTCGATGGAGGACGCGGTGGTCGCCCATCTCGCCTCCCGGGTACTGCCCGGCGTGGACGTGGTGTTCCTCGACACCGGCTACCACTTCCCGGAGACCATCGGCACCCGGGACGCGGTCGGGGCCGTGATGGACGTCAACCTCATCACGCTGACCCCGCGGCTGACGGTCGCCGAACAGGACGCGGAGTACGGCCCGAAGCTGCACGACCGCGACCCCGACCTGTGCTGCGCGCTGCGCAAGGTGCGGCCGCTGGAGGAGGGCCTGAAGGGCTATCAGGCCTGGGCGACCGGTCTGCGCCGCGACGAGTCCCCCACCCGGGCGAACACCCCGGTCGTCGGCTGGGACGAGAAGCGGCGGAAGGTGAAGATCTCCCCCATCGCCCGCTGGACCCAGGACGACGTGGACGCCTACGTCGCCGAGCACGGCGTGCTCACCAACCCGCTGCTGACGGACGGCTACGCCTCCGTGGGCTGCGCGCCCTGCACCCGCCGGGTGCTGGAGGGCGAGGACGCCCGCGCCGGACGCTGGGCGGGCCGGGCCAAGACCGAGTGCGGGCTGCACGGATGACGAACCCTCAGATCCAGGAGACCGACGTGACGACCGGAGCCACCGTCTGGCTCACGGGTCTGCCGAGTGCGGGCAAGACCACCATCGCCCACGAACTGGCCGCCCGGCTGCGCGAGCGGGGCCGGCGGGTGGAGGTGCTCGACGGCGACGAGATCCGCGAGTTCCTCTCGGCGGGCCTCGGCTTCACCCGCGAGGACCGGCACACCAACGTGCAGCGCATCGGCTTCGTCGCCGAACTGCTCGCCCGCAACGGCGTCACCGCGCTCGTCCCGGTGATCGCCCCGTACGCCGACAGCCGGGACGCGGTGCGCAAACGGCACGCGGCGAACGGCACGGCGTACGTCGAGGTGCACGTGGCGACCCCGGTCGAGGTGTGCTCCGTACGCGACGTGAAGGGTCTGTACGCCAGGCAGGCCGCGGGTGAACTCACCGGGCTCACCGGGGTGGACGACCCCTACGAGGAGCCGGAGACGCCCGATCTGCGGATCGAGTCGCAGAACCGGACCGTGCAGGAGTCCGCGGCGTCGGTGTACGCCCTGCTCAGCGAAAGGGGACTGGCATGAGAGCCGTCGCCACTGTCGAGGAGGGCACGGCCAGCCCGTACGCCCTCTCCCACCTGGACGCCCTCGAGTCCGAGGCGGTGCACATCTTCCGTGAGGTGGCGGGTGAGTTCGAGCGGCCGGTGATCCTGTTCTCCGGCGGCAAGGACTCCATCCTGATGCTGCACCTGGCGCTGAAGGCGTTCACGCCCGCGCCGGTGCCGTTCTCGCTGCTGCACGTGGACACCGGGCACAACTTCCCCGAGGTCCTCGCCTACCGGGACCGCACCGTCGCCCGGCACGGACTGCGCCTGCACGTCGCCTCCGTGCAGGACTACATCGACCGCGGGGAGCTCAGGGAGCGCCCCGACGGCACGCGCAACCCGCTGCAGACCGTGCCGCTCACCGAGAAGATCCAGAGCGAGCGGTTCGACGCCGTGTTCGGCGGCGGGCGCCGCGACGAGGAGAAGGCCCGCGCGAAGGAGCGGGTGTTCTCACTGCGCGACGAGTTCTCCCAGTGGGACCCGCGCCGCCAGCGCCCCGAGCTGTGGAACCTCTACAACGGCCGGCACGCCCCCGGTGAGCACGTCCGCGTGTTCCCGCTGTCGAACTGGACCGAGCTGGACGTGTGGCAGTACATCGCCCGCGAGGGCATCGAACTGCCGGAGATCTACTACGCCCACGAGCGCGAGGTGTTCGCCCGCGGTGGCATGTGGCTGAGCGCCGGTGAGTGGGGCGGGCCGAAGGACGGCGAGCGCGTCGAGAAGCGGCTGGTGCGCTACCGCACCGTCGGTGACATGTCCTGCACCGGCGCGGTGGACTCCGACGCCGACACCATCGAGAAGGTGATCACCGAGATCGCCGCCTCCCGGCTCACCGAGCGCGGTGCGACCCGCGCCGACGACCGCATGTCCGAGGCCGCGATGGAAGACCGCAAGCGCGAGGGGTACTTCTAGAGATGAGCACCATCACCACCGAGGAGCTCGCGGCCACCACGCTGCTGCGGTTCGCCACCGCCGGTTCGGTCGACGACGGCAAGTCCACCCTGGTGGGCCGGCTGCTGCACGACTCCAAGTCGGTCCTGACCGACCAGCTGGAGGCCGTGGAGCGGGCGTCGGCCAACCGGGGCCAGGAAGCCCCCGACCTCGCGCTGCTCACCGACGGCCTGCGGGCCGAACGCGAGCAGGGCATCACCATCGACGTGGCCTACCGCTACTTCGCCACCCCCCGGCGCCGCTTCATCCTCGCCGACACCCCCGGCCATGTGCAGTACACGCGGAACATGGTCACCGGCGCCTCCACCGCCGAGCTGACCGTGATCCTCATCGACGCCCGCAACGGCGTCGTCGAACAGACCCGCCGGCACGCCGCCATCGCCGCCCTGCTCCGCGTCCCGCACGTCGTCCTCGCCGTCAACAAGATGGACCTCGTCGACTACCGCGAGCCCGTCTTCGCCGCCATCGCCGAGGAGTTCACCGCCTACGCCACCGAACTCGGCGTCCCCGACGTCACCGCGATCCCCATCTCCGCACTCGCCGGCGACAACGTGGTCGAACCGTCCGCACACATGGACTGGTACGGCGGCCCCACCGTCCTGGATCACCTCGAGACCGTCCCGGTCGCCCACGACCTCGCCCACTGCCACGCCCGGCTGCCCGTCCAGTACGTCATCCGGCCGCAGAGCGCCGAACACCCCGACTACCGCGGCTACGCCGGCCAGATCGCCGCCGGCACCTTCCGCGTGGGCGACCCCGTGACCGTCCTGCCCTCCGGACGGACCACGACGGTCACCGGGATAGACCTGCTGGGCGAGCCCGTCGAGACCGCCTGGACCCCGCAGTCGGTGACACTCCTGCTCGCCGACGACATCGACGTCTCCCGCGGCGACCTCATCGTCCCCACCAAGGACGCACCCGCCACCACCCAGGACGTCGAAGCCACCGTCTGCCACGTCGCCGACGCCCCCCTCGCCATCGGCCACCGGGTCCTGCTCAAACACGGCACCCGCACCGTCAAGGCGATCGTGAAGGACATCCCCTCCCGCCTCACCCTCGACGACCTGTCCCTGCACCCCCACCCCGGCCGGCTCACCGCCAACGACATCGGCCGGGTCAAGATCCGCACCGCCGAACCCCTCCCCGCCGACTCCTACGCCGACTCACGCCGCACCGGATCCTTCATCCTCATCGACCCCGGCGACGGCACCACCCTCACCGCCGGCATGGTCGGCGAATCCTTCGCCGCGCCGGAGCCCGTCAAGGACGAGGCAGAGGACGACGGATGGGACTTCTGAACATGAACTCCACCGACTACTACTCCGAGTTCGCCAGGGAGGGCGGCCGCGTCGGCTGGGGGTCCCCCCGGACGAAGTCCGGGGGAGGGCAGGGCGGGGTGGCCCGATGTGTGCGATGACGTACGCGCACCGCTCGCGCGCCCTCACCCCCCGCCGCCGTAGACGAAAACCTGCCGACTTCCCGGCCACGGCCTGAGTAGACCGTGACCGCCGGGCCTCCGAGAGGAACACCTCCCGTGCCTGCCACAACCGCCCTGCGCCGTACCCTCGCGGTGATAGCCGCGCTTCCGCTGCTCACCCTGGCCGCCTGCGGCTACGGGTCCGAGGCGAAGGACGACGACTCCGTGAAGGTCGCCGCCGGGGCGAAGACGATCGACGGACTCGGCTCCGTCCGGATCGGCTACTTCGGCAACCTCACCCACGGCACCGCCCTGGTGGGCAACCGGAAGGGCCTGTTCCAGAGGGAACTGGGCGGCACGGAAGCGAAGTACGCCGTCTTCAACGCAGGCCCGTCCGAGATCGAGGCACTCAACTCCGGCTCCATAGACATCGGTTTCATCGGCCCGTCCCCGTCCGTCAACGGCTACACCAAGTCGGGCGGCAAGAACCTGCGGATCATCGGCGGTTCGGCGTCCGGCGGGGTGAGCCTCGTGGTGAACCCGGACAGGGTGAAGTCGCTGAAGGACGTCAGGGGCAAACGGATCGCGACCCCTCAGCTCGGCAACACCCAGGACGTCGCGTTCCTCAACTGGGCGGCAGAGCAGGGCTGGAAGGTCGACGCCCAGAGTGGCACGGGCGACGTCACGGTGGTCCGCAGCGCCAACAAGGTCACCCCGGACGCGTTCAGGGCCGGGTCGATCGACGGCGCCTGGGTGCCGGAGCCGACCGCCTCGAAGCTGGTCGCGCAGGGCGGCAAGGTACTGCTGGACGAGGCGACGCTGTGGCCGGACGAGAAGTTCGTGATCACGAACATCATCGTGCGACAGGAGTTCCTGGAGGAGCACCCGAAGGCCGTCGAGGCGGTACTGAAGGCGTCCGTCGAGGCCAACCGGTGGATCAACGCCAACCCGGAGGAGGCGAAGGCCGCCGCCAACAAGCAGTTGGAGGCCGACTCCGGCAAGGCGTTGCCGGCCGAGGTGCTCGACCCGGCGTGGAAGTCGATCAGGTTCACCGACGACCCGCTGGCCGCCACCCTCGGCTCGCAGGCGGAGCACGCCGTCAGGGCGGGCCTGCTGGAAGAGCCCGACCTGAGGGGCATCTACGACCTCACGCTGCTCAACCAGGTCCTGAAGGCCGCGGGTGAGCCCGCCGTCGACGACGCCGGCCTCGGCGTCAAGTAGGTCCGGATCACGACCAGTTCCCAGGAGGTGACGACCATGGCCACGACCCTCGCCAAGGCCGCCGACGGCGCCGAGGCGGCCACGCACGCCGCCCGGATCGAGCACGTCTCGAAGTCGTTCGCCGGGCCCGCCGGACAGCAGCTCGTGCTGGACGACATCACGCTCGATGTCGCGCCCGGTGAGTTCGTCACCCTCCTGGGTGCCTCCGGCTGCGGCAAGTCGACGCTGCTCAACCTGGTCGCGGGGCTCGACCGCCCCACGGCCGGCACGATCACCACGGACGGCCGGCCGGCCCTGATGTTCCAGGAACACGCGCTCTTCCCCTGGCTGACCGCCGGCAAGAACATCGAACTCGCCCTGAGACTGCGGGGCGTGCCGAAGAACGAGCGCCGGGGACGGGCCGAGGAACTGCTGGAGCTCGTCCGGCTGAAGGGTGCGTACGGCAAGCGGGTGCACGAGCTGTCCGGCGGTATGCGCCAGCGGGTCGCGCTGGCCCGCGCGCTGGCCCAGGAGAGCAGTCTGCTGCTGATGGACGAGCCGTTCGCGGCCCTGGACGCCATCACCCGGGACGTGCTGCACGACGAGCTGACCCGGATCTGGCGCGAGACGCGGCTGTCGGTGCTGTTCGTGACGCACAACGTGCGCGAGGCGGTCCGGCTCGCGCAGCGGGTGGTGCTGCTGTCCTCCCGTCCGGGCCGGATCGCCCGTCAGTGGACGGTCGGCATCCCGCACCCGCGCCGCATCGAGGACACCGCCGTGGCGGAACTGTCCGTCGAGATCACCGAAGAACTCCGTGGGGAGATCCGCCGTCATGGCCAGCACTGAGACGACCGCGAAGGACAGGGACGGGGGCGACCTCGCCGGTCTGGAGGCGGGCCTCGACGCCCTGGAGACGGTGCAGACCGGCCGTCGGCCGCTGCGGCAGACCCTGAGGGAGAAGGTCCTGCCGCCGGTCGTCGCCGTCGCGCTGGTGCTGGCCGTGTGGCAGGCGCTGGTCTCCTTCGGGATCGTGGACGATCCGACCAAGCTGCCCTCCCCGGGCGCGGTGTGGGACGTCCTCCGTGAGGCGTGGCTCCAGGGCGAGTTGCTCGGCTACATCTGGACCAGCGTCTCGCGCGGTCTGCTCGGCTTCTTCTTCGCCCTCCTGATCGGCACCCCGCTGGGGCTGCTGGTCGCACGGGTGAAGGTGATCCGCGCCGCGATCGGCCCGATCCTGTCCGGCCTGCAGTCCCTGCCGTCGGTGGCATGGGTGCCGCCCGCGGTGATCTGGCTGGGCCTGAACAACTCCATGATGTACGCCGTCATCCTCCTCGGCGCCGTCCCCTCCATCGCCAACGGCCTGGTCTCCGGCGTCTCCCAGGTCCCCCCGCTCTTCCTGCGCGCCGGCCGCACCCTGGGCGCGACCGGGCTGAAGGGCACCTGGCACATCGTGCTGCCCGCCGCACTGCCCGGCTACGTGGCGGGCCTCAAACAGGGCTGGGCCTTCTCCTGGCGCTCCCTCATGGCCGCCGAGATCATCGCCTCCTTCCCCGACCTCGGCATCGGCCTCGGACAACTGCTGGAGAACGGCCGCAACGCCAGCGACATGGCCATGGTCTTCGAGGCCATCCTGCTCATCCTCACCGTCGGCATCGCCATCGACCTGCTCGTCTTCAGCCCGCTGGAACGCTGGGTACTGCGCAGCCGCGGCCTGCTGGTGAGGAGCTGAGGCACCTCATGCGTCGTCCGGTACTTCTCGTCATCGCCCACGGCAGCCGCGATCCGCGGCACGCCGCGACCGTGCACGACCTGGTGCGGCGGGTGCGGTCGCTGCGGCCCGGGCTGCGGGTGGAGACGGGCTTCCTGGACTTCAACATCCCCTCGGTGAAAGGGGTGCTGGAGTCCCTGGACGCGGAGGGCGTCCGTGACGTGGTGGCGCTTCCGCTGCTGCTGACCCGCGCCTTCCACGCCAAGTCGGACATCCCGGCCGTGCTGGCGGAGGCTCCGCCGCGGCTGCGGATCCGCCAGGCCGAGGTGCTCGGCCCGTCCCCGCTGCTGCTCTCGGCCCTTGAGCGCCGGCTGTACGAGGCGGGCCTGACGCCCGCCGACAAGTCCTCGACCGGGGTCGTACTGGCCTCGGCGGGGTCCTCCGACCCGGAGGCGATCGCAGTGATCGCAGAAATCGCGCGGGAGTGGCGGCACACCGGTTGGTGCGCCGTGCGGCCTGCGTTCGCCTCCGCGGCCCTCCCCCGCACCGAGCAGGCGGTACGTGAACTGCGCGACCTCGGCTGCGCCCGCGTCGCCGTCGCGCCGTACGTACTGGCCCCCGGTTTCCTGCCGGACCGTATCGCCCGGGGCGCGGCGGGGGCGGACGTCCTGGCGGACGTGCTGGGTGCGGCGCCGGAGGTGGCGCGCGTGGCGCTGGAGCGGTACGACGCGGCGCGGGTCCCCGTGCTCGCGGTGGTCGGCGCCTGACCGGCCCGGCGGGCGGGGCCGGCCCGGTCCTCAGGCGAAGGACAGGCCGCCCGTCCGGGTCCGCTTCAGCTCGAAGAAGTCGGCGTCACCGGCCAGCACCCGGAAGCTGTCGAAGAGTTCTGCCGCCCGCTCGCCCCGGGGGACCGCCCGCAGGACGGGTCCGAACCAGACGGTCCCGTCGACGTGAAGGGTCGGCGTCCCCACGTAGGCGCCCGTGTCCGCTTCGGCGCCCGCCGCGTGGCTGCGGCGCACGGCGTCGTCGTGGGCCGGGTCGTGCGCGGCGGCCGCCAGGCCGGCGGGCAGGCGGGCAGGCCGAGTTCGGTGAGGGCTTCGGCGATCACGGTGTCGAAGTCGTCGACGGCGCGCTCGTGGATCCGCGTGCCGAGAGCGGTGTAGAGGTCTCGCAGCACCTTCTCGCCGTGCCGTTCGGCCGCGGCCACCGACACCCGTACCGGGCCGACGGAGCGGTCGACCAGGTCCCGGTACCAGTCGGGGAGCTCGTTGCCTACGTTGTGCAGGTGGAGGCTCATCACACGGAAGCGCAGATCGAGGGGGCGTCGCCGTTCGACCTCCAGCAGCCAGCGGGAGGTGATCCAGGCGAAGGGACAGGCGGGGTCGAACCAGCAGTCGACACGGGTGGGTGATCCATTGCTCATGCCGTCGACCGTATGCGCGGCCGGGAGCGGGGTCCTGGTCCAGTTCGCCGCCCGGCCACTGGTCCAATCCCGGCTGCCCTGCCCGGGTCAGTCGCCGGTGAGTTCCACGAGCTCCGTCACCGTGTTCCAGTTGCGGGTGGTGGCGATGACACCCTTGCCGACGCGGGGCCGGGACAGTTTCTCGGCGAGTTGGGAGCGGCCCAGGCCGTTCGGGGCGTACAGGTAGAGCGCGCGGTCTCCGAGGCTGAACTCCTCCGGCAGGTGGGCCGCTCGGTCGATCCCGGCGAAGCGGTCGGGCGTGACGGCTGCGGAGAAGTAGGTGACGTGGAGCTGCCTGGGCTCCAGTTCGCCGGCCGGGTACGGGCAGTCCTCGACGATGCCCTTCAGGTAGGCGTGGTCGCGCACGATCACGTCCACGACGAACCCGAAGTGCCGTTCGATCGCCGTGGACAGTCCGGCGGCCAGGGACTCCTCGTCGCCCCGGTCCGAGGCGAACACGGCCTGGCCGCTCTGCAGATGGGTGCGGACGCCGTCATGCCCGAGGCCCTCCATGAGCGTGCGCAGTTCGGCCATCGGGACTTTTCTGCCGCCGCCCACGTTGATCCCGCGCAGCAGCGCCGCGTATCTCTTCGCCATGCCGCCCACCTTAGGACGGCCGTCGTGCCCCGTGGGGGCGGGCACGACGGCCGGGGTCCGCGCGTGGCGGGCTGCGCGAAACTCTGGCGGAACGAGGGGGCCCGGATCAACCGGTACACGCACCTGTGACTTGTTCAACAAGGTTGCGGAACCGCTGACGGCGCCCGACCCTGATCATCCGTCCCCCTGTGCCCTGATGCGTGTAGGGGGCCACTGTCCTCCCCAGTGTGGAGGGACCGAACGCCGAGGGGATGACATCGGGCCCCGGAGCTTCACCGGACAGCACGACGAGAGGCGCTTACCCGGGCCATACCTTCGAGAGTGTCAGGTGGCGGCAGGGGGTCGCTGCCGCACACGAGGGAGCGAGCCCGTCATGGGGAACGGAGATACGCGGGTCCGGGGCCTGGCCGCCCGGGCGGGCGGCTGGAGCGCCCGGCACCGATGGGCGGCCGTCGGCATCTGGATGCTGTTCGTCGTTCTGGCGATGGGACTCGGTTCGGCTGCCGGCCGGGTCGATGTCGGCAACAGCGACCAGCTCAAGGGGGAGACCAACACCGCCGCCCGCATCGTCGAGGAGGCCGGCATCGAGGAGCCGGCCGGTGAGACCGTACTCGTCCAGGCGAAGGACGAGGGTCTGACCGCCACGGACCAGGAGTTCCGGTCGGCGGTCACGGCGGTCGTCACGGCCGTGGAGAAGACCGGCGAGGTCGCGAACGTGACCTCGCCGTACGAGAGCGACACCATCTCCGAGGACGGGCACAGCGCGCTGGTCCAGTTCGACATGCGCGGCGACTCGGACACCGCGGGTGAGCGGGTCGAACCGGTGCTCGACGCCGTCGCGGGCGTCCAGCAGGACCACGAGGCGCTGCGGATCGAGGAGATCGGCGGCGCCAGCATGATGAAGACGTTCGACGACGCGTTCGGCGACGACTTCAAGAAGGCCGAGTACTCCGCGGTGCCGGTGGCCCTCGGCATCCTGCTGATCGCGTTCGGCGCGCTGGTGGCGGCGCTGCTGCCGGTGGCGCTGGCGATCACCGCGATCATCGCGACGATGGGTCTGATGGGGCTGGTCAGCCACCTCCAGCCGATGAGCGAGACCGCCAACTCGGTGATGCTGCTGGTGGGTCTGGCCGTCGGGGTCGACTACTGCCTGTTCTACCTGCGCCGCGAACGCGAGGAGCGGGCGGCCGGACGGGACGCGCAGACGGCGCTGCGGATCGCCGCGGCGACCAGCGGCCGGGCGATCGTCGTCTCCGGTGTCACGGTGTGCGTGGCCATGGCGGGCATGCTGTTCACCGGGATCGCCGAGTTCGAGGCGATGGGCCTGGCCTCGCTCATGGTGGTGGCGGTCGCCATGGTCGGTTCCGTCACCGTCCTGCCCGCGCTCCTCTCGCTGCTGGGCGAGCGGGTCGACAAGGGCAGGCTGCCGTTCCTGCGCAAGCGCCGCGCCAACGGCGGCAACGACAGCCGGTTCTGGACCGCCGTACTGAAGCGGGTGCTCGCCAAGCCGCTCCTGGCCGCCGTGGTGGCGACCGGCGCGCTGCTCGCCGTGGCCGCTCCCGCGGTCGGGATGAAGACGGAGAACCTCACGCTGGACCAGGAGTTCGGCGACTCGCTGCCGATCGTGCAGACGTACAACCGCGTCAACGAGGCGTTCCCGGGCGGCTCCGAGCCGGCCGAGGTGGTCGTCAGGGCGGACGACATCAACGCGGCCGAGGTGAAGGCCGCACTCGCCGACTTCCGTGCGCAGGCGGTCGATTCGGGTGCCTCGCGCGGCCCGGTCGAGATCAGGGTGCACGGCCGGCAGAACGTCGCCTTCGTCTACGTGCCGCTGGTGGGCGGCTCCGACCAGGACAAGGCGGCCGAGAGCCTGGTCAAGCTGCGCGACGAGGTACGGCCCGCCACGCTGGGCACCGTGGACGGGGTCGAGGCACCCATCACCGGGCAGGTCGCCGGGAACAAGGACTTCAACGACCAGCTGGTCGGCTCCGTGGTCCCGGTCTTCCTCTTCGTGGTGGTCTTCGCCTTCCTGCTGATGCTGCTGTCGTTCCGCTCCATCACCGTCGCGATCACCTCGATCGTGCTGAACCTGCTGTCGGTGGGCGCCGCGTACGGCATCCTCGTGGCGGTCTTCCAGCACGGCTGGGGCGCGTCCCTGGTGGGCGCGGAGGGGGTCGGCGCCATCATCACGTGGCTGCCGCTCTTCCTGTTCGTGATCCTGTTCGGCCTGTCGATGGACTACCACGTCTTCGTGGTCTCCCGGATCCGCGAGGCCCGGATGCGGGGCCGCAGCACGCGGGACGCGATCCAGCACGGTGTGGTCACCACGGCCGGCGTGGTCACCAGCGCCGCGGTCATCATGGTCGCCGTGTTCGCCATCTTCGGCACGCTGTCCATGCAGTCCATGAAGCAGATGGGCGTCGGCCTGGCGGCGGCGGTGCTGATCGACGCCACGATCATCCGGGGTGTGCTGCTCCCGGCGGTGATGGCGCTGCTCGGCGAGCGCAACTGGTACCTGCCGAAGTGGCTGCACCGGATGCCGGACCTGACCCACGACGAGTCCCCGG
>NZ_NEUB01000578.1 GCF_002910825.1 Streptomyces sp. SM1 | reverse complement strand
CCGCGGCGCCGATTCGTCGACGAAGGCGCCGCCGCGGACCGGGGTGCGGCGCCTGTCCCGCCGTACGGACTCGTCACCGGCCGCCGGGGAGGCCGCGGGGGCCGCCACCGCCAGTTCCGCGCCGAACAGCGGGCGGACGCCGGCCTTCGCGCAGGCCTTGGCGAAGCGGACGGACCCGGCGAGGGTGTCGCGGTCGGTGAGGGCGAGGGCGTCCATCCCCCGCTCCGAGGCACGCTCGGCCAGCCGTTCCGGGTGGGAGGCGCCGTAGCGCAGGGAGAACCCGGAGACGGTGTGCAGATGCGTGAAACCCGGCACACGCACCTCCCGCACTCGTGAGCCCCGACCGACTCTCGAACAATTGTTCCCAGCTACCTCACCCCCACCATAGACCAATTTTCGAATGTGTGTGCGACATCCGGGTGACCCCTCTCCACCTGCGCACACACCCGGAAACGCCCGGAAGCACACGAGCGTCCCGTCCCTCCGTGACGGAGGGACGGGACGCTCGTGACGAGACGTGCCCAGCCGGTCGGCACGAGACGTGCCCAGCCGGTCAGCACAGGCGTGCTCAGCCGATCTGCGTACCGGTGGCCGACAGGGCCTCCGTCACCGGCTGGAAGAAGGTCGTGCCGCCCGAGGCGCAGTCGCCGCTGCCGCCGGAGGTGAGGCCGACCGCGCTGCTGCCCGAGAAGAGCGAGCCGCCGCTGTCGCCGGGCTCGGCGCACACGTCGGTCTGGATCAGGCCGTTGACGATGTCGCCGTTGCCGTAGTTCACGGTGGCGTCCAGACCGGTGACCGCGCCGGAGTGCACCTGGGTCGTGGAGCCGCTGCGGGTGACCTGCATGCCCACGGTGGCCTCGGCGGCGCCGGAGATCGCCTGCGTGGAGCCGTCGTAGAGGTTCACCTCGCTCGGGTGGTCCACGTCGGCGGTGTACTTCACCAGGCCGTAGTCGTCGCCCGGGAAGCTGGACGCCGCGTTCTCACCGATCACGCCGCCCGAGGAGTCCGACCAGGTGGAGATGGATTCGGTGCAGTGCCCGGCGGTGAGGAAGTGCGGCTCGCCGCCCTTGGTCACGTTGAAGCCGAGCGAGCAGCGCCCGCCGTTGCCGGTAATGGCGTCACCGCCCGCGACGAAGGGCTTGTACTCACCCTTGGTGCGCTGGAGTTCGGCCTTGGCGCCCAGCGAGTCGACGACCTCGGTCAGCTTGGCCCACTCGGCCCCGGAGACGGTGCGGTCCGCGGTGACGACGACCTTGTTGGTGGTCGGGTCGGTCACCCAGGCGGTACCCGGGATGGTGGCGTCCTGCTCGAGGGTGGTGTGCGCGCTCCTCAGCTCGGCGAGGGAGTTCGTCACGACTCTCGCCTCGGCGCCGGCCGACTCGACCGCCTCGGCGGCGGCCTCGTCGAGCACGTTCACCACGAGACTCTTGCTCTTCGCGTCGTAGTACGTTCCCGCCGCGTCGGCGCCCAGGTCCTGGGCGAGCGCCGATGCGAGCTTTCCGGCCGCGTGGACCGAGAGCGTCCGGGGCGCGGCGTCCGCCGGCACCTCGCTCGCGTTCGCAGTCTGGAAGGTGACCGCGCCGGCGGCCAGTGCGGCGATGCCCGCACCCGCCATGGCCACACGTCGCCCGGGTATGCGTCGGTGCTTCAACTCACGTCCTCCTGTGGGGGGACGGCCCGGAAGGTTGTGGGGACCTCACCGGACCGGAAGGCGTACGGCCACGGGGGTGGAGCGCGAAAAAATGCCACGCCCGTGCCGGTCGAACGGCGCCCACTCTTCCGAATCCCACAGGGAGCACACAAGGTCGGCTTCAGGACGCGGGTACGACAACGACCGCGCGCCCTCTATGTCCTGACTGGTCATGGACACGTAGGGCCGTTCGCACAGCAAACGCTACGCAGGGGTAACCGACGGCACGGACCACGGGATGCGACCGTGGCTTGAAATCGACCCACCCCGGTCCGATTCCACCGCAGGCATGGCGGACGGACGTTGCTTCCGCACCGGTTCCGGCGCCGGACGCGAAGACCACGGGACGCCGCCCCGGGAGCGGAACACGGACGAGCCCCCGCACGCGGGTCGCGTGCGGGGGCTCGTCGTGCTGCCGGTTGCTGCCGATGGAACCAGTGGGACCGGTGGTGCGGGACCGGTCCTAGTAGACGCTGACCCCGTAGGCGCTCAGGGCCTCGGTCACCGGCTGGAAGAAGGTCGTGCCGCCGGAGGAGCAGTTGCCGCTGCCGCCGGAGGTCAGACCGTACGCGGTGCCGTTGCTGCCGTAGAGCGCGCCGCCGGAGTCACCGGGCTCGGCGCAGACCGTGGTCTGGATGAGACCGCCGACGACGTCGCCGCCGCCGTAGTTCACGGTCACGTTGAGCGCGGTCACCCGGCCGCTGTGCGTGCCCGTGGTGGAACCGTCACGGATGACGGTGGTGCCCACGCTCGGGGTGGCCGCACGGGTGATGTCCACGCCGTTCGCGGTGCCGGGGCGGCTGACCGACCCGGTGTAGCGCACGATGCCGTAGTCGTTGCCCGGGAA
Source organism: Streptomyces sp. SM1 (assembly GCF_002910825.1). Taxonomy (GTDB): domain Bacteria; phylum Actinomycetota; class Actinomycetes; order Streptomycetales; family Streptomycetaceae; genus Streptomyces; species Streptomyces okerensis. Next base: position 6,852 of record NZ_NEUB01000578.1, on the reverse strand, counting down.
GCTGGAGCCGGCGGTCGTGCCGATGGCCGTGCTGCGGCTGGAGTTGGAGTACCAGGTGCCCGCGCCGTCGGTGCAGTGACCGGCGGTCAGGAAGTACTCGGCTCCGCTGCTGCTGCGGACGTTGAAGCCGAGGGAGCAGCGCCAGCTACTCGCATAGATGGCGTCGCCGCCCTGGATGAGCTTGCTGAACGTGCCGGCGGTCCGCTTGACGGTGAGCGCCCCGGCGTCGTCCCCGGCCTGCCGCTTGATCTTGTTGATCTCGGCCTGGGAGACGGTGCTGTCGACGGTGACGACGACCCGGTTGGTCTTGCTGTCGACGGCCCAGGCGGTGCCCGGGATGTCGGCCTTCAGCACCGAGCCGCTGACGCCCTTGAGTTCGGCGGAGCTGAAGGCGGCGGGAGTGTCGGCCGCGTTCGCGCTGGGGATCGCGATCGCGGCGGCGGCCACGAGGCCGGTGGATACGGCGATCAGCCGAGTCCGTCTCGAGATGCCGCTGCGGGGGGTGGTGCGCTTGATCCTCACTTCTCGTTCCTCCACAAAGGAAGTAGGGGGCCCTCGTGGGGTTGTGGGCCCGTGAGGCGCAGTCAGCGGGTGCGTATCCGGATTCCGAACACGCCGTGCCCCTGACAAGCGCTGGTGGCGAGTATTCGGCCGAACGAGCGGTCGGCGCAAGGGCGCCTTTCGGACGTCAACCTTTGAACCATGTAGGAGTTTTGCCCCGCGCACGGAGACGCGTTACCAGTGGTCACACCGACCTGACGGCCGGTCGAACAACCGTGGCATGTCCGGAAGTCACCCCTCCGGATGCCGTGTCGACGCGTCGCCGGCTCCTCGTGGCGTTCCGCGCGCGGGTCCCGGTTCAGCAGTCGCAGCCGCAGTCGCAGCCGCCGTCCTCACCGCAGCAGCTGCAGCAGTTGCAGCACTCGCAACAGTCGCCGCACCCACTGCAGTCGCAGTGGGCGCAGGGCCCCTGCCTGGGCTCGCGGGTCCAGGGGTCCTCGTAGGTGCCGCAGCACATCTGGCAGGTGCAGGCGAGTCCGAGCCAGACCGCGCAGCCGGTGACCAGTCCGCGCCGGTCGCGGCGCGGCGGCCCTGGAGGCGGCCCGCCGGGGCCACCGGGTGCGCCGGGCGGGGCGTAGGCCCCGCTTCCGTGGGCACAGGAGACCGTACCGAAGGCACGATGAACGGAGTTGGGCAGTTCATGGACGAGGAGCCGGTGCGCGAGGACTTCGCCCGTACCGTGCCCTCCCGGGACACCGGACCCCCAGTCCACCTCCCGCAGGGCAAGACGGATGCCGTGCACCGCGTCGTCGGCGAGCCGGCGGGCCTCCTCCAGCGGGGTGCCGGTGGCCGCGAGCGGGTTCCAGGCACCCGAGGCGGCGTCCGCCTCCCGGTCCTCCACGGCGTCCAGCAGATGCGCGAGGCGTCCGAAGAGACGCCCGGCCTCGGCGAGCGGTACGGCGTTGTGCGGCCGGCCGGCGAGCACCGCGGTGTGCGCGAAGGCCGCCGCGGTCGCGGTCTCGGTCGGCTCGGTGACGGTGAGGATCGGGGTACCGGGCCCGGCGAGCGTCTCGATACCGGCCTGCCGGTCCACGGCGTCGAGCAGGACGGCCGTGTCGAAGCCGACATCGGAACCGGTACGCGCCCCGGCACGGTCCCAGCCCGCCGCGACCCGGCGCGCGGCGAGCGCCACCGGCCTGCGCGCCAGCAGCCCGTCGCCGTCGGTGACGTGGTCGCGCATCTTGGCGGAGGCGAGGACGAGGGAGACGGCCGCCGCGAGCCGCGCGCCCTCACCGTGCGCCACGGAAGCGGTGCGCATACCGCGCAGCGGACAGGGGCCCGCGGTGCGCCGTCCCCCTTCGGGGGAACCGGACTGAGCCTCCGTCAGAACGGATATGAGCAGCCCGTCGTAGTTGGTGACGATGCGCGCGAGCTGTCCGTGGTCCCCGCGCAACGCGAGGCACAGTCCGCACAAGTGGGCCATCCACTGCGCGGTGAGCTTCTCCCCCAGCCGGTGCCGACACGGCCTGACCATTCCGAACACGACGTTCCCCCGTGCAGTTGTACGACGCTGAGCGGCCGCATCGTAGCGCTCGCCGGGTTCACCCATATGCACCCCTCATCACCCGGACGCCGGGAAGAATCATATTTCACTCACAGTCAGCATCCGTTTACACCAAGACCCTTGGGAAACACGGACTCTCGACGGATTCGCTGTGCACCAGTACCGTCACAAACCCCCCGTGCGGCGTCTATCCACTTGGCGCGCCATCCGCATCATGGACGACCATAGGGATGCGGAAAGCAGAAAGACCGCTGTGAGAGGAGGCGTCCATGGGATCGGTACGCAAAGCAAGTGCCTGGCTTGGCCTCGTCGACGACAACGAAGACGAGCGTTACTACGACGACGACTACTCCGACGGACCCGAGACCGGGGAGGCCTGGGTCACCGATCCGCGGGTCAGGGTGGCCGCGGATGTCGCCGAGGAGAAGGGCCGCCGCATCGGCACGGTCACCCCGGACAGCTTCCGGGACGCCCGCGCCATCGGCGAGCTGTTCCGCGAGGGCGTTCCCGTCATCATGAACCTCACGGCCATGGACGCGGGTGACGCCAAGCGTGTCGTCGACTTCGCCGCGGGCCTGATCTTCGGCCTGCGCGGTTCCATCGAGCGGGTGTCCAACCGGGTGTTCCTGCTCAGCCCTGCCGACACCGAGGTCGTCAGCGGCGAGCCGGCCGCGCACCGTTCGGACGGCTTCTTCAACCAGAGCTGAGGCAGGGCCGCTCGCCGGCCCTGCCCCTTCGGCCGCTCACCGGAAGGCGTCGAGCCCGGTGAGCGCCTTGCCCAGCACGAGCTGGTGCATCTCGACGGTGCCCTCGTAGGTGAGCACCGATTCCAGGTTCGTCGCGTGCCGCATCACCGGGTACTCGAGCGAGATCCCGTTGGCCCCGAGGATCGTACGGGCCGTACGGCAGACGTCGATGGCCTCGCGGACGTTGTTGAGCTTGCCGAAGCTGACCTGTTCGGGACGCAGGCGGCCGGCGTCCATACGCCGCCCCAGATGATGGGCGAGCAGAATCCCCTTGTGCAGTTCGACCGCCATGTCGGCGAGCTTGGCCTGGGTCAGCTGGAACCCGCCGATGGGCCGCCCGAACTGCTCCCGCGTCCTCGCGTAGTCGACCGCCGCCTCGAACGAACTCCGCGCGGCGCCCATCGCGCCCCAGACGATCCCGTACCGGGCGTGCGACAGACAGCTGAGCGGGCCCTTCAGTCCGGTCACCCCCGGCAGCACGGCGTCGGCGGGCAGCCGTACGTCGTCCATGACCAGTTCGCTGGTGACGGAGGCGCGCAGGGACCACTTGTGCTTGATCTCCGGCGCCGAGAACCCGGGGCTGTCGGTGGGCACGGCGAAGCCGCGGATCCCCTCCTCGGTCCCCGCCCACACCACGGCGACACCGGCCACCGATCCGTTGGTGATCCACATCTTGCGCCCGTTCAGCACCCAGTCGGTGCCGTCCTTCTTCGCGTACGTGCGCATGGCGCCGGGGTCGGAGCCGGCATCGGGTTCGGTGAGCCCGAAGCAGCCGATGACCTCGCCGGACGCCATCCGGGGCAGCCACTGCCGCTTCTGCTCCTCGCTGCCGAAGCGGTGGATGGCGTACATGGCGAGCGAGCCCTGTACGGAGACCAGGGACCGGATGCCGGAGTCGGCCGCCTCCAGCTCCAGACAGGCGAGCCCGTACTGCACGGCACTCGCGCCGGCGCAGCCGTACCCGTCGAGGGACATGCCGAGCGCGCCGATCCCGCCGAGTTCCCGGGCCAGCTCCCGGATGCCGGGCAGTTCGCCCTTCTCGTACCACTCGGCGACGTGGGGCAGCACACGGTCGGCCGCCCAGCCGCGCACGGTGTCCCGGATCGCCAGGTCCTCCGGCTCCAGCAGGTCGTCGAGGCCGAGGGGGTCGGCGGGATCGAAGGGGGGCAACTTCGCGGACGCGGACATGGGACACCCTCCGGGACGGTGAAACTAGCAGCGCTAACCTGGGGTTGGGGCCGACGTTACGCGGCAGTCTCCCGCACGTCCACCCTGACCCCCCACCCACACCGAGGGATGACTCCCGTCCGGGGCGCGCCGCCGTCGGCGAGGTGCGGGCGGTGACACGCACCGGCGACCGGGGCGGCAGGAGACCGCCCGCGGACGCCGACGGTGTTCAGCCGCCACGGGCGACGTCCGCCTCTTGATCAGCGGTGAACGGGTGGTGCGCGGGTGGGGGACCAAGGCGGTCAGACCGAGACACGGGACTCCACCGCACCCCGCGGCGCGGGCACCTCCACCGCCGCCGCCTCACACTGCATCGCCCGCGGCAGCCTCAGCGCCATCGCCGCTCCGAGCAGCAGCAGACCCGCGCTCACCAGCAGCGTCACGTGCAGCCCGTGCACGAAGGCCTGGCGCGCCGCGTGCCGCAGGGCGTCCCCCGCGGGCCCTCCGAGCTGCGCCGCCACCTCGTGCGCCTCGCCCAGCGAGTGCCCCGCGGCGGCGGACGCCGTCGGCGGCACCCCGGGGACACCGGAGACACCGGGCGCGTACGCCGCGTTCATCACGCTGCCGAGGAGGGCGATCCCTATGCCGGCGCCCAGCTGGTAGGAGGTCTCGCCGATGGCCGCCGCCCCGCCGGCCTGGTCCGGCGGCGCCTCGCTGAGCATCGACTCGTACGCGCCGAACAGCGTGGTCTCCAGGCCGAAGCCGAGCAGCACGAACCCGGCGAGCAGCAGCGGGGCGTTGTCCTGTCCGCCCATCGCGGTCAGCAGCACCACGGCGCCGGCCGTCAGACAGAAGCCGGTGCAGACCATGCGGCGCGGGCCGAACCTGCGCAGCATGCGGGCGCCCGCCAGTCCCGCCGCCATCGCCGCGACGGTCAGCGGCACCAGGCGCAGCCCGGTCTCCAGCGGGGAGAGCCCCAGCACGAGCTGGAGGTACTGGGCGGCGATCAGTTCCAGGCCCACCAGGGCGAGCATGGCCAGCACGATGCAGCCCACCGACGTGCTGAACGCCGGCCGGGCGAACATCCGCAGATCGACCAGCGGATGGGCGCGGCGCCGCTGCCGTCGCACGAAGACGGTCAGCAGTCCGGCGCCCAGGAGCAGCGGCAGTACGGTCCACAGGCCGGTGACGGATTCCCCGCCGCCGAGCCGCTTCACACCGAGGACCAGCGAGAAGAGCGCCCCGGCGGCCATCAGCGCGCCGGTCACGTCCCAGGGGCCGTCGCCGGCGCCCTTGGACTCCGGCAGCAGCAGCCGTCCCACCGGGAGGCTGACCAGCATCAGCGGGATGTTGACCAGGAAGACCGAGCCCCACCAGAAGTGTTCCAGCAGGAAGCCGCCGACCAGCGGCCCGACCGCCGCGCCCACGGCGGCGACCGCGCTCCAGATGCCGATGGCGAGGGCACGCTCGCGCCGGTCCGGGAAGACCTGGCGCAGGATCGACAGGGTCGCCGGCATGATCATCGCGCCGCCGACGCCGAGCAGCGCACGCGCCAGGATGAGCGTGTGGGCGCTGTCCGCGAGAGCCGCCATGCCGGAGGCGACACCGAACAGGGTGTAGCCGAGCAGGAGGACGCGTCTGCGGCCGACGCGGTCGCCCAGGGTCCCGAAGAGGATCAGCAGTGAGGCGCAGACCAAGGGGTAGGCGTCAACGATCCAGAGCAGCTCCACCGCGCCGGGCCTGAGGTCCTCGGTGACGGCGGGGACCGCCACGTGCAGCACGGTGGCGTCGACGGCGACCAGCAGCAGGCTGGCGCAGAGGACGACGAGCACCACCCAGCGGTTGGCACCGGCCCCGGCCGCCCGACGGCGCAGCGCGGCGGCGGCCGTGGTCGTCCCGGACATGTACACGTACCTCCCAGATGTTCCCTCGCGCTCGGCGGGGCTCACGGGGTGGGGGACTCCCCCGTGACTCGGCCGGAGAGGAGCGGTGGTCTCCGGCCCGCGCAACGAACGGCGAGTGACACGTCAGAGTACGCCAGCGGACGCAAAGGTCGAGTGGTGGGCATCTCACAGCTCCGGCGGATCGGTGTGGCGTACACCACTCCCCCTCCCCGGTGGGCGCGCCCCCGCGGGGCGGCCCGGTTCCGCGCCCGGTCGATAATCGGGCCCGTGAACGATCTCGAGACGCGCGCCGCACCGGCCCGCACCGGAGCACTGCGCCGGGCCGCGCCGGCGCTCCTGGGGTACGCCGCCGTGCGCGCCCTGGGCCTGGTCGTGCTGGTCCTGTGGAGCGAGGCGCGCGGCAAGAGCGCGTACACCTTGCTGACCGCCCGCTGGGACTCGCTCTGGTACGCCCGCGTCGCCGAGCTGGGATACGGCTACCAGGTGCGGCTGCCCAACGGGGACGTGCGCTCCGACCTGGCGTTCTTTCCGCTGCTCCCGTGGCTGGAGCGGCTGGTGGCGGCGGTGTCGCCGCTGTCGTACGCCGACGGCGGGTTCCTCGTCGGCGCGGTCGCCTCGCTCGCCGCGGCCTGGGGGATCTTCGCCGTGGTCGACCTGGTGTACGGGCGCCGGGCCGGGCTGTACACGGTGCTGCTGTGGGCGGTGCTGCCGGTCGGCATCGTGCAGTCGATGGCGTACAGCGAGTCCCTGTTCAACGCGCTCGCCGCGTGGTCGCTGTACGCCGTACTGACCGGCCGCTGGGTCACGGCGGGCGTCCTCGCGGGCCTGGCGGGGCTGACCCGGCCGGTGGGACTGGCGGTGGTCGCGGCGGTGTGGGCCGCGGGTCTCGCCTCCTTCCTGCGTGAACGCGCCGGCTCCCCGCGCCGGGCGGCCCCCTCGGTCCGTGCCGGTCTTCCGCGCGGGGGCACCT
>NZ_NEUB01000577.1 GCF_002910825.1 Streptomyces sp. SM1 | reverse complement strand
GGGGCGGGTGCGGTACGTCCTGCCGCCGGTGACGTTCGCGGGTGGACCGCGCGACTGGGCGCGGCCGCCGGGGAGTTGGGGGGCGGATCCGGCGCGCTGGGAGTGACGGCACCGCCACGCGCGAACGGAAGCACCATGCACACATTACGCCCGGGACTTGCCCTGATCTGTGTGATCTTGTGAAGATCCTGGGGTGACTCTGACGAAGCCCGGGCCCGGGGGGACCGGTGCACACAGGGGTGCCCGGCGACCGGGTACCGGGCGGGCCGCCGCCGTACTCGTGCTGGTGGCGCTGGGCGCGCTGATACCGCTCCTCGGCCCGTCCCCGGCGCTGCACGGCACCGGGGAGGAGGAGGCGCCCGGCACCGGCGGCACAGCCCTGCTGCGCACGGTGCTGTTCGCGGCCCTGGCCATCCCCGTCGGTGAACTGTTCGTACGACGGCTGGCCCGCTCCCTGCCCGGCGCTCCCGCGGTCCTGCCCCGCGGCTGGTCGACGGCCGCGAACTCCATCGGCCTGGCGGCCGCCGTCGCTCTCGCCTCCGTCGTGGCCACCGGCAATCTGGTCCCCGGCAGCCTCGCCGACATCGACGTCGGCGGACTCTACGACTCCCGGGACGGCAGACTCGCCCTCCTGGAGGTCAACGGCTTCCTCGCGGCCGCACTGTGCGCAGCCTCCGGCCGCCCCGGCACACAGGCGTGGCCGCTGGCCGCGATCGTCGTGGCGGAGGCGCTGCGCGCGCACCCGACGACCGAGTACAGCCCTCTGACCGGCTCCGGACTGACCCTGGTCCACCTGACCTGTGCGTCGCTCTGGGTGGGCGGTCTGGTCTACGCGCTGCGCACGCTGAAGCTGTGGCAGCGGGCGCCGGCGGGCGGCGCGCTGCTGGGGCGCTACGCGCGCGTGGCGGCCGTCCTGCTCGCCGCCATCACCGCGACGGGGGTGTGCAGTTCGCTGCGCCGGATGCCGTCGGGGACCATCCTGGAACAGCTGACCGACACCGCGTACGGGCGGGTGCTGCTCGCCAAGGTGATCCTCGTGGCCGGTGTCGCCGCCCTCGCGCTGTGGGCGCGGATCCGGCTGGCCCGCGCGGCCGACCCGCTGAGCGCGAGTTCCCCCGCGCGGGCGGAGGTGTACGCGCTCGCCCTGGTGGTCGCGGTGTCGGGACTGCTGACGGCGCTGCCGGTACCGATCCGCTGGTGACCGGAGGCCGGAAACGGCTCCCGGAACCTGTCCGCACTTGTCCGGTATCCGAACGGGCGCCTTGCGCGGGGCACCTGACGGACAGCAGTGTCGGTCGCGGCCAGTATCCTCGTGAACCATGCTCGAAGACCTCACCGCCGCAGCCTCCTCCCCCGCCGTGTGGCCGGCCGCGTATCCCCGGGGATACGCGGTCGTTGACGTGGAGACCACGGGGCTGGCCCGGGACGACCGCATCATCTCCGCGGCCGTCTACCGGCTGGACGCGCGGGGCGAGGTCGAGGACCACTGGTACACGGTGGTCAATCCGGAGCGGGACCCGGGCCCGGTGTGGATCCACGGGCTGACGAGCGAGATACTCGAGGGGGCGCCCCTCTTCCGGGACGTCGCCGCGGAGTTCGCGGCCCGGCTCGAGGGCCGGGTGCTGGTCGCGCACAACGCGGTCTTCGACTGGCAGATGATCGCCCGGGAGTACGCCCGAGCGCGCGGCGAGGCGCCGGTGAAGCAGCGGCTGTGCACCATCGCCCTCTCCAAGGAGCTGGGACTTCCGCTGCCCAACCACAAGCTGGAGTCGCTCGCCGCGCACTTCGGCGTCGTACAGCAGCGGGCGCACCACGCGCTGGACGACGCGCGCGTGCTGGCGGAGGCGTTCCGGCCCAGTCTGCGGGCCGCGGCGGCGGACGGCGTACGGCTGCCGCTGCACGAGTGCCTGCCGCTGACCGAGTGGACGGACCGGCCCCGCATCGGACAGCAGGCCGGCTACGGCGGCCGGGGCCCCGCCAGTTGGCGCCCGTCCCGGAAGCGGCCGGCGTGCCCCCACCCCAACCCGGGGCGGTACGAACCGGGCAAGCGGCTCAAACAGGGCATGCGGGTGGCGTTCTCCGGGGACACCACCGTCGAGCGGGACCTGCTGGAGGACCGCGCGACCGGGGCCGGGCTGCATGTCGCCACCAGCCTGTCCCGGCTGACCAGCCTCCTGGTCACCAACGACCCGGACTCGGGGACGTCCAAGGTGGTCAAGGCCCGGCAGTTCGGCACGCCGGTGGTCGACGAGGCGGCGTTCGGTCAGCTGCTCGGGGACGTCGAGCCCGCCTCACCGGCCTGAGCGGGGCACGGTGTCCGGACCGTACGGACGGGTGAGTGACGGGCGACTCGCCTGCCGCCCGCTCGCCCCGCACCGGGCCGACGGCTCACGCTGTGCCCCATGGCGACATGCGAAGGATCATCGGCCAGGGCGTGGCGGCCGACGGGCACTGGTACTGCGGCGCCCACTGCGCCCGCGCGGAGGGAAGGGGGGATCGTGGACCGGGTATGAATGGACGTACCCGCCTGAAAGCACCCCGCGGCCGAGTTGTACGGTCGTGGGGTGTACCGCTTTCTGTTGTCCCGCCAATGGGTGATCATCACCCTGGTCGCCCTGCTCCTCATCCCCACGATGATCTGGCTGGGCTTCTGGCAGATGGACCGCCACGACGAGCGCGCCGCCCGGAACCAGCTGGTCACCGACGCGCTGGGGGCCGACCCGGTCCCGGTGGAGCGGCTGGCGTCCCCGGGGCACGCCGTGACCCGTGCCGAGCGGTACCGCACCGTGACCGCCCGGGGCCGCTTCGACACGGATGACGAGGTCGTCGTCCGCCGCCGCACCAACGCCGACGACAAGGTCGGCTTCCATGTCCTCACCCCCTTCGTCCTCGACGACGGCAGCGTCCTGCTCGTCAACCGGGGCTGGATCCCCTCGGACGGACCGAGCCAGACCGCCTTTCCCGAGGTCCCCGCACCACCGCGCGGCGAGATCACCATCCGAGGCCGGCTGATGCCCGACGAGACGACCGGGGCGAGCGGCATCAAGGACCTCGAGGGACTGCCGGACCGGCAGATCATGCTGATCAACAGCGGGCAGGAGGCCGAGCGGCTCGGTGCCCGGGTACTCGGCGGGTACATGGTGCAGACGGCGCCCGAACCGCGGGACGGCACCCCGGAGCAGCTGGGGAGCCCCGGCAAGGAGAACGCGGCGCTGAACTACGCGTACGCCGTCCAGTGGTGGCTGTTCGCGGCGGCCGTGCCGGTCGGCTGGGTCGTGCTGGTCCGCCGCGAGAGCCGGGAGCGGACCGGGGCGGCCGCGGTGCCGGACGCCGAGGAGGCGGCACCCGCGGCGGTGTAGCGGCCCTCGCCGGGGCACACGCGCCGTAGCCGGGAAACCGCGGTCCGTGCCGCGACCTGCGCTCCTCTCCCCCTTCGGGGCGCTCTGTGCGAGAGTGACGCGGCGTGCCGGGCGGACGAGCCGTCCGCCCGGCGTACGGCCGGATGAGCCATCCGTCCGTTGTCATCCGGACGGGCCCTCCGCGCAACTCTTCCCCGAGGGCACAGCACACCAGGGACGGGGACGGTGACGCATGGCCGACAGCGCCATGACCGCGACGTTCCTCGCCGTGATCGGCGGGGCGTCGCTGCTCGCCGTCACCGCGCGACGGCTCCGGCCGAGCGACAGGCTGCCCTCGCTGGAGGGCTGGGCGCTGGCCGACCGGAGCCTCGGCGCCGGCTGGACCTGGCTGCTGCTCGGCGGGACGGTCTACACCGCGTACACCTTCACCGCCGTACCGGGTCTGGCGTACGGCAACGGCGCACCCGCCTTCTTCGCGGTGCCGTACACGGTGATCGTCTGTCCGCTCGCGTTCGTCCTGCTCAGCCGGTTGTGGAGCGTGGCCCGGCGGCACGGCTACATCACCGCCGCCGACTTCGTGCGCGGCCGCTACGGCTCGCCCCCGCTGGCCCTGGTCGTCGCGCTGACCGGGATCCTGGCGACGATGCCGTACCTGGCGCTCCAGCTGCTCGGCATCCGCGCGGTGCTCACCGCGGGCGGTCTGTATCCGCACGGCGCCACCGGGGACCTGGTGATGGTGGGGGTGTTCGCGGGTCTCGCCGTGGCCACCTACCGGCACGGGCTGCGGGCGCCCACGGTGATCTCCGCGATGAAGGCGGTGGCGGTGTTCGTCTCGCTCACCGCCGTCTGCTGGCTGGTCCTGGAACGGTTCGGCGGCCCCGGCGCGGTCTTCGACGGGGCGGCACGCGCCCTCGGCGGCACGGACGCGGCCCACTCGCCGCTGCTGCTCACGCCGGATCAGCAGCCCGCCTACGCCACGCTGGCGCTCGGCTCCGCGCTGGCGCTGCTGATGTACCCGCACGTCCTCACCGCCGGGTTCGCCGCCGACGGGACACACACCCTGCGCAAGGTGTCGGCGGGGCTGCCCGCCTGGACCGCGCTGCTGGCGCTGTTCGGGTTCCTCGGCATCGCGGCACTGGCGGCCGGGGTGCGGGCCCCCGAGGGCGGGGCCGAGGCGGCGGTGCCGATGCTGGTGGAGCGGCTGATGCCGGGCCCGCTGGCCGGGCTGGTGTTCGGCGCGATCGTCGTGGGCGCGCTGGTGCCGGCGGCGGTGATGTCGATCGCCGCCGCGACGAGTTTCGTACGGAACGTGTACGTCGAGTACGTCCATCCGACGGCCACGCCGAAACGGCAGGTGCGGGTCGCCAAAGCGGTGTCGCTGACCGCGAAGATCGGGGCCGTGGCGTTCGTGTTCGGGCTGCGCGACCAGGACGCCATCAACCTCCAGCTGCTCGGCGGGGTGTGGATCCTGCAGATCTTCCCGGCGGTGGCGGTCGGTCTGTACACGCGGTGGCTGCATCCGCGGGCGCTGCTCGCCGGGTGGGCGGTGGGCATGACCGCCGGAACGTACCTGGTGGTGCGCGAGGGGTTCGCCTCCATCGTGCCGCTCGGCACGGGCGACGGACCGCTGGAGATCTACGCCGGGATCGCCGCCCTGCTGCTCAATCTGACCGTCGCGGTGGCCGGCACCGCGGCCCTCGCACGGTGCGGTGTCCCACGCGGCGCCGACGCCACCGACCTGCCGTCCCGGCTGACGGCCGGGCGACGTCCGGAGACGGGAGCGAACAACTCGTGAGACGCAGACAGCACCCCCGGACCACTCTGCCGCCG
>NZ_NEUB01000576.1 GCF_002910825.1 Streptomyces sp. SM1 | reverse complement strand
GACCGATCGGCACCGGACCGTCCGGTACCGGACCGAATGGCACCGCCCCACCCCCGCGCCCGTACGACCCGCCGCCACCGGTCGTTGTCGAGGAGCTCAGCGGGCGCGAGTGCGACGTGCTGCGGCGGCTGGCCCTCGCCATGTCCACCGACGAGATCGCCGCCGACCTGTACCTGTCGGTGAACACGGTCAAGACCCACCTCAAGAGCGTCTACCGGAAGCTCTCGGTCAACCGCCGCAACGAGGCGGTCCGCCGCGCCCGCGACCTGGGCCTGTTGTGACGAGGAAGGTGCCGTGAGGTGCCGTGACGAGGGAGATGCCATGACAAGGGAGATGCCGTGAAGCACTGCAGCCGCGCAACCCGCCGTTCACCGTCCTCGGTTTCGCGCCGACGCTGTTCGTCATCGGCGCCGGGGTGGCCGTCCTCGCGGCCTTCCGCCGCTGGGAGCACCGCCGGGACCGGCGCGGTGACGAACCACTGGTGCACCTGTCCCTGCTGCGCCGGCCCGCGCTGGGATCCGGCCTGATGTCGCTGGTGAGCCAGAACCTGATCCTGCTGGGGCTGTTCTTCACCATCCCGCTGTACCTCCAGGTGGTCCAGGGATCCGACGCCTTCGAGACGGGGCGCAGGCTGCTGCCGGTGTCAGCGACGATGCTGGTGACCTCGCTGGGGGCGGCCCGGCTGGGACGCCTGGCCGGACCCCGCTGGATCGTCCGGCTGGCCCTGCTCACCGTGACGGCGGCCGTCGTGTGGCTGCTGGCCAGCATCGACCCGGTCATCGACGACGCCCGGTTCGCCGGGGCGATGGCCCTGCTCGGCGTGGGCATGGGTCTGTTCGCCTCGCAGCTCGGCAACGTCGTCCAGTCCACCGCGGGGGAGACGGAACGCAGCGAGGTCGGCGGGTTCCAGTACACGGCGCGGAACCTGGGCCCCGCCCTCGGTACCGCGCTGATCGGATCGCTGCTCGCCGGCTCCCTGGCGCACACCTTCACCGCGCAGGTGGAGGACGACGCCAGGCTGTCGCAGGAGGCCCGGCAGCAGGTCGGTGTCGCCCTGCAGGCCGGAGTCACCTTCGTCCCCACCGACCAGGTACGCGCGGCGGCCGCCCGTGCCGGTCTGCCGCCGGAGGAGGTGGACGCCGTGACGGACTCCTACGCGTCGGCGCAGCTGGACGGTCTGAAAGCGGCGATCCTCGCCACCGGCGGCATCACCCTCGCGAGCTTCCTGGTCACCTCCGGCCTTCCGGGGCCGGCGCCCGAGCGCACCCGGGGCGCGGGCCCGGACCGGGCCGGCCGGAGGGAGCCGTGATGTCCGACAGCGGAGACGCTGCCGTGCGGCGCGGACCCCGGAACGCCGGTCATCCGGTGCACACCGACTACACCGGTGGCGTCTACGGGGCCATGCTCGCGTCCTCGGTGATCGTCGGTGCGGGCACGCTCGGCTCGTTCCCGCGTGCGGAACTGGTGCTGCTGCTGTTGCTCACCGGCGGGGTGTTCTGGATCGCTCATGTGCACGCGCAGCTCTTCGGCGCCCGGCTGGCGCAGCGACGCCCGGACCGTGCCGTCGTCCTGCGGGTGTGCCGGGAGGAGTGGACCATCGTCAAGGCCGCCGTGCCGCCCGCGGTCGCCGTGGCCGTCAGCCCGGTGCTCGGCCTCGGTGTGCAGGGAACCCAGTGGCTGGCGCTGTCCGTCGCCGTGACGGGACAGGTGGGATGGTCGGTGGCGGCGGCCCGCCAGGCGGGTGCCACCCGGCATCTGATGGTCCTGTCGGCCGTGGTGAACCTCGTGCTAGGCATGGTGATCCTCTCGGCCAAGCTCTGGCTGAAGCAGTGAGCCGGGGCGGGGAACGGCGCGCCGGGAGTTCTCTCACCTCTCAAGGGTGAGCCGGGCCGCCCGCCGGGAGGCGGACGATGGCGGGGTACGGGCGCGGCCCGCCGGTCCCAGGCCACCCGGGGAGCAGCTCATGCGCTACGAGATCCGTGTCGACGGACATCTCTCGGAACCGCTGATCAAGGTGTTTCCGGAACTCGACCACGTGACGATGTCGGGTCAGACCTTGCTCTTCGGGCACGTCGTCGACGAGGCGCACTTCTACGGGCTGCTGGCCCGCTGCCAGTCCCTGGGCCTGCGGGTGCTGGAGATGCGCCAGGTGCCGGAGTGATGGTGAGCCGTACGCCCGCGCTTGGGCCTCGTTCAGGGTCCCGGCGTCGACCACGGCCACACCGCCGGCCCCGTCCCCGGTCGCGGCGGAGACTCGCCCCCGATCGCGGGTTCCCGGTGCGTACGCTGCCCGACCGCACGGCGGTCCTCAGCGCCTCGAAGTCCCGCTCGTTGCGGTCCGCGTAGTCCTGCGCGAATCCGGTGAGCGGCGCCGGGCCTCGCGGTCCGTCGAGGAGGCCATGAGTTCCGGCAGCCGGTCCGCGTCGTCCTGCGCGTACCAGATGTCGAGGGTGCGCATCCCGGCGAACTCCCGCATGCGCCGGCGGTACGCCTCCCCGCAGGCGCGCACCGCGCCGTTCTGGTCCTCGGCGGAGAAACCGTTCGCCCGCCCGGCGATGGCGAAACTGGCCGCCAGCCGATTGACGTCCCATTCGAAGGGGCCGGCCGGCGTCTCGTCGAAATCGTTGATGTCGAAGACGAGACGGCGTTCCGGCGAGGCCAGCAGCCGGAAGTTGAGCAGATGGGCGTCACCGCACAACTGCACGGTCAGGCCGGTGTCCGGGCCCGGACCGAGGTCCGCCGCCATGATGGCCGCCGCTCCCCGGTAGAACCGGAACGGGGACTCGAGCATACGGGCGTAGCGGATCGGTACCAGTTCGGGCAGCCGGGTCGCCGACTGCCGCTCGATCACGCCGACGGGGTCCGGACGGTCCCGGGCCGCCTCGAACGAGCCGTGGGCCGACCGAGGGACCCGGGCGCGCGCCTTCCTGCCGGTCGCGGCCCGTTCGGCGGGCGAGGGAGGGGCGCTGAACGGACTCGGTACGGCCATCGCTGTCTCCCGCCTGCGCCGCGAACGACGACTGCTCGCCGTCCATCCCACCGCGCAGGCGTCCCCGCCGGATCACCCGTCCCGGGTGAGGCGGCGGACGGTATCCGGGCGGACGCTGAGCACGGGGGAAAGGACATGTCGGGCGCAGGCCCGGGACGGAGGACGAAGATGAACGGTGCGACGTACCTCGCGTATGACTATCCGCTGCTGAGCGCCTTCTGGACCATACTGGTCCTCTTCCTGTGGATCATGTGGTTCATGCTGCTCTTCCGGGTCGTCCTCGACATCTTCCGTGACGACGACCTGAGCGGCTGGGCCAAGACCGGCTGGCTGGTGTTCACGATCGTGCTGCCCTTCCTGGGCGTCTTCGTGTACGTGATCGCCCGCGGCAAGAACATGGGACGCCGTGAGATCTCACAGGCGCGCGCCCAGCAGGAGGCGTTCGACAGCTACGTCCGTGAGGCCGCCAAGGGTTCCGACGGACGCCGCAGCAGCGTCGACGAACTCGCCCGGCTGTCCGAGATCAAGGCCCGCGGCGACATCTCGGACGACGAGTTCCGCAGGGCGAAGGAGCTGGTCCTGAGCGGCCACGGTACGGCGGAACACTCGAGCCCGTTCACCTCGTCGGCGGGTCGCTGACCGCAGGGCGAGCCGCAGGACCGCAGGACGACACCGAATCGAGGCATCGTAAATGACAGCCACACACCCGACACACGGAGCGCACGCACCCTCGGCGAAGCGGGAGCTGGCCGGTGGCCTGACCGTCTTCGCCGCCGTCTCGCTCATGATCGTGGGAGTGCTCGACGTCCTCCGGGGCATCATGGGCATCGCCGAGGACGACGTGTTCGTCACGACGCAGGACTACGTTTTCCAGTTCGACCTCACCGCCTGGGGCTGGACCCATCTGGCACTCGGCGCCCTCGCGGTGCTCGTCAGCCTGGGCCTGGTCCGGGGAACCCTGTGGGCCCGCGTCGCCGGCGTGACGATCGCCGGTCTCCTCATCATCGCCAACTTCCTGTCCCTGCCGTACTACCCGGTCTGGTCCGTCGTGATGATCGCCTTCTCCGGGTTCATCATCTGGGCGCTGTGCGTGTCGCGTTCGGGTTCCCGGTCCGGGAGCTGAGGTCCACGCCGTGTCGCGGACCGTTGTCCGGAGCGGCACGGCGCGGGCACGTCTGGCGCTGCTCGCCCTCGCGGCCGCCGTGCTGGTCCCGCTCGTCGCCGCCGGTCTGCGCGGGGTGCTCTGGGCGCTGCTCGGCCTCGCCGGACTGGCACTGGCGGCCGTGGGGCTGTGGTGGACGCTCGCCCGCCACGGGGTGGTGCGGATCCTGGGCGCGGGGCTGTGCGTGGCCGCTCCGCTGACGGTGCTCGCGCTGT
>NZ_NEUB01000575.1 GCF_002910825.1 Streptomyces sp. SM1 | reverse complement strand
AGCGGGGGGTTGGAGGGCTGGGGGCTGTCCGGCCGGGTTGTCTCGCCCCCGCCGCCCCTTCCCTTCCCGTCCCTGGGGGCTGTGCCCCCAGACCCCCCTTCGGCCCTGGACGGGTTTGTCCTCGAACGCCGGACGGGCTGGGTGGGGCTGGGTCAGCGGAGGGCGCTTGTGACCAGGCGGGCTGCCCGGCGTAGGCGGGGGGTGGCCAGGGGGCGGAGGGCGGTGGTGAGGCCGACCGGGGTCCAGCGGACCTGGAGGCGGCCGGGGGCGTGCCCCTCGGGTTCGATCGTGACCCGGTGCGGGGTGGCGCCGGAGAGGTACGGGACGCGGGCGGTGCGGGGCGGGAAGTCGAGGGGGGCCAGCAGGATGCTCCGGTTGCTCCGGTCACCGCAGGTGAGGCCGACCAGCGGGTGGCGCACCCCCGCGAAGCCGCTCAGCGGGAGGCGTGCCGCCGCCGGGTCGAGGCGGACCCGGCCCTCGAAGACGCCGGGCCGCACCGGTGAGAGACGGAAGGGGGCGGTGAGGCGGCGCCGGCCGGGGGAGATGACGAGGCTCGCGCGCTGGGGGCCGACCGGGAGGCGCAGGGCCGGGTCGTAGGTGCGTACCGTGAGGTCGGCGTACGGGCCGGGGCCGTGTACGACCTCCGTGATCTCGTGCCGGAAATGGGCGAGGGAGAAGGGGCGGGTGTCCGGTTCCAGGTCGGTGAGGTCCAGTTCGCGGCGGGCCTCGATGGATTCGGGGACGCGGTCGCCCCAGTAGGTGCGGCCGTCCGTGTCGGTGGTCAGCCGCCGGGGGGCGACGGAGTGGCCCAGACCCCGGGCGGCCAGCCGGGCGTCGGAGAGACGGCGGTCGCGGATCAGCTGGAGCACCACCCGCTCGGAGCGGGGGAGACGGGCGTACGCGCCGGGGGCCAGGGTCTCCAGGTAGGGGTTGACCAGGTCCGCGAAGGCCGAGAGCCACTCGTCGTCCCGGTAGGGCAGGTCGCCCGCGTACATCCGGAAGTCGTGCTTGAGGAACTTGTGGTCCTTGTCCTCGCGCAGCGACTCGTGCCCGCTCTCCACCAGGAACGTGTCGATGAGCCGCTGCACGTGGATCCGGTCGGCGACGTTGGTGAGCAGATGCCGCTGGTTGGATATGGACGCCGTGCCGGAGACCGCGTACGGGGCTATGTACCAGTGGTACACCGGCTCGGGGACGATGGTGAAGCGTTTCGCCAGGCAGTACGCCCGGGCCGAGAAGAGCTGGTCCTCGTAGTGGATGCCCTCGGGGAAGCGCAGGCCGTGCCGGTCGAGAAAGGCGCGGGCGTACATCTTGCTCGTCGCCAGGTGCTCGAAGAAGAGCCGGGGGTCGTCGCCGATGCCCTCCAGGGTGCGGCGCTCGGCCACGAGGTGCGGCATCCAGGTGGAGCGGCGGCCGGTGTCCACCCGGATCCGCCGTACCGCGCCCATCGCGAAGTCGATGTCGCGCTCGCGGTGTGCGGCGAGCAGGGAGGCGACCGCCTCCGGCGGGAGCTCGTCGTCGGAGTCGAGGAACATCAGGTGGGGCGCGCGGGCGGTCTCCAGGGCGCGGTTGCGCGGCGCGCTGCATCCGCCGCTGTTCTCCGGCAGCCGCAGGTACCGGATGCGCGGGTCGGCGGCCGCCAGCGCCCGCGCCACGCGCGGGGTGTCGTCCGTGGAGTGGTCGTCGCTGATGACGATCTCGAGGCCGCGGTGGGTCTGGCGGCGTACGGACTCCACCGCGCGGGGGAGCCGTCCGGCGTCGTTGTGCACGATCACCGTCACGGTGACGTCGGGGAAGGGGGGCTGAGGGGTGCTCATGACGCGGTCGCCTCCTCGGGGGTGGGCGCCGGGGTGCGTTCCCCGACCGGCAGCACCGGTGGCAGCGACGCCTCGTCCTGGCCGAGGAAGACCCGGCGTACGACGCGTTCGGCGGCGCGGCCGTCGTCGTACTCGCAGAACCGGCGCCGGAAGGCGGCCCGTGCCTTCGCCGCGCTCTCGTCGTGCCAGGCGTCGGTGGTGAGGATCCCGGTGAGCTCGTCCTGGGTGCGGGCGACCGGGCCGGGCGCGTCGGCCATCAGGTCGAAGTAGACGCCGCGCGTGGTGCGGTACGTCTCCCAGTCGTCGGCGTGGATGACGATCGGACGGTCGAGGTTGGCGTAGTCGAACATGATCGACGAGTAGTCCGTGACGAGGACGTCGGCGGCCAGGCACAGCTCCTCGACCGGGTCGTAGGAGGAGACGTCGATGACGCGGCCGGAGCGGCGCGGACCGGTCAGCGGGGAGACGCCGGCCGCGTAGAAGTAGTGGCCGCGCACCAGCAGCACGGTGTCCTCGCCGAGCCGGGCGGCGAGCGCGGCGAGGTCCAGGCGCGGGGTCCAGCCGGCCTCGTAGTCGCGGTGCGTGGGCGCGTAGAGGACGGCCCGGCGGCCGGGCGCGATGCCCAGGCGTTCGCGGACCGCGCGGATGTCGGCGGCGCCGGCCGTGTAGTAGACGTCGTTGCGCGGATAGCCGTGCTCGAGCGGGACGAACCTGGCCGGGTAGGCCCTCTCCCACATGCGGGTGGTGTGGCTGTTGCTGGAGAGGCTGTAGTCCCACTTGTCGACGCGCTCCAGCAGCGCGTCGAAGTCGAGGCCCTGCGCGGCGGCCGGGAACGCCATCTGGTCCAGGCCCATGCGCTTGAGCGGGGTGCCGTGGTGGGTCTGGACGTGTACCGCGTCGGGGCGTTTGACCGCCGCGTTCGGGAAGTTGACGTTGTTGACGAGGTACTTGGCGGTCGCGAGCACCTCCCAGTAGCGGCGGGTGCCGGGGACCACGTGGTCGGTGCCGGGCGGGAGCAGCGCCGCGTTGTGTTCGGACACCACCCACACGGGGTGGATGTGCGGGGCGAGTTCTGCGAGCTCGGCCGCGATCGCGGCCGGGTTGCAGGCGACCCCGCGGTTCCAGTAGGCGGCGAACACCGCGAGGTGGGGGTCGACCGGGCGGCGCAGGGCCGTGCGGTACTGGTGGTCGCGGATCCGGGCGCCGGCCTGGCGCCGTCCGGCGCGCACCGTGGAACGCAGCGCGCGGCGGGCGCGGTTGGCGGTCTGGAAGGCGCGGTACTTGGTGTAGGCGCCCTCTTCGAGCAGCGAGCGGCGCACGCCCTCGAGGCCGGCGGGGCGCCGGTGTCCCTCGGGACGGCGGCGCAGGGCGGCGACCGAGGCGCGGCGGAAGAACTCCTCGGCCACGTCGTCGGGCATGCCGCCGCGCGTGAAGGCGCGCAGACAGTCCCGGACCATGATCTCGTACAGCACGGTGTAGACGGCGGGGCGCTCGCGGGCGAGATCGAGAAGGGTCTCGTAGCGGTCGACGAGCGCGAAGTGCTGTTCGGCGGTGACCGGAGGCAGACCGGCGGGGCGCAGTCTGCGGTCCTCGTACGCGATGTGCGGCAGGCAGGCGACGCGGCCGGCGAGCAGGAGGGCGGTGAGGGCGGCCAGGGGTTCGTCACCGGCGGTGAGCTGTTCCTCGTGCGCACGCCAGAAGGACGCGCGCAGGACGCGGGTGCCGAGCAGCGGGGTCAGCCGCAGCAGATAGGCGCTGTCGTCGAGGCCGAGCTCGCCGCGGCCGGCGCGGGCGAGGAGGGGGCCGTCGGCGGAGGGCAGGCCGGAGCTGCGCCAGGTGCTGCGCAGATGGTCGAGGAGCAGTACGTCGACGGGGCCGGTGCCGGAGAGCTCGGCGGTCCGTTCGGCGACCGTGCGCGGGCTGCCGGGCGGCAGCCCGTCCTTGGCCCGGACGAAGTGCAG
>NZ_NEUB01000574.1 GCF_002910825.1 Streptomyces sp. SM1 | reverse complement strand
CCGCATCGTCCCGTACGTGCCGCAGGGCACCAAGGTCGAGCAGGGCGAGCCGGCCGCGGTGGATCCGGTCGGCTTCGAACAGCCGCCCGACTGGCCGGCGTACGACTGGGCCGCGCGGTACATCGGCCCGGGCGAGGTGGTGATCACGGACGGCTACCACGCCGTCCACGCGATCGCCGGGTACGGGCCGAACCTGGCGGCGCCCGCCTGGCCGGACGCCGCGCTGGACGAACGGGAGCGGCTGCGGCGGGCGGCCGATGTGCGCGCGTACCTGGATCCCGGTTCGACCCGGGCCGGGCGCGCCGCGATCGTCCGCCGGTACCACGCGCGCTGGCTGCTGCTGACGCCCTGGCAGCGGGTGCCCGAGGAGGCGGTGGTGGTGGCGTGGAGCCGGCGGACGGGAGAGGTGCTGGCGCGGGTCGGGGAGTGAACCGCGCCGGTGGCGTCCGCCGGGACTACTCGATGACGAGGTCGACCGGGATGTTGCCGCGGGTGGCGTTGGAGTAGGGGCAGACCTGGTGGGCCTGCTCGACCAGCTTGCGGCCGGTCGCCTCGTCGAGGCCGTCGGGCAGTTCGACGCGCAGGGTCACGGCGAGCGCGAAGCCCTCGCCCTGCTTGCCGAGGACGACCTCGGCGGTCACCGCGGCCTCACTGACGTCGACCTTCGCCGCCCGTCCGACCACGCCGAGGGCGCTGCCGAAGCAGGCCGCGTAACCGGCGGCGAACAGCTGCTCGGGGTTGGTGCCCTGGCCGTTGCCGCCGAGTTCCACCGGGGCGCCGAGGCCGAGGTCCAGCTTGCCGTCGGAGGTGACGGCGCGGCCCTCACGGCCGTGGGTGGCGGTGGCGACGGCGGTGTAGAGCGCGTCCATGGAAGAACCCCTCCTGAGTGATGGCCGGGCCGGATCCCTGGTGGGCTCCGGCCGCCTGACGACCTCAAGTAGAGCACGCAATTAAATTGTGTGCAACCAAATGGCCCGCAAGAGCTACCCTGGAGGCATGACAGCCACTCCGGACCCATCCGCGACGGCCCCGCTGCCCGGCGCCGCGGACGACTGGCTCCGCCTCGACGGGCAGATCTGCTTCAGCCTGCACGCCGCCTCCCGCGCCTTCAACGGCGTCTACCGCGTCGTGCTCAGGGATCTCGGCCTCACCTATCCCCAGTACCTGGTCATGCTGGTGCTGTGGGAGCACGGCACGCTGCCCGTGAAGAAGCTCGGCGAGTATCTGCGGCTGGACTCCGGCACACTGTCCCCGCTGCTCAAGCGGCTGGAGACGGCCGGCCTGGTGCGCCGGGAGCGCAGCGCGCGCGACGAGCGGTCGGTGGAGGTCCGGCCCACCGAGGAGGGCACCGCGCTGCGGGAGCGGGCCGTCGAGGTGCCGCGCCGGATCCTGGCCGCGACCGGCTTCGGGGGCGACGAACTCCGCTCGCTGAGCGCCCGCCTGCACGAGCTGACCGCGGCCCTGGACAGGGCCGCGGCGGAGGGCGCGTAGCAGCCCGGCGCGGTCGGCGGCAGTCCGGGGCAGGTGCGCCGGGACCGAGCGCCCGCCCTGACGCCTAACTTACGGCACCGTAGGTTACGATGCCGTAGCTTACGGGACCGTAAGTTTGGGCACGCCGGCATGGACCCGGGCTCGCTCCCCGGTTCGGCCGGCATGGCGTATGCGAGGACCGCATGAACGAAACCCGGGCGGCGGCCGGTCTGCCGTGGCTGATCCAGGGCGGCATGGGTGTGGGGGTGTCCGGCTGGCGGCTCGCCCGGGCCGTCGCGCGCACCGGACAGCTGGGGGTCGTCTCCGGCACCGCCCTCGACACCGTGCTGATCCGGGTGCTCCAGAGCGGCGACCCGGGCGGTCACCTCCGGCGGGCACTGGCCGCCTTCCCCGTACCGGAACTCGCCGACGCGCTGCGGGAGCGCTACTTCGTCGAGGGCGGGATCGGACCCGGTGAGCGCTTCGCGGCCACGCCCATGATGACGGCCGACGAGACGTGCCCCTCCCGTCCGCTGACCGTGATCGCCAACTTCTGCGAGGTGTGGCTCGCCAGGGAGGGCCACGACGGACCGGTCGGCGTGAACTACCTGGAGAAGGTCCAGCCCGCCACCGCCCCGGCCATGTTCGGCGCGATCCTGGCCGGCGTCGACCACATCCTGGTCGGCGCCGGCATCCCCGCGCAGATTCCCGGGACAGCCACCCGCCTCGCCCGGGCGGAGCCGGTCACCGTACGGGTGGACGTGGCGGGTGACGATCAGCCCCACGAGCTGCGCTTCGACCCCGCCTCGGTGCTGGGCGGGGCGCTGACGGGTCTCACCGGGCGCCTGCGCCGTCCCCGTGTCCTGGCCATCGTCTCGCTGCCGGCGCTGGCCGCGTATCTGAACCGCGACCAGGAGACCCGGCCGGACGGATTCGTCGTCGAGGGCCACCGTGCGGGCGGTCACAGCGCCCCGCCGCGCGGGCCGCTGAGCCTGGACGGGTCCGGCGACCCCGTCTACGGCCCCAGGGACACCCCGGACTACGCGAAGATGGCCCGCCTCGGACTGCCGTTCTGGATCGCCGGCGGCCAGTGCGGACCCCGGCAGCTGCGCGAGGCGAGGGCGGCGGGGGCCGCCGGCGTCCAGCTCGGCAGCGTCTTCGCGCTCTGCGAGGAGTCCGGCCTGGACGCCGGGCTGCGGCGGCGGCTGGTCGAGCGGGAGCTGACGGGCGGACTGCTGGTGCGCAACGACCCGGCGGCCTCCCCGACCAGCTTCCCGTTCAAGGTCGCCGACCTGCCCGGCACCCTGGCCGACCCCGGCGTCGGCGACGCCCGCGCCCGTGTCTGCGATCTCGGCTATCTGCGCACGCCCTACCGCACTCCCCAGGGCACCCTCGGCTACCGCTGCCCCGCGGAGCCTCAGGCGGCGTACGTCCGCAAGGGCGGGGAGGCGGGAGACATCGAGGGGCGGCACTGCCTGTGCAACGGCCTGCTGGCCGCCGTCGGCCTCGGACAGCGCCGCCCGCGGGGTGTGGTGGAACCGCCCGTCGTCACCATCGGCCAGGACCTGGACTTCCTGCGGCACCTCGCCCCCGACGGCGGCCCGTACAGTGCCGGGGCCGTGGTGCGGTGGCTGCGCGCCGGAGCGGACGAGACGGCAGATTCGCACGTATGAGCGGATGGCCCCGTGGCCCTGCGCAGGACCACGGGGCCGCGCCGAGGTATGAAGGGTGCAAGAACGACAAATAGTTCATAACATCTCGAGGACGCCATGCGCCCCCACCGCCCCCAGGCCTCCGTCATCGTCATCGGCTTCGACGACGCGGCCCATGTGCCCGATGCCGTGCGCTCGGCACTCGCGCAGGGCCCCGCCGTGCGCGAGGTCGTCGCCGTGGACGACTGCTCGACGGACGGCAGCGCGGACCTGCTGGACCGGCTGGCCGCCGACGAGCCCCGGCTGCGGGTGATCCGGCTCCCCGTCAACAGCGGCGGCTGCGGCACCCCGCGCAACGCCGGACTGGACGCGGTGAGCACGTCCCACGTGATGTTCCTGGACAGCGACGACGTCCTGCCGCCCGGCGCCGTCGACGCGCTGCTCACCGCCGCGACCCGGGCGGACGCGCAGGTCGCGTGCGGTCTGTGCGTCCGCCGTGAGCTGCCGTCGGGCCGCGAGGTGCCGTGGGAGCCCGGCCTGTACGCCTCCCACGCGGTCCTCACCCACCCGGCGCGCCGTCCCCGCCTGATGCACGACACCCTCTGCGTCAACAAGCTCTACGCCACGGCCTTCCTGCGCGAGCACGCCATCCGCTTCCCCGAGGGCCGGTTCCCCTACGAGGACATCGTGTTCACCGCGCGGGTGTGGGCCGCGGCGCCCCGTATCGCACTGGTCCCCGACCGGGTGTACGTCTGGCACGTCCGCCGCTCCGCGCGGCGGCTGTCGATCTCGCTGGACCGCGCGGGCATCGACAACTGGCGCTCCCGCACCCACGCGTGCCGCACCGCCCACGACACCCTGCTCGACGCCGGGGAGAAGCCGCTGGCACGCCGGGCCCGGGCCAAGTTCCTCGACCGGGAACTGCGCGTGTACGCGCGTGAGCTGCCGTCGCGCGACGAGCGGTACCGGAGGGAGTGGTGGGCGCACACCCGGGCGTTCCTCGCGGACTACGACGCCGCCGACCTGGCCCGCGACCCGGTGGCCCCCGGACGGCTGATCGCACGGGTCGTCCTGGCCTCCCCCGAGCCG
>NZ_NEUB01000573.1 GCF_002910825.1 Streptomyces sp. SM1 | reverse complement strand
TCCCCGGGATGCGCGCCGGCCGCGCCGCCTCCAGGGTGGAACCGAGCGATCACCACCGAAGGAGACACCAGGGATGGGCAAGGACAGCGACCGCGGCGAGGAGCTGAGCAAGGGCGACGAGGTCGCCTGGAGCAGCCACGGCAGCGAGACGACGGGCAAGGTCGAGAAGAAGATCACCCGGCGCACGGAGGCGGCCGGTCGCACGGTCGACGCCTCCGAGGAGGAACCGCAGTACGAGGTGCGCAGCGACAAGTCGGGCAGATCCGCGGTCCACAAGCCCTCGGCGCTCAAGAACAAGAAGAAGAAGTGAGCGCCGTGGGACCTGATCGCGGCAACGGCGGCACGGACCCCCGGTTCGCGCCGCCGCCGTGACCGCCCGCCGTGACCGCCCGGCGCCCGCGCTCACGCCTGCCCGGTGAACTCCCACGTCCCGTGCGGCACCCGGTAGACCACGAAATCCGGATCCGTGCGCAGGAGTTCCGCCCCCTGCGGAGCGTCGGCCGCGGAGCGGCCGCCGGCCGGCACATGGACGTCGGCGGTCGAGCCGACGGGCACCCGCACCGTCAGCCGCAGCCGGCCCTCGATCCGCGACCAGGACACCGCGGCCGGGCCCCGCACGGTGCGGATCGAGGTGCGCGCCCAGTTCACCCCCGTACGGGCGTCGGGCCGCACCACGAAGGTGCGGTACCCGGCGTCACCGGGACGCAGACCGGCCACGTTCTCGTACAGCCACTGCACGACCGTGCCCTGGAAATAGTGGTCGCGGGAGCGGGACTCCAACGGCCACATCTCCCACATGGTGTCGGCGCCGTTCTCCTGCCAGTACCCCCAGCCCGGATACGTCCGCTGCGTCGCGACGGCGTGCGCCACGTCCGGGCGGCCGTGGGCGCACAGCACCCGCAGCAGCACGCTGGTGCCCAGCGCGCCCGTGTCGAGGTGGTTCCCGCGCTCCTCGATGTCCTTGACCAGACTGTCGAGCACGGAGGCACGGGCGCCCGGCGGTACGAGCCCGAAGGCCAGCGGCACCGCGTTGGACGTCTGCCGGTAGCCGGGGTCCCTGGCCGTGCGGTAGTGCCCCTCCGGGGCCAGGAACGCCGCGTTGAGGGCGTCCCTGAGCTTCCCGGCGGCCTCCCGGTAACGGGCCGCGGTCCCGTCCTCGCCCAGCAGGTCGCCCGTCTCCGCGGTGTGCGACAGGGCGCGGTACAGATACGCCGTCGCCGTGAGCCGGGTGTCCTCGGGCGGATTGCCGCCGTAGCCGGGCGGCAGGTAGTCGCCCAGCGCGGTGACCGCCAGTCCGTCCACCAGCCGGGACAGTTCCCAGTCCAGGTAGCGCACCAGGGCGTCCAGTGCTCCCGGGCCGCCCGCTCGTCGCCGTACACGCGGTACATCTCACGCACCACGAACGGGTACACCGTCGTCCACTCCGGGGACGGCGCCGCCTCCCGGTACCCCCACCCGCCGCTCGGCACGATCACCGGCACCTTACCCGTTTCGGTCTGGCTGTCCGCCAGGTCGCCGAGCCACTTGGACAGCAACCGGTGCACCCCGAAGGCATACGCCATCACCGGCGCCCCGACCTGCGCGTCACCGGTCCAGCCGTTCTTCTCGTACATCGGGGTGTCCGTCGGAATGCCGTGCAGGTTGTTCAGCACGGTCCGCCGCATCGCCCCGTCCAGCCACTCGTAGAACGGCTCGGAGCACGCGAAGCCGCTCACCTCCTCGACCCGGGTGTGCACCACCCGGCCCAGCACCTGGCCGGGGGAGGGCCGGGCCGGCAGCCCGCTGATCTGCACATAGCGAAAGCCCTTGTAGGAGAACGAGGGCTCCCAGACCTCCTCGGCGCGGCCCGCGCAGACGTACTCGTCCGTCTGGAAGCGGCCCGGCACATGCCCCGTCCCGGCCTCCACACTGCCGTCGTCCGTCCGCTGCTCCCCGTGCACCAGCCGCACCACGGTGCCCTCGGCGGCGCCCCGGACGGTCAGCCGGGTCCAGCCGGCCATGGTGCGGCCCATGTCCACCACGTACACCCCGGGGCGCAGTTCGCTGATCTCCTCGGGCCGCACCGTCTCGATGATCTCGATCGGGTCGTGCGGCTGGGCCCGCAGTTTCCCTCCCGGCGTCTCCTGCACCCCGGCCGGGCGCCACGCGCTGTCGTCGAACCCCGGAAGGGTCCAGCCCCCGGGAGCCAGCCGGGCATCGTAACTCTCCCCGGCGTACAACGAGTTGGAGCGGGTGGGACCCTCGGTCAGCCGCCATTCGCCGTCCGAGGCGACGGTGGTGCGGGAGCCGTCCGGGTGGTCGATCTCCAGCTGGGCGAGCAGCCGCGGCTCGCCGTGCCAGGGTGC
This sequence comes from Streptomyces sp. SM1, assembly GCF_002910825.1. Taxonomy (GTDB): domain Bacteria; phylum Actinomycetota; class Actinomycetes; order Streptomycetales; family Streptomycetaceae; genus Streptomyces; species Streptomyces okerensis. The sequence goes on along the minus strand of NZ_NEUB01000573.1, from coordinate 2,762 downwards.
GCGGTGCCAGTTCCACACGTTCGGGGTGGTCATGCCGTAGAACCCGCGCCCGAGGGTGACACCGAGCGCGTTCTCCCCCCGCTCCAGCAGCCCGGTCACGTCGTGCACCGCGTAGAGCACGGTCTCGTCGTAGTCGGTGAAGCCGGGGTCGAGGACCTGCCGCCCGACCCGGCGGCCGTTGAGGTGCGCCTCGTAGTAGGCGAGTCCGCTGAGGTACAGGCGTGCCCGGGAGATCTTCTTGCGCACGGTGAAGCCTCTGCGGAGCAGTGGTGCGGGCTGCTCCGGCTCCGCCACCGACACGCCCGAGCCCCACGGCCCCTGTCCGTACGGCGCCAGAACCGCGACTCCGGCCCACCCGCTGTCGTCGAAGTCCGGCTGCTGCCAGCCCGGTTGTTCCGTCTCGGAGACGCGCCAGTCGTCACCGGTGACCAGTTCGCGGCGCTGCCCCTCGGCCGTGTCCACGATCAGCCGCACCAGCAGACCGCCCGGATTGACACGGGCGCCGCCCCGGTTGGTGGCGAGGGCGGCGAGAACGACCTCCCGGGAGGACGTGTCGCGGACGAGGGCGGTCACGTCGGCGACCTGACCGGTGCGCCAGCCGTCCTGCCGCTGGGGTGCGTGCAGTGCGCGCCTCCCGCCGGCGTAGAGGGTGAAGTCGTCGTCGGCGGTGGCGACCAGCACCGCCCGCCGGACGTCCGCGCCGGCCGGCAGCGCGAGGCGCGCCCGGAACCACCGCGGGCCCTCGGGCGCGTCGGACGGGGTGGCGCCCGGCGCCCAGATCCACGAGGCGCCTTCGAACGACGGGGGCCGCGGCGGGGCGTCGGCGCCGATCCAGCGCGCCCGCCAGTCGCCTTCCGACAACGTTGTCTCCCACCAGCTCGGTTCGCTCCAGCGGGACGCGCGTCCGTCGGCGTCCCACACCCGCACGCGCCAGAAGTAGCGGGTGCGGGGGAGCAGCGCGGGGCCGTCGTAGGCGACTCCGACCGTCCGGTCGGAGACGACCTTCCCGGAGTCCCAGACCTTCCGGCCGTCCCAGCGGGCGCGGTCGCGCACCACCTGGACGCGGTACGCGCGCTGCCGCACACCGTGTCCCGGGGCCGCCGGCTCCCAGGTGAGCCGGGGGCGTTCGACGTCCGTGCCGAGCAGTGTCCCGGCGTACTCCACGGTGGTGCGCACGATGCGCAGCCCGCTCGCCCCCGGTCCGCGCGCCGGCGCGGCCGTCGCCGGTGCGGCGCCGGTGAACGCGCCGATGCCCGCTCCGGCGGCCGCGGTGCCCTGCAGGAATACCCTGCGCTTCCATCCTTCAGCCATGTCGCGTCCCTTGCTCGTTGCCGACCTACGATGCTTGAAACGTTTCACTCGCGCTGTTCAGTGATCCTAGGGACACCGTGTGAGTCACTACAAGAGGTGTGCGGGCGCCGAAAGGGGCGATCAGTGGGGGAGTAAACCACTCAGGTGAGGAGGGTCCGCGTATGGGAACCGTCGTCCGCGTTCCGCAGACCCGGGACATGCTCGGGGACGAACTCTCCGGCGACGAGGCGTTCACCGCGCTCCGCCACTACGGGAGCCTGCGGCTGCTGACCGACTCGTTCGCCCGCTTCCGCTACGCGGACGGCTTCACGAACGCACGGGCGCTCGCCTTCCAGGTGGTCCTCGGTCTGGTTCCGTTCACCGTGGCGCTGGTGGGCCTGGCGACCTCCGTGCACACCGAGGGCGTCGGCCGCGTCATCGAGCTCGCCCTCGGCCGGATCGTGCCGGGCGCCAGCGCCGACATCGTCGCGGACGCCTTCGAAGGGACCCGGCGCACCGCCCACGACGACCTCGGGAGCACCCTGGCCCTGTGGCTCGGTCTGGGCTTCGCCGTGCTCAACCTCGCCTCCGCCATGGGCCAGATCGAGCGGGGTGCCAACCGCATCTACGGCATCGAACGCGACCGCCCCTTCCCCCGCAAGTACGGCAGAGCCGTCCTTCTCGCGCTCGCCGCCGGGCTGCCGATGGTGCTCGGGTTCGTCGTACTGGTCGCCGGTGACGCGGTGAGCCACGCGGTGGCCGAGGTGGTGGGAGGAAAGGGGAGCGGCACCGGGTGGTGGGGTGCGCTGGACGTGCCGGTGGGGCTGCTGCTGGCCTGGGTCGCCTCCGCGGTGCTCTTCCGCTGGTCGCCCCGGCGCGTCCAGCCGGGTTACACCTGGCTGGCCTTCGGTTCGGCCGTCCACCTGCTGCTGTGGGTCGCCGCGACGTGGCTGCTCGCGCTGTACGTCGAGGGCAGCGGGGCGTTCGGAGCGCTGTACGGGCCGCTGACGGCCTTCGTCGCCCTGCTGCTCTGGGCGAACCTGACCGCCGTCGCCCTCTTCCTCGGGATCGCGTTCGCGGCCCAGCTGGAAGCGGCGCGTGCCGGTGGTGACGCGCCGGTCCACGCGGACCCGGGGCCGGGCGGATGACGGCCCGCAGGCGCCCCGCCCGCAGCGGGGGGCGCGACCCGGGAGCGGCGTGCCCGGTGCCCGGGAACGCCCCGCCCGGAGCGCGGGAGCGCTTCGCCCGGACGGGGGCGGTTCGCCACCGGACCGCGACACGCCGGGACGGGAACGGGGTAAAACCTTCCCGCGTTGTCAGTGTGAGGTTGCACAATGATCGGAAAAGGAGATCAACTCCGGCGCGGCGCTGGGTAGACGGTCTCGTGTCCGGCTCCGGAAAGGTCCTGCTGATGCTCTCCACCGTCGACCGCTCGAGGTCCCTCGTCGCCCTGCCGACGGCGCGCCGCCGGC
>NZ_NEUB01000572.1 GCF_002910825.1 Streptomyces sp. SM1 | reverse complement strand
GCTGCGGGCGATGGCCCGGTCCAGACGGGCGCCGCCGCGCCAGGCGAGGCGGTACGCCACCAGGTCGCCGAGGACGGACGCGGTGGCGGCGCAGAGGGTCAGCACCAGGATGTCGGGCACGTCGGTCGCCGTACCGGCCGCCGCCGCCGTGGCCGCGGTGATCACCAGAACCCCGCTGGGCAGGACCGGGAGGAAGACGTCGAGCAGGACCGACAGGGCCACCACCGCATAGATCCACGGGCTGGCGACCAGCGACCCCACACTCTCCACCCGAACTCCCCGGAACGCCCCCGTTGGCCGTTCCGGCCGGGCTGTCGCGGAGGGGGCGGCAGGAGTGGCAGAAGTGTGGCCGATGACAGCCATACAGCGTACGCCCGGTAAGTGACGGAAAGGTCACGGGGGGTTCGCGCCGGGTTCGCGCTGCCGGTCCCCGCAGTTCGCCCTCCCGTCGCGGCGCGTCGCTGTCCGTCGCGTCGCGGGCGGCGCCCTCCCCGACGTGTCGCGGGGGGAGGACGCCGCCCGGCCGGTCAGGGGCGGCCGGCGACGGTCAGGCCGTCACCCGGGGCCTGCTCCGCCGTCCGCGGGACGTCCGGCGACGAGCGCCTGGCGAACAGGCGGTCCAGGCCGAAGGCGCCGGAGCCGGTGAACACCAGCAGGAGCATGGCCCAGCAGTACATGGCCGCGCTTTCGCCGTTGTTCTCTATCGGCCACAGGGCCTCGGGCTGGTGGACCTTGAAGTAGGCGTACGCCATCGCGCCGGACGAGATGAACGCCGCCGCCCGGGTGCCGAGCCCGAGCAGGACGAGGCCGCCGCCGACGAGTTCGATCAGGGCCGCGTACCAGCCCGGCCAGGTGCCGGATCCGACGGTGCCGCCGTTGCCGTCGACGCCGCCGAGCAGACCCGGCAGGGACACGGCGCCGTGGCAGGCGAAGAGCAGTCCGACGACCATGCGGAACAGGCCCAGCACGTACGGCTGGGCGCTGTTGAGCCGTCCGGTCATGTGGGTGTCTCCTTCGGTCAGGCCGTCCCCCCGGACGGGGCCGGTCCGGGGGGACGGAACCGAGTCGGATTCCCACGCTAGGAGGGCCTGACGCTTACTTGCAAGTTCAACATTCTGTTATGGGTGAGCGCCGTTCCGGCTGCTCGGAGGCCCGCCGTCGCACGTCAGTACGGCGCGGCGCCGGGCCCCTGTGCCCGAAGGCGTGACCGAATACGCACCCTGTTGCACAGGCGCCTCACAGGTGCCTTCGCTCTCACCGGCTCAGCCGGGTCTCCGAGACGGTCCTGAGCCGTGCCCCGGCCCCGTTCCGCTCCCGCCGCGCGTGCTCCAGCCGCAGCACCGCGGAACGCCCCTGCGCCGACAGGGTCATGAGCTGGTTGCCGAACCAGGGCCCGCCCGTCTTGCGCCAGGCCACCGCCGGCCGGTCCAGGCCGCCGTGCCGCGCGAACACCCGCCCGAGCCCCCGCGCGGCGGCGCTCCACCCGAAACGGAAGCCGAGCCTTATCGACAGCGGAATGGAGTTGTGCACCGGGGAGCAGGTCAGCTGCACCACCCGGGCGTCCGGCGCCGCCCGCCCCGGCCAGCTCGGCTCGGCGACATAGGCGTGGTGGACGTCCCCGGAGAGCACGCACACCGTCGCCGGCGCCTCCGGCCCCGTACCGGCCTCGGCGATCAGCTCCGCCAGCTCGTCGAACGACTCCGGGAAGGCGGACCAGTGCTCCAGGTCCGCCGCGCGCCGCAGCTTCTCCCCGAGCCGCGCCCAGCGGGGGCCCTTGGCGCCCCGGCTCAGCACGGAACTCCACGCCTCGACGTCGTGGACCAGATGGGGCAGCAGCCAGGGCAGGGACGTACCGATCAGCAGGTGGTCGTACGAGTCGCGTCCGTCGAAGACCTGCTCGCGCAGCCAGTCGGCCTCGGACCGGTCCAGCATGGAGCGCCCGCCCTCCTCCAGGACGCGGGCCGCCCGGCTGTCCACCATCACCAGGCGTACCCGGCCGAAGTCGCGCCGGTAGCTCCAGCGCGCGGCGGTCGCGTCCGCCTCCGCCCCGGCGGCGAAGGCGCGCAGCGCGTCGGTGCCGTCGGGGCTCTCCCGGACGGCACCGTACAGCGGATCGGCATCGAGGTCGGCGGGGGAGAGGTTGCCCAGGTGCTGGTGCACCCAGTACGACATGAGGCCGCTGAGCACCCGCTCCCCCCACCACGACGTGGCGCGCATGTCCTCGACCCAGGAGGCGGAGGTGTTCCAGTCGTCGATGACGTCGTGGTCGTCGAAGATCATGCAGGTGGGCACGGTGGACAGCAGCCAGCGGACCTGGGGGTCGAGCCAGGACTCGTAGTAGAGGTGGGTGTACTCCTCGTAGTCCGCCACCTGGATGCCCGGCGGGTCCTTCAGGTCGCGGCGGGCGGCGAGCCACTTCTGCGTGGCGTCGGACGTCTCGTCGGCGTACACCTGGTCGCCGAGGAGCAGCAGGGCGTCGGGCCGTTCACCTGCCGGGTCGGCGGCGATGCGCTTGGCCAGCGCGTCCAGGGCGTCCGGGCCGACGGGATCGGGCTCCCCGGTGGGCGGAGAGGCCCAGCGGCAGGAACCGAAGGCGATGCGCGTCCGGTCGCCGGGGCCCGGGGTGGCGATCACGGAGGGCGGGAACGACGGGAAGGGGTCCTGGGGCAGCGGCCACACCCGCGTGCCGTCGAGGAACACCTCGTACGGGGTGGCCGTGCCCGGGGTGAGACCGGTCACCTGGACGAGGGCGTAGTGGTGGCCCGCGATCTGGAACGTACCGGCCTTCCCGCCCGCTCCGTCCCCGTCCGGGCAGCGCACCTCGACGGTGCCCGGCCGGGCGGTCTCGGCCCAGACGGTCGCGGACGAGCCGTCGACGTACCTCAGCAGCGGTCCGAGCCGCAGTCCGGCCATGGTGTCCCCTTCCTCCGTCGCCCCGTACGGTACGCAGCGACGGAGGCCGCGGGGGAGACCTCCGCGCCCGGCGGTCCGCCGGGCGCGCCGGGGTGAGGGGTACCCCGGAATCCCGAGGCGGTCCGGGAGACGTCAGCAGTTCGCGAGGTACCCCTGCAGGGCGGACTTCTCGGCCGAATCGACGGACAGGTCGTAGTAGTACTTCACCTGCACCCAGGCCCGGACGTACGTGCAGCGGTAGGCCGAGCGCGACGGCATCCAGGTGGCGGGGTCCTGGTCGCCCTTGGACTGGTTGACGTTGTCGGTGACGGCGAGGAGCTGCGGGCGGGTCCGGTCGTTGGCGAAGGCCTGGCGCCGGGACGTGGTCCAGGAGCCGGCGCCGGAGTCCCAGGCCTCGGCGAGCGGTACGAGGTGGTCGATGTCGACGTCGGAGGCGGCGGACCAGGTGGCGCCGTCGAACGGGGAGTACCAGCTGCCGCTGGTGGCGGCACAGGAGGAGTTGGTGACGACGTTCGTTCCGTCGCGCTTGAGGATCGTCTCGCGGGTGTTGCAGGTGCCGCTGACCGTGATCCAGTGCGGGAACAGGTCACGGTCGTAGCCGGCGCGGTTCTCGGTGCGCACGGGCAGGGCGGAGAGGTAGCTGCGGGCGGTGGCGGCGCTGACCGGGGTGGGGAGGGCGGCGGAGGCGGCCGGGGCGTTGAACAGGCCGACGGAGGCTATGAGCCCGGTGAGCGCCGCGGCTATGCCGAGCCGTCGACGCGCGTAGAACTTCGACATGCGAACTCCCTTGTGGGGTGGGGCCGTTGGCGTGCGGGCAGGGGAATGCTCGCCGCGCCGCGTTGCCGGGAGGGGTGGATCCGGTAAGAAACTAATGACGCGCGCATGTCACGTCTATGGTTCGGGTGTGAAGTTTCCGCGCACGAGGGCGGCGGGCGTGGGATTCGCGGGGGTCGGTGCGGGATTCCCCGGGGGCCGGTCCGGGGCAGGTCCGGGGTCGCGGGGCTCGGCGCGGGTCTCGCGTACCATGGGCGGCGCGAAGGGGAGTAGCCCTACGCCGGACCGTCGACATACTGCTCAGCCCGTCTGAGCCGGCGCCCGGAGGCAGGCCTCACACGGTGGGGCCGGCCGGCGAGACCTTCGGCAAGCAGTGCACGCCCGTGCCCCACGGCACGGGCGCCGTGTGCGCTGTCGTGCCGAGGTGTCCGCGCAGTCGCACAGCACTCTCGGTGGGGCAGCCCGACCGATTGAGGAACCGTTGATCAGCCTGACCGTGACGGCCGTCGTCTTCGGCGTCGTCTTCCTCGCCGAACTGCCGGACAAGACCGCCCTCGCCGGCCTCGTCCTCGGCACCCGCTACCGCGCCTCCTGCGTCTTCGCCGGAGTCGCGGCCGCCTTCGCGCTGCATGTCGCGCTCGCGGTGGCGGCCGGCAGCGTGCTCACGCTGCTGCCGCAGCAGATCGTGCACGCCGTCACGGGCGTGCTCTTCCTGGGCGGTGCGGCGATGCTGCTGCTCAAGAAGGACGAGGACGAGGAAGAGGTCCGCAAGCCGGAGAACCAGAGCTTCTGGAAGGTGTCCGGGGCGGGGTTCATGCTCATCCTCGTCGCCGAGTTCGGTGATCTGACCCAGATCATGACGGCCAACCTCGCCGCCCGCTACGACGATCCGCTCTCCGTCGGTCTCGGTGCGGTGCTCGCGCTGTGGACGGTGGCCGGGCTCGGCATCGTCGGCGGCAAGGCGCTGATGAAGCGGGTCCCGCTGAAGCTGATCACGCAGATCGCGGCGCTGCTGATGCTGGGGCTCGGGGTGTGGAGCCTCTGGGAGGCGGTGACCGCCTGACGGGCGCCGCCGCGGGTGCGGGTGGCGGGCGCCGGGTGCGGCGGGTCCGCGGTGTTGTCCACCAAGGGCGCCGACGGGTCGCGGAGTGGCCGGGTGCGCGTCGGGGGGCGGGGCATCCGCATCGGCGACGGTCACGGTCACCGTGGCGCCGCCCGGCGCGGGTGCCGGCGCCGGTGCCAGGGGGCCGTGGCGTCGTCGTCCGTCGTGGCCCACGGGGTCGAGGCGGCCCGTGCCGTGCGGAGACGGGGTCGAGTCGGCCTGTGCCGTGCGGAGACGGGGTCGAGGTGTGGCCTGTGACGTGCGGAGACGGGGTCGAGGTGTGGCCTGTGACGTGCGGCTACGGAGCCGTGGCGTTACCCGTGATGTGCGGAGGCGCGGTCGAGGTATGGCCTGTGACCTGCGGGGACCGGGCCGAGGTGTGGCCCGTGGTGTGTCGCGACGGGCCGGGGTGGCGTGCGGTGCGGGTGGCGGTCGGCCGAAGCCGCGGTGAAGGCTCGGCGAACGCGGTGGCGGGAACCCCACTCCGTTTTGTACCGTGGATGAACAAAGTGGCTCCCGCCCGTTCTCCCTGACCGGCGGGCGGGGCCGCCTTGGTATCCGCCCCGAGGACCCCACCGCAAGCGTTCCCCTCCCCTCCTGGAGTTGCCGATGACGGCCACCGCCGTACTCACCGCCCGCGCCCTCCTGCTGGACATGGACGGCACCCTCGTCAACTCCGACGCCTCCGTCGAACGCGTCTGGCGGCGCTGGGCCGACCGGAACGGGCTCGACGGCGACGAGGTCATGAAGGTCGTGCACGGCCGTCAGGGCTACGCCTCGATGGCCCTGCTGCTGCCCGACCGCCCGATGGAGCAGAACCACGCCGACAACGCCCGCATGCTTGCCGAGGAGACCGCCGACACGGAGGGTGTCGTCCAGGTACCGGGCGCCCGTGAGTTCCTGGCCTCCCTCGCGGGCCTGCCGCACGCCCTCGTGACCTCCGCCGACGTCGCCCTGTCGACGGCCCGGATGGCCGCCGCCGGGCTGCGGCAGCCCGACGTGCGGGTGACGGCGGAGTCGGTCGGCGCGAGCAAGCCCGACCCCGAGGGCTTCCTGAAGGGCGCGGCCGAACTGGGCGTCGACCCGGCCGACTGTGTGGTCTTCGAGGACTCCGGCGCGGGCATCGCGGCAGGCCGCGCGGCCGGTATGCGCGTCGTGGGCATCGGCCCCCGGGCCGGCTTCCACGCCCCCGACGCGGTCGTGACGGACCTGACCCGGGTCCGGGTGGCCTCCGCCCCGGACGGCACGATCCGCCTGCACGTCACGCAGTAGGCGGGGCGGGGAGAGGAGAAGTGCGGAGGGCGGGCCCCGGCCCCGCGAGCCGCCCCGTGGTCCGCGGCCCTCAGGTCTCCGCTTCGAGGCGGGCCCGGGTCTGGGGGCCGTAGACGCCCAGTTCCTCGCGGACTCCGCGGGACCACTGGTAGTTGCGCAGGGCGTCTTCCACGCGGTGGTTGAACCGGCCGTGCATCTCGTCGTTGTAGAGGTACACCTGACGCAGGCGCTGCTGGAGTTCGGTGACCTCCGGGCCCTGGTCGCCGCGGCGCAGCACCGGGGCGGTGTCGCCGCCGTCCTCGTCCGGGTCCTCGGGGGCG
>NZ_NEUB01000571.1 GCF_002910825.1 Streptomyces sp. SM1 | reverse complement strand
CATCTGCCCGGAGTTCGCGCCGGTCCAGGTGCTGCGCCGCACCGGCAGGTCCGTCCTCCTGGTCGGCACGACGGGCCGCAGCACCGCGGTCGCCAAGTGCTTACTGGACCACTCCCCCGCGTGGAGTGAGCGCATCCGCCACGAAATAGCGGCATACCGCTCGTTCGTCCGGCACCGCCCCCCCGTGCGGGCGCCCCGGCTGATCGCGGCGGATCCGGACAACTGCACGCTGGTGATCGAACGGCTGCCCGGCAGGGTGGCGGCACTCCAGCGGCACCCGGCGGAGGCACCGCCGCGGGCGGACATCAGGGCCGCACTCGGCGCGATCTGCCGGCTGAACTCCTGGCGGCCGCCGGCCGGGACGTTCGACGCGCCGCTGGACTACGCGGCCCGTATCTCCCGCTACCACGAGCTGGGACTGCTCACCGACCGGGACCTCGGCGACCTGCAGAAGCTGCTGCACGGCATCGCGCTGGCGACCGGACGGCAGGGCATGGGCCAGTTCTGCCACGGCGACGCCCTGCTCTCGAACATCCTGATCTCGCCGGCCGGCCCGGTGCTGGTGGACTGGGAGCACGCGGGCTGGTACCTGCCGGGGTACGACCTGGCGACGCTGTGGTCGGTCCTCGGAGACGCGCCGGTGGCCCGGCGCCAGATCAGCCAGATCGCCCAGTCGGCGGGGCTCGCCTCACGGGACGCCTTCCTGGTCAACCTGATGCTGGTGCTGACCCGGGAGATCCGTACGTACGAGACGGCCGTGCAGCGCTCGATGCACGAGACGGTGCCGGTAGGGCATCCGGGTACCACACCATCCGGCGAGGAACAGCGCCTGCTCCTGCGCCGCCTCCACGACGACTGCCAGCTGGCCCGCCGGGCGGTACGGGCAGCGGTGGGCACCCGCTAGCCACGCGTGCCGGCGGCGGCCCGGAGCGGGCGCGAGCGGCCGGTTTCACGCGGTACGGCGCGAGGCGCCGG
>NZ_NEUB01000570.1 GCF_002910825.1 Streptomyces sp. SM1 | reverse complement strand
GCGGTCCGCCGCGCCCGCTCCCCCGAACGCCCGCGCGCCACCGCCTACCTGGACGCCTACCTCACCTCCCGCGTCACGATCGGCGGCGACCGCTGCGGCGGCACGGACCCCGACGGCATGCTCTGCGGCTTCGGCGAGCACGAGGGACGTACGGTCGCCTACGCGGCACAGACCGGGACGGCCACCCGTCCCGCCGGGTACCGCACGGCCGCCCGGCTGGTCCGGCTCGCGGACCGGCTCGGCATCCCGGTGCTGACCCTGGTGGACACGCCGGGCGCGGCCAACGACGCGGAGGCGGAACGGCAGGGCGCGGGAGCCGCGATCGCCGACCTGTTCGGCGCCGTGGCCGCCGCCCGTACGCCGGTGACCACCCTGGTCGTCGGCGAGGGCGGCTCCGGCGGCGCGCTGGCCCTGGCGGCTCCCGGCAACACCTGGGCCACCCCGGACAGCTACTTCTCGGTGATCGCCCCGGAACTCGCGGCGGCCATCCTCAAACGCCCCCCGCGGGAGGTGGAGACAACGGCGGACCAGCTCCGCATCCGCCCGCAGGACCTGGTGGAGCTGGGGGTGGTCAGGGGGGTCGTGGGACCGGCGGACCGGGCGCCCCACGGCTGAGAGACCCCGTTCGGCGGCCCCCCACCCGGCCCCCCAGGAAAGGCGCCCGCCCCCGCCCGGCGCGCACGATGCCTGAGAGGTCCGTCGTCCGTCGGGCCGCCGGGCCGCACTCGGGAGGGTCTGCCGTGACCGCAAGTCTGGAGCAGCTGCGCCGCTGCCACTTCGCCGTCGACCTGGGGGCGGCCCGCACCCGGGTGTTCGTCAAGGGCGTCGGACTCGTCGTCGACCAGCCGTCCGTCGCCGCCGTGAACACCCGTACGGGGGCGCTGATCGCGGTCGGCGAGTTCGCGGAGAAGATGACGGGCCGTACGCCGGCCTACATCCGCGTCGTGCGGCCCGTGAGCGGCGGCACGGTCGTCGACATCGAGATGGCCCAGCGCATGC
>NZ_NEUB01000569.1 GCF_002910825.1 Streptomyces sp. SM1 | reverse complement strand
AGTCCTGACCCCAGTTCGGGGCGTCGACCATCAGGGTGTGGTCGAACCCGCCCTGCTGGTGGCGCTGACCGCCGCCATCGGCGGCGACGTCTTGGTGCCCCGCCCCTGTGCCGCCTGGTGGGCGCCCTACGCGCGGCTGCTGCGCAGACCCGCCTTCCATGTGCCGACCCCGGCCGAGAGCGGCGGCGTGCCCGACTCGTACGCCCTGCTGGAGACCGTCCGCCGGATGCGTGCGGAGGGCGGTGATCCGCGGCTGCTGGTGCTCTCCGTCGCCGACGACCCCACCGCGACCGTCGCCCCGCCCGAGCTCCTGCACGAGACCGTGGAGGCGGCCGTCGGCGAGGGACTGCACCTGGTCAGCGACGAGACCTGGCGCGACACCCTGCACGACCCGCACGGCACCGTGCTGCTCAGCCCCGCCGAGATGCTGCCCGACCGGGTCACCGTCGTCACCGACCTGGTCGGCGCGCTGCTGCCGCCCGG
>NZ_NEUB01000568.1 GCF_002910825.1 Streptomyces sp. SM1 | reverse complement strand
GGGCTTGTATCTGAATAACTGTCAGAGTTGACCTGTTTCGTGGACTTCGTCGGGCAGGTGGGCTCGGAGCTGTTCCAGGGTGCGAGCCGGCGATCCAGGCAGCGGTGTGACGACGACGCGGTGCAGGTCCAGGAGTCGGTGCCCGTCCTGGAACTGGTTGGAGAGGTTCGTGCGGGTGACGCCCAGCAGCTCCGCTAGAAGGGTGCTGGTGATCGCCCTGCGGCGGCGCAACAGCGCCGCCAGGAGGCGGTGGTAGTGATCCAGGCTGCTGGTCTGCGGGTGGAGGTAACTGCGCGGACGGTGGAAGCGTCGTTGGAAGGCCGCCTCGGCCATGGCGTCCCAGTACGGCTCCGAGACTGCCACCAGGCGTTCGAAGTCGGACCGCGGCATGCCGGTCAGGGCCGGATCGCTGAGCATTGTGGTCAGGACGGGATCGATCCCCCGGCCGGTAGCCGGTGCCTGTGGCGTTCGGGGCAGGACGGGGGCCAGGGTGTAGTTCCAGTCTCCGTGGAACGCGGCGGGCGTGATCGGCAGGGCCTTGAACTCGGCAGGGGTGACGGTCGTGCCCAGGAGGTAGCTGCCGGTGTCCAGCTCGGCGCCGATGGTCAGTCCGGTGCGGGTGCTCGTCGCAGCGATGGTCTCGATGACGACTTGGTAGCTGGTCAGCGGTCGGCCTCGCCAATTCGCGGTGATGTGGCAGAACATCCGGTGTTCGATTTTGTTCCATTTCGACGTGCCCGGCGGAAAGTGACAGACCGTAATCTCCAGTCCGCTCTCCAGCGCGAAGGCAGCCAAGTGCTTTTTCCAGGTCCAGCGGCGGGGATCGTTCGAGCCGCCGGCGTCGGCGGTGATCAGCAAGCGGGTCGCGTCGGGGTGGTGCACCCGCCCGCGACGCTGCCACCAGCGGCGTATGGACTCCACCGCGAACTCGGAGGTGTCGTGGTCGGTCCCGACGTTGACCCAGCCGGTGTTGGTGGCGGTGTCGTAGATCCCGTAGGGGATGACGACGGGCTGGTCGCTGGTGGTGAAGGTGTGGCAGTCGACCTTGATCGGGTCCTTGCCCGGCCGCCAGGTACGGCCGGGCCGGTCGCGGTTGCCGAGCCATTCCTTGGCTTTCGTGTCGACGCTGATCACCGGCTGCTTGTCGTCGAGGAAGGCGGTGGCCGTGGCGTTCAGGTGGGCGAACTGGGCATCGCGGTCCGGGTGACTGGCACCCTCGGTGGTCTTGACGGTGCCCTGCAGGCTGTATCCGAGGCCGCGCAGCAGGCGCCCGACGGTCGCGGCACTGACCGGATGGCCCTGCGACGTGAGGGTCGAGGCCAGGACCCGCAGCGACAGGGTGGTCCATCGCAACGGGGAGACGGGATCGCCCCGGGTGTGCGGCTCGATCAGCGCCTCCAGTGCCGCCAGCAGACCGGGGTCGGTGACCGTCAACGGCTTGCGGCCGGCCCCCGGAGCACGGACCCGCCTCGTCGGCACCGGGTCCCCGGCCAACTCGGTGACGCCACGCGCGACGGTCGCGGTACTGGTCCCGGAGGCGACAGCGACCAGGGTGATCCCGCCGTGGCCGATGGCCGCAGCCTCACTGGCCAAGTAGAGCCGACGGCGGCGCTCATCGAGATGCGGCAGGATCCGGGCGAACTTGGCCCGTAAGGCAGTGACGAGCGGACGCACAGTCATGGTCCACCATCCCACCAACTCATGCTTAACAAGCACTAATTGAGATACAAGCCC
>NZ_NEUB01000567.1 GCF_002910825.1 Streptomyces sp. SM1 | reverse complement strand
TCGCCGGGCAGCCGGTGGACGTCGTGCACGTCGTGGGCGGCGGCACCCGCAACGCGCTGCTGTGCCAGCTGACCGCCGACGCCTGCGGACTGCCGGTGGTGGCCGGGCCGACGGAGGCGGCGGCGCTGGGCAACGTGCTGGTGCAGGCCCGTGCGCACGGGCGGGTCGGCGACCTTGCCGGGATGCGGCGGCTGCTCGCCCGTACCCAGCCGCTGACGCGGTACGCACCGCGCGGCGGCACACAGCGGTGGCGGGCGGCGCAGGCCCGGCTCGCCCGGGGCTGACGGGTGTCTCTCCCGCGTCCCCGCTCCCGCACTACCCTGCATCCACCCGATGACCGACTGAACGAGGAGCCGCGATGCGTGTCGCCCTGTTCCTGACCTGCGTCAACGACACGCTCTATCCGGACACCGGGCGCGCCGTGGTGAAGCTCCTGACCAGGCTGGGTGCCGAGGTCGACTTCCCCGTGGCGCAGACCTGTTGCGGACAGGCGCACTACAACACCGGGTACCGGCACCAGGCGGAGCCGTTGGCCCGGCACTTCTCCGATGTGTTCCGGGACTACGAGGCGATCGTGACGCCGTCCGGGTCGTGCGGGGCGATGGTGCGGGAGCTGTATCCGCGGATGGGTGAGCGGGCCCGGGCGGAGGGGCGCGGGGACGGTCTCGCGGCGGCCCTGGCACCGGTGGTGCCGAAGACGTACGAACTCACCGAGTTCCTGGTGGACGTGCTGGGCGTGACGGACGTCGGGGCGTACTACCCGCACCGCGTGACCTACCACCCGACCTGTCACGGGCTGCGCGGGCTGGGCCTGGGCGAGCGGCCGCTGCGGCTGCTGCGCGCGGTGAGGGGGCTGGAGCTGGCCGAGTTGCCGGGGGCGGAGGAGTGCTGCGGTTTCGGCGGCACCTTCGCGCTGAAGAACCCCGATGTCTCGGCGGCGATGGGCACCGACAAGGTGCGCAACGCGGAGTCGACGGGCGCGGAGGTGCTGTGCGCGGCGGACAACTCCTGCCTGATGCACATCGGCGGAACGATGACCAGGCTGCGCACCGGCATGCGGCCGGTGCACATCGCGGAGATCCTGGCGAGCACGGAGGAGGAGCCGGCCGTATGAGCGGGACTTTCGTCGGGATGCCGGCGTTTCCGGAGGCCGCCCGGGACGCCGTGCACGACACCACCCTGCGCGGCAATCTGCGGCACGCCACGCACACCATCCGGGCCAAGCGCGCGAGCGCCGTCGCGGAGCTGTCCGACTGGGCGGAGCTGCGGGAGGCGGGCAAGCGGATCAAGGATCACACGCTCCGCCATCTGGACCGGTACCTGGAGCAGTTGGAGGAGTCGGTGACGGCGGCGGGCGGCACCGTGCACTGGGCCACGGACGCCGACGAGGCCAACCGGATCGTCGCCGGACTGGTGAAGGCGACCGGTGAGTCGGAGGTCGTCAAGGTCAAGTCGATGGCCACGCAGGAGATCGGCCTCAACGAGGCACTCGAAGCGGAGGGCATCCGCGCCTACGAGACCGATCTCGCCGAGCTGATCGTGCAGTTGGGCAAGGACCGTCCCTCGCACATCCTGGTGCCGGCGATCCACCGCAACCGCGGGGAGATCCGGGAGATCTTCGCCCGGGAGATGAGCGAGTGGGGCCGCCCCGCCCCCGAAGGACTGACGGACACGCCCGCCGAACTCGCCGAGGCGGCACGGCGGCACCTGCGGGAGAAGTTCCTGCGCGCCAAGGTGGGCGTCTCCGGCGCCAACTTCATGGTCGCCGAGACCGGCACCCTGGTGGTGGTGGAGTCCGAGGGCAACGGGCGGATGTGTCTGACCCTGCCCGAGACGCTGATCTCGGTGGTCGGCATCGAGAAGGTCGTGCCCGCCTGGCGGGACCTGGAGGTGTTCCTGCAGACCCTCCCCCGCTCCTCGACCGCCGAGCGGATGAACCCGTACACCAGCACCTGGACCGGCACCACCGACGAGGATGGTCCGCGGACCTTCCACCTGGTCCTGCTGGACAACGGACGCACCGACACCCTCGCCGACGAGGTGGGCCGGCAGGCGCTGCGCTGCATCCGCTGCTCGGCCTGTCTGAACGTGTGCCCGGTGTACGAACGGGCCGGCGGCCACGCGTACGGCTCGGTCTACCCGGGGCCGATCGGCGCGATCCTCAGCCCCCAGCTGCGGGGCACCGGAAGCGAGATCGACGCGTCCCTGCCGTACGCCTCGTCGCTCTGCGGGGCCTGTTACGACGTGTGCCCGGTCGCCATCGACATCCCCGAGGTGCTGGTGCACCTGCGCGAACGGGTCGTCGAGGGCGGGCGGGTGACACGGGCCGGCAACAAGGTGGTCCTGCAACCCGCGAAGGGGCACGCCGCCGAGCGGGCGGCGATGCGCGCGGCCCGCTGGGCGTTCACGCACCCCGGTGTGCTGCGCACCGGCCAGCGCCTCGCCTCGCGCACCCGCCGTCTCCATCCGCGCAGCCTGCCGGGGCCCGGCCGGGCGTGGAGCGGGACCCGGGATCTGCCGCCGGTTCCGGCGGAGCCGTTCCGGGACTGGTGGCAGCGTATGCGGGGCGGCGACGGCGAGAAGGGAGCGGCCGGATGAGCAGCAGGGAACGGATCCTGGGCCGGGTGCGGCGCGCCCTCGCCGGCGTGCCGGAGGACGGCACCCCGTACGAGCGGGCGGTCGCCCGTGGCTACCTGCGCGAGCACGGTCGGCGCACCACCGGGCAGACGGTGGATCTCCTCGCGGAGAACCTGGCCGACTACCGGGCGATCGTGCACCGCAGCGACGCGGCCGGGCTGGCCGGTCTCGTCGCCCGGCTGCTCGCCGCGCGCGGCGCGTCGTCGGTGCTCGTGCCGCCCGGCCTCGACGAGGACTGGCTGGCGTCGACCGAGGTGACGCGGGTGGCGGACCGGGCGGAGAGCACCCCGGGCGAGCTGGACCGGGTGGACAGTGTGGTGACCGCCTGTGCGCTGGCCGTCGCCGAGACGGGAACCATCGTCCTGGACGGCTCCCCCGACCAGGGCCGGCGCCGTATCACCCTGGTCCCCGACCACCACATCTGTGTGGTCCGCGTCCCGGACCAGGTGGTCGCCTCCGTCCCGCAGGCCCTCGAACGTCTCGACCCGGCCCGTCCGCTGACCTGGATCTCCGGGCCGTCGGCCACCAGCGACATCGAACTCGACCGGGTGGAGGGCGTGCACGGGCCACGCACGCTGGAGGTCGTGCTGGTCGGGTGAGCACCCTGCGCCGACGTCGCGACGCAGGGGCCCGCGGCCGCGACGGGGCCGGAGGAGCCGGGGCCACGCCCCGGACCGGCCCCTCACCTGCCGCGGCCGTCGTGGCCGGACAGGTGCGCGGGGCGTTCCGGCTCATCGATAGCCTGCGTCACATGATGCGCGCCTGGATCCTGCCGATACTGCTCGTGCTCGGCGGCTCGGCCATCGCCACCGGGCAGATCTCCGAGGGGAGCCCCGGCACGGCCGCGGCACTCCTCCTGGTGTTCCTGGTGCTCGCCGGCGTGAGCTCACCCCTGATCTTTCCGAGGTCGCTCGGCGCGCGGGAGGCGCAACGCCGCAGCGCGGTCGACGGTCGGCCGGTCGTCTTCTGGCGGCCGGGCTGCGCGTACTGCATACGACTGCGCATCCGGCTGGGCCGCAGCGCCCGCCACCTGCACTGGGTCAACATCTGGCGCGACCCCGCGGGAGCCGCAGCGGTGAGGGCGGCCAACGACGGCAACGAGACGGTGCCGACCGTCGTCGTGGCGAACGAGCCACATACCAACCCCGATCCCGAATGGGTCCGCGAACACCTCTGACCGCGCCCGGCGGAGAGGCACCCTCCTCCTGTTCCGGTGTTCCCCGGCCT
>NZ_NEUB01000566.1 GCF_002910825.1 Streptomyces sp. SM1 | reverse complement strand
CGGCGGCGGGGAGCGGCACGCCGGTACCGGCGGCCGGTGCGGGGGCGATCCCCGGGACACCGGCGCCGAGGGCCTGGGTGGCGAGCCCCCGCATCCCCGACCCGTTGGTCTCGCTCACCAGACGGTCCACCGCCGCCGTGCCCGAGCTGTAGCCGGTCCCCGAAGCCTGCTCGGGCACGGCGGCTCCCCTCCTGGACGTCCCGTAGAGCACCTGTTCCAGGCCGGACACCAGGCGACGCACATCCACCTGGGGGCGTACCACGAGACGCAGGAAGCGGCTGGAGGAGCCGATCTTGTTGCCGCACTCACGGACCAGGATCCGGTGCTCGGTGAGCATCCGGTCCCGGACCACGGTTCCCTCGGCGCCCACGGGGAGGCGCACGAAGAGGAAGTTGCCCTGGGACGGGTAGACCGTCAGGCCGGGCAGCGAGGAGAGCTGGCCGGACATGTCCATCCGGTCGCGGCGGACCTGGTGGAGGCTCTGGGCGTACTCGGCACCGTGTTCCTTCAGCATGAACACCACGTGTTCGGCGAAGGAGTTGAGGTTCCACTTGGGGAGCATCGCCCGCACCTTGCCCGCGAGCGCCGGGTTGGCGACCAGGTAGCCGAAGCGGATGCCGTGCAGGCCGAAGTTCTTGCCCAGGCTGCGCAGCACGATGACGTTGGGCCGCAGCATCGCCTCCTGCACCACGCTCGGTTCGTTCTCCGCGTCGGCGAACTCCAGGAAGGACTCGTCGATCACCACCAGGTCGAGGTCGGCCATCGCGTCCATGAACTGCACGACCGCGTGCTTGTGCAGGAAGCCGCCGTCGGGGTTGTTGGGGTTGCAGATCACCGCCACCCGGGTGCCCCGGGCCCGTATGAACTCCGCGTACTGCGCGAGGTCGAGGGCGAATCCGCCGGATTCCTGGAGCGGGAACATGTCGACCCGTTTGCCGGTCTCCATGGGCTGGTCGGTCCACCGGCCGAAGGTGGGGACGGGGACGGCGAGGGACTCGCGGACCAGGAGGTGGTCGATCCAGGTGATCAGTTCCGTCGACCCGTTGCCCATCGCGACGCACTGCGGCGGCAGCCGGAGCAGACTGCACAGCTCGGCGGTGATGGTGTCGGCGCTGCTCGGGTAGTACGTGATGATCTCGCGCAGCCGGCCCGCCATGTCGTCGAACATGGCGGGGGTGGGGAAGTACGGATTGCAGGGGATGCAGAAGTCCACCGGGCCGGCCCCGTCGCTCTCCCGCGCCAGCGCCGCCATCGACGGACTGTGCGCCGCGGTGCTGCGGAACAACGAGGTGACGTTGTCGGCCATGGAACCTCCGTGTACGGCGGGTCCGCCGGGGACGTAGCGGGCCCGTCATGCCTGGGTGGCCCACGCGGGGGAGCGCGGGCCACCCAGGAGTACGGAGCGGGGCACGCCGCCGTTCAGCTCATGTGTGGAAAATGTGAGGGCGGCTCATGACCTGGTCTCATGCCCCGAACGGGTGCACCGTCGTCGTGCGGTAGGTCTCGCCCGGCCGCAGCACGGTGGACGGGAACGACGGCTGGTTCGGTGAGTCCGGGAAGTGCTGGGTCTCCAGGCACAGCCCGTCGCCCTGCCGGTAGACCCGGTCGCCGCTGCCGACGAGGGTGCCGTCGAGGAAGTTGCCGGAGTAGAACTGCAGTCCCGGCTCGGTGGTCGCGATGCTCAGCGTCCGGCCGGAGCCCGGATCACGGAGTACGGCGACCCGCTCGGGACGGCGGGTGATTCCCTTGTCGAGGGCCCAGTTGTGGTCGAACCCCTGGCCGTACAGCACCTGTTGGTGCGCGGCACGGATATCCCGGCCGACCGGCTTGGTCCGCCGGAAGTCGAAGGGGGCGCCCGCGACCCGCGCCCGTTCGCCCGTGGGGATCAGCCCGGAGTCGACGGGGGTGTAGCGGGAGGCGGCGATGGACAGCTCGTGGTCGTATATCGAGCCGCCGCTCTCGTCGGCGAGGTTCCAGTAGACGTGGCTGGTGAGGTCGACGACGGTGGCCCGGTCGGTGGTGGCCTCGTAGTCGACGCGCCAGTCGCCGTCCCGGGTGAGGGTGTGGGTGACCTTCGTGCGCAGGGTCCCCGGGTAGCCCATCTCGCCGTCGACGGAGGTGGAGTACAGGTGCAGTCCGACGTCCGAGCCGCGGGTGAAGGGCTCGACGTCCCAGACCCGCTTGTCGAAGCCCCGGCCGCCGCCGTGCAGGCTGTTCTCGCCGTCGTTGACGGCCAGCTGGTGGACGGTGCCGTCGAGGGTGAAGCGGCCGGCGGCGATGCGGTTGCCGTAGCGGCCGATCAGGGCGCCGAAGTACGGGCTGGAGTCGACGTACTCCCCGAGGGTGCCGAAGCCCAGGGAGACGTTGGTGCGGCGGCCGTGGCGGTCGGGGATCTCCAGGGACTGGACGATGCCCCCGCAGGAGAGGACCTTCATCCGGGTCCCGCCGTTGGACAGGGACCAGCTGTGCACCTTGGTGCCGTCGGCGAGCGTGCCGAAGAGGGTCCGCGCGGGCTTCCCCCTGCCCGGCGAGGCGTGTGCCGTACCGCCGAGGGCGGTGGTGGCGGCCACCCCGGCCGCCGCCGCTCCGGCTCCTGCGATGACCGTGCGTCTGCTCAGTTCCATGTACGGCTCCCGAAAGGAAGGGGCCCCGCCGTCCGGCGGGGCCCGAGCTGACTTACGAACCGACCTTGCGCTTGTTCCACACGCCGAAGCCGACCGCCGCGAGCAGCACCATGCCCTTGATGACCTGCTGCCGGTCGGTGCCGATGCCGACGAGGTTCATACCGTTGTTCAGCACGCCCAGGACCAGACCGCCGATGACGGCGCCGAGTACGGTGCCGACACCGCCGGCCATCGACGCGCCGCCGATGAACGCGGCGGCGCTCGCCTCGAGTTCGAAGTTGAGGCCGGCCTTGGGAGAGGCCGCGTTGAAGCGGGCGGCGAAGACCAGGCCCGCCAGGGCCGCGAGCATGCCCATGTTCAGGAAGACCAGGAAGGTCACCCTCTTGTCCCGCACGCCGGACAGCTTGGCCGCGGGCAGGTTGCCGCCGATGGCGTAGATGTGGCGGCCGATGACGGCGTTGCGCATCACGTAGCCGAAGCCGACGAGCAGCACGCCGAGGATCAGCAGCACGATCGGGGCGCCCTTGTAGCTGGCCAGCAGCATCGTCACCACCAGGACGGCGGAGGCGAGCGCGACGAGCTTCAGCAGGAACAGCTTGGTGGGAAGGACCTCGAGGTCGAACTCCTTCTGGCGCCGGCGGTCGCGGAGTTCCTGGAGGAGGACGAGCGCGATCAGCGCGAAGCCGAGAAGCAGGGTGAGGTTGTGGTAGTTCGTCTCCGGCCCGACCTCGGGCATGAACCCGTTGGCGACCTTCTGCAGGCCCCTGGGGAACGGGCCGAGGGTCTGGCCCTCCAGGAAGTTCTCGGTGAGGCCGCGGAAGGTCAGCATGCCCGCGAGGGTCACGATGAACGACGGTATGCCGCCGTAGGCGATGAACCACCCCTGGATCGAGCCCGCGATGGCGCCCACCGCCAGGCACAGCACCACCGCGGCCGGCCAGGGTATGTCGTTCCTGACCATGAACACGGCGGCCATCGACCCGACGAACGCCGTCAGTGATCCGACCGACAGGTCGATGTGGCCGGCGATGATGACCAGCATCATGCCGATCGCGAGGATCAGGATGTAGCTGTTCTGCAGCACCAGGTTGGAGACGTTGCGCGGCAGCAGCCGCCCGCCGCGCCGGAGCAGCGAGGCCGCCGTGCGGGCCGCGTCCGCGGACCCCGCGGTCTCGATCACCACGTCGAAGTCGTCCGGGAGCCGGCGGTCCTTGGTGCGGAAGCCGGTCGCCCCGTACTGCCGCGACAGCGCCTCCCGGTCGCCCCGGGTGCCGACGACCAGCAGCTCGGAGGGCGAGTTCGCCCTGAGGAACTGCACGGCGAACATACCGAGCGTGCCGGTGCCGACCACCGCCACCCGCTCACCGGGCACGGCGTTCGCCTTCAGCGCGGCGGCGGCGATGCAGGCGGCCGGCTCCAGCAGCGCGGCCGCGCTCAGATCGGCGTCGTCCGGGAGGACGTGCAGCAGCCGGGCGGGCAGCGTCAGCGTGGCGGCCATGGCACCCGGCTGGGTGAACCCGGTCTCCTCGTAGCCCGCCGAGCACAGGGTCGTCTCACCGGCGTGACAGCGGTCGCACACCTGGCAGTTGCGGAACCCCTCGCCGACGACCTTGCGTCCGACGAGCGCCCGGGGCACGCCCGCGCCCACCCGCCGCACGGTCCCGGACCACTCGTGGCCCGGCGTCAGCGGGTAACGCACGTACCCCTCGGGCCGGTTGCCCTGGTACACCTCACGGTCACTGCCGCAGATGCCGGCGGCGTGCACCTCGACCAGCGCCTCACCGGGGGCGGGGTCGCGCGGCTCGTGGGGGACGAGGCGGTGCTCCCCGGGTGCCTCGACGACGACGGCGGTGCCGCCCGCGGCCGTGCGCGGCCGGCCGGCGGCGGTCACTTCGCGTCCTTGGGCCTGCGTGTCTCCCAGCCCTCGGCCCACAGGTCGAACCGGGCCTGCTGCTGCGGGAACTCGGCCGCCGCGTCGACGTCCAGCTCGACCCCGAGCCCGGGGGCGTCGGAGAGGTGGAAGCAGCCGTCCTCCGGGTTCACCTGGGGCGCGCCCTTGACGACCTTCTTGATCTCCGCGTCCGCGAAGTCGTTGAAGTGTTCCAGGATCTTGAAGTTCGGGGAGGTGAAACCGACCTGGAGGGACGCGGCGGTGAGGACGGGGCCGCCGACGTTGTGCGGGGCCACCAGCATGTAGTGGGTCTCGGCGGTCGCGGCGAGCTTGCGGGTCTCCCAGATGCCGCCGATGTGGCCGACGTCCGGCTGGAGGATGTCGACCGCCTGGCTCTCGAACAGCTCGCGGAACTCGATGCGGTCGTGGATGCGTTCGCCGGTGGCGACCGGCATGTCGACCTTCGCGGCCACCTTCTCCAGCGCCTTGAGGTTCTCCGGCGGGACCGGCTCCTCCAGCCAGGCGGGCTTGAACGGCGCGAGCTCCCTGGCCATGCGGAGGGCGGTGGCGGGGGAGAAGCGGCCGTGCATCTCCAGCATCAGCTCGGCGTCCGGGCCGATGGCGTCACGCACCGCCTCGATCAGGGAGACGGCGTACAGGCTCTGCCGGTGGTCGAGTTCGTAGTGGCCGGTGCCGAACGGGTCGATCTTCAGCGCCCGGTAGCCGCGCTCCATCACCGTCCGCGCGGCCTCGTGGTAGGCCTCCGGGGTGCGCTCCGTGGTGTACCAGCCGTTGGCGTACGCCTTCACCTTGTCGGTGACCCTGCCGCCGAGCAGCTGCCAGACGGGGACGCCGAGGGCCTTGCCCTTGATGTCCCAGCACGCCGTCTCGACGACGGCGATACCGGACATCACGATCTCGCCGGCGTGGCCGTAGTCGCCGTACTTCATCCGGCGGACGAGGTCCTCGACAGCGAACGGGTCGGAGCCGAGAATGTGGTTGACCTCGGCTTCCTTCAGGTAGCCCAGCAGGGCGTCGGTGTGGCCCAGCATCCTGGTCTCGCCGACTCCGGTGATCCCCTCGTCGGTGTGCACCTGGACGTACGTCAGGTTGCGCCACGGCGTCCCGACCACGTGTGTGCTGATTCCGGTGATGCGCACGGCAGTTCGCCCCTCGCTGCTGTTGTGGACCCTGTCATCGGAGCCTGTGGTTCGACGTGTTCGATATTTCGTCACGCGTTCGAAATGCTGGCGTGGCACTGAGGACGGGTTGGCGGGGTGTCAATGGGTCACGCGCACAACGGTTTCGGCAGTTTCGAAACCTATGGGCGTTGGTCCGCACCAAACCTTCACAGCAAGCCCTATGAAGCGGAGCGGAGCGGAATCTAACCTTCCCGCGTCATGGACTTTCGAGACGATCCGCGCCCGGCGGCCGCAGGAGCCGGCCGGTCCCTCGGGGGACGAGGGCGGGGCGGAGGGCGCCGGACGTGCCGATGCCGCTGCGGCCGGCCCCGACCGGGCGGGTGAGAGCGGCGAGGAGCACGGCGACCGTCCGGACGAGCGGTACGGCGAGCAGG
>NZ_NEUB01000565.1 GCF_002910825.1 Streptomyces sp. SM1 | reverse complement strand
TCCGCCCCTGCCGCCGCAGCGGCGGCAGGAACATGGACGTCACATGCTGTTAACTATGTGTAGCCAGATCGTACTTGACCGTAATCGGCCGGGAGCGATCGACTGCTGATCCGTTCCCGTCGTCGACGCGAGGCCCCGCCCATGACCGCAGACCCGCTCGCCCCCCTCGACCTGGCGTTCTGGAACATCGAGTCCGCCGGTCACCCGATGCACCTCGCGGCACTCGGCGTCTTCTCCGCCGGCTCGCCGTCCGCGGCGGCCCAC
>NZ_NEUB01000564.1 GCF_002910825.1 Streptomyces sp. SM1 | reverse complement strand
CCCTGCGCGCCGGGCGTTCCCGTCTCCGGGGGTGGCCCCTGCGCGCCGGGTGCCCCCCGCTCGCCGGGCGCCGCCTTCGAGGCGGGGTCCGGCAGCGCCCTCGTCATCCCGGGCAGGAACTCCGTGAACAGCTCGTGCACCTCCCGGACCAGCGGCCGCAGCACCCGGAAGCGGGCCAGGGCGACACCCCGCACGGTGAGCCGGGCGCCCCGCTCGGCCAGCCGGTAACTGCGCTCCCGCCCCTCGGTGCGGTCGAAGATCCAGTACAGGCACAGTCCCATCTGTGACAGCCACATCAGCTCGGGCAGGATGTCGCGCAGTTCCGCCGGGACCTTGGTCCTCGTCCCGGCCAGCACCGACCGGTGCACGCTGATCGCCTCCACGCGCGCGTGCTCCGACTCCGGGGAGAAGGGGCTGAGGGGGCTGTCCGGGTCGGCCGCGTTCTTGAAGAACTGCACCGCGAACTCGTGGTACGGCGTGGCGATGTCCAGCCACGCCTTCAGCACGCCCGCGAGCCGCGCCTCCAGGTCGGTCTCCCGGGCCAGCACCTCCCGGGTCGCCACCTGGTGCTCGGCGGCGATCCGGTCGTAGAAGCCCTGGATCAGGTGCTCCTTGCCCTCGAAGTAGTAGTACGCGTTGCCGACGGAGACCCCGGCCTCCTTGGCGATGGCCCGCATGGTCGTCTTGTCGTACCCGCGCTCCTGGAACAGCCGCATGGCCGTCTGGAGGATCAGGGCGCGGGTCTGCTCGGACTTGCTGAGTGCGGCGCCGTCGTCGGGGCCGTCGTTCTTCGCGGACACGGGAACAGAGCCTAACGTCCGGGGGCGGACGGCCCACGGCACGGTGCAGGTGCCCGCGCCGCAGGTCGCGGGGGTGTGCGTCCACCCGTCGCGCGGATCGTACGTCCACCCGTGCCCCCGCCGGTACACGACGCCCGCCCCGCCCGGGCCGCGCCCCGCGCCACGTGGCGGCGGCCGGTACCGCGCCCCTGACGACCCGGGCGGCGGCGTCCCGGTACACCTGACCACCGTCGCCCGAAGGCATGGCACATGCCCAAGGGCCCCGTTTCCGGCAGAAACGGGGCCCTTGGGCGTACAGCGAACGGCGAACCTCAGTAGCGGCGCGTGATCAGCGCACGCTTCACCTCGGCGATCGCCTTGGTGACCTCGATGCCGCGCGGGCAGGCGTCCGTGCAGTTGAAGGTCGTGCGGCAGCGCCAGACGCCGTCACGGTCGTTCAGGATCTCCAGGCGCTGCTCACCGGCCTCGTCACGCGAGTCGAAGATGAACCGGTGCGCGTTGACGATGGCCGCCGGGCCGAAGTACTGCCCGTCGTTCCAGAACACCGGGCACGAGGACGTGCACGCGGCGCACAGGATGCACTTGGTCGTGTCGTCGAAGCGCTCGCGGTCCTCGGCGGACTGGAGGCGCTCACGCGTCGGCTCGTTGGTGTCCTTCGTGATCAGGAAGGGCATCACGTCCCGGTACGCCTGGAAGAACGGCTCCATGTCCACGACCAGGTCCTTCAGGACCGTCAGGCCCTTTATGGCCTCGACCGTGATCGGCTTCTCGGGGTTGATGTCCTTGATCAGCGTCTTGCACGCCAGGCGGTTCTTGCCGTTGATCCGCATGGCGTCGGAGCCGCAGATGCCGTGGGCGCAGGAACGGCGGAAGGTCAGCGTGCCGTCCAGATCCCACTTGATCTTGTGCAGCGCGTCGAGGACGCGCTCCTTGGGGTCGATCTCCAGCTGGAAGTCTTCCCAGACCGCGTCCGCGGAGATCTCCGGGTTGAACCGGCGGATCCGCATCGTGACGGTGATGTACGGGGAGTCGGCGAAACCGGGCTCGGGGGAACCGGCCGCGTCCGACTTGTCGAGAACGGGGGTAGCCATCAGTACTTACGCTCCATCGGCTGGTAGCGGGTCTGGACGACCGGCTTGTAGTCCAGGCGGACGGTCTCGGAGCCGTCGGCGCCGACCTCGCGGTACGCCATCGTGTGGCGCATGAAGTTGATGTCGTCGCGGTGGGGGTAGTCCTCGCGGTAGTGACCTCCGCGGGACTCCTTGCGGGCGAGCGCCGAGACGGCCATGACCTCGGCCAGGTCGAGCAGGTTGCCCAGCTCGACGGCCTCCAGCAGGTCGGTGTTGAACCGCTTGCCCTTGTCCTGGATGGCGACGTTCCTGTACCGCGCGCGCAGCTCGGCGATCTTCTCGACCGCCGTCTTGATCGTCTGCTCGGTGCGGAACACCATGACGTTGGCGTCCATGGTGTCCTGCAGCTCGCGGCGGATCTCGGCCACCCGCTCGGTGCCGGTGGAGGAGCGCAGCCGCTCGATCTGCTCGACGACGAGCGACTCCGGGTTCTCCGGCAGCTCGACGAACTCGGCCGTCTGCGAGTAGTCCGCCGCCGCGATACCGGCCCGCTTGCCGAACACGTTGATGTCCAGCAGCGAGTTGGTGCCCAGGCGGTTGGCGCCGTGCACCGACACGCAGGCGACCTCGCCGGCCGCGTACAGACCCGGCACGACGGTGGTGTTGTCCGCCAGCACCTCGCCCTGGACGTTGGTCGGGATGCCGCCCATCGCGTAGTGGGCGGTGGGCTGGATCGGGATCGGGTCCGTGTAGGGCTCGATGCCGAGGTAGGTCCGCGCGAACTCCGTGATGTCGGGCAGCTTGGCGTCCAGCTGCTCCGGCGGGAGGTGGGTGAGGTCCAGGTAGACGTGGTCGCCCTCGGGACCGCAGCCGCGGCCCTCGCGGATCTCCGTGTAGATGGAGCGCGAGACGACGTCGCGCGAGGCGAGGTCCTTCATGACCGGCGCGTACTTCTCCATGAAGCGCTCGCCGTCCTTGTTGCGCAGGATGCCGCCCTCACCGCGGGCGCCCTCCGTCAGCAGGATGCCCATGCGCCAGATGCCGGTCGGGTGGAACTGGAAGAACTCCATGTCCTCCAGCGGCAGCCCGCGCCGGTACACGGCCGCCTGGCCGTCACCGGTCAGCGTGTGCGCGTTCGACGTCACCTTGAAGAACTTGCCGGTGCCGCCGGACGCGTAGATCACGGCCTTCGCCTGGAAGACGTGGATCTCACCGGTGGCCAGCTCGTAGGCGACCACGCCGGCGGACTTCCTGACGCCGTCGACCTCGGTGATCAGCTGGTCCAGGACGTAGAACTCGTTGAAGAACTCCACGCCCTCCTTCACGCAGTTCTGGTACAGCGTCTGGAGGATCATGTGACCGGTGCGGTCGGCCGCGTAGCAGGAGCGGCGGACCGGGGCCTCGCCGTGGTTGCGGCTGTGACCGCCGAAGCGGCGCTGGTCGATGGTGCCGTTCGGCGTCCGGTTGAACGGCAGGCCCATCTTCTCCAGGTCGAGGACCGAGTCGATGGCCTCCTTCGCCAGGATCTCGGCGGCGTCCTGGTCGACCAGGTAGTCACCGCCCTTGACCGTGTCGAAGGTGTGCCACTCCCAGTTGTCCTCCTCCACGTTGGCCAGCGCGGCGGCCATGCCGCCCTGCGCGGCGCCCGTGTGGGAGCGGGTGGGGTAGAGCTTCGTCAGGACGGCGGTGCGGCTGCGCTTCGTCGACTCGATGGCCGCGCGCATGCCCGCGCCGCCGGCGCCGACGATGACGGTGTCGTACTTGTGGATCTTCATATCTCTCGCAGCCCCGTGCCTAGCGGATGTTCGGGTCGAAGGTGAAGATCACCAGCGTGCCCAGCAGGATGGTGAACACCGTGGCGGTGTAGAGCAGGCCCTTGAGCCACAGCCGGATGTTCGGCCGCTCCGCGTAGTCGTTGATGACCGTGCGCAGGCCGTTGGCGCCGTGCAGCATCGCCAGCCACAGCATCAGCAGGTCCCAGACCTGCCAGAACGGCGAGGCCCAGCGGCCCGCCACGAAGGCGAAGCCGATCTTCGAGACGCCGCCGTCCAGCACCAGCTGGATCAGCAGGTGGCCGATGACGAGGACGACCAGGACGACGCCGGACAGGCGCATG
This sequence comes from Streptomyces sp. SM1, assembly GCF_002910825.1. Taxonomy (GTDB): domain Bacteria; phylum Actinomycetota; class Actinomycetes; order Streptomycetales; family Streptomycetaceae; genus Streptomyces; species Streptomyces okerensis. Next base: position 1,638 of record NZ_NEUB01000564.1, on the reverse strand, counting down.
AACAGCCAGGCGGCCAGCTCGAAGTTGCCCCGGGTGCTCTTGGGGGTCTTCTTGGTCCGCTTGCGCGGGGGCTCGATGACCGGTGCCGGGTTGTCGACGGAGTAGAGGGAGGCGCCCTCGACGGGGCCGATGCCCGCGGCGTTGGTTTCAGTCGTGGACATGGGCGTCAGCTCCCGAACAGTTCACGAGCGGCGTGGCCGAGCACGGGGTAGATCGCCCCGAGCATCAGCACGACCCAGACGGCGACGACGGTCCAGAGCATCTGCTTCTGGTAGCGGGCGCCCTTGACCCAGAAGTCGACGGCGATGACACGCAGGCCGTTGAGCGCGTGGAAGAGGATGGCGGCGACGAGGCCGTACTCCAGCAGCGCGACGATCGGCGTCTTGTATGTGGCCACGACGGTGTCGTAGGCCTCGGGGGACACCCGTACGAGAGAGGTGTCCAGCACGTGAACGAACAGGAAGAAGAAGATGAGGACGCCGGTGACTCGATGAGCCACCCAGGACCACATTCCTTCCCGGCCGCGGTACAGCGTTCCAGCCGGCACGGAAATTTCCTCCGGGAGCGGGGGTCGGGGCCGCGCCGGCTTTCCTTGTCGGTCGGGCCCGGCCGGGTACGGTCCACCGGCCCCCAGCATGGTAGCGACGAGTACCTGCGGTGCTTACGGGGGGCCTGCCGGTGTGATCAAACTTGCACTCGAAAAGGGGGTGCGCGGGATTAGCCGGACACAGAGGTGGGGGGTATGCGGTCAATTGCCGGATGCGGCTCCGTCGGGGCTTGTCGCGCAGTTCCCCGCGCCCCTGACGATGCTGGTCAAGCGCCCTCTTGCCAGGCTCCGGAGTTCCTCCGCCGCTACGGCCCGCTCCTCGTCGGGATCGTTCGTCAATCGTGACCGGATGTCCGTCAGGACCCGGTCCAGGGCTTCGTCCTCGGGGACGCCGGCCAGGGAGATGACGAGCACGTGCCCGAATTTGGCCTCGTAGGCCGCGTGCGCCGCGCTCAGGGCCGTGTGGGCGGCCGTGTAGGTGTCCTCCGGGAGGGCGGGGAGGGACTCCGCGGCCAGGGCCTCCGCGAGTTCCTCGGCGGAGAGGTCGTACGCCGCCTCGTCCGCGGCCGCCAGGAGGGACGCCAGGTCGGGGTAGGGGCGGTGGCCGGCGAGGCGCAGCGCCCAGCGGAGGCTGTGCAGACAGGCCAGAAGGGCGTGCTCGGCGTCCCGGGCGGGGGCGGTGTTGAACCGCTCCAGCGGGGACGCGGGGCCGGGCTCGCCGCGGGACTGCGCGGGTATGGCGACTCGGCCGGGGAGGTCTGGGAGACGGTGCGCGGGCAGCGTGGGTCCTCGTGGGCGTCGCGTGAGTGTCGGTGGAAGATGCTGTGAGAGTGGTGCCGTCACGTTATCGAGTGCGTGCGCGACGTGTCCGATCGGTACCCCGAATTCACCCGGACGGCAGAGTTTCGGATCAGCTCGTGGACACCCCTCACCCGAACGGGTCGTACGTTGGCGGAGTGAGTCGGCACAGGCAGCAGAGGCAGCGTTCGGAGCGCAGGCGGCGGCGCGGGCACCGCTCGGTGGCGGGGGCGGTGCGGGAACGCCGGGTAGACGACCGGTTCCAGTCCGGCCGCGGGACGCTCCAGGGCGGG
>NZ_NEUB01000054.1 GCF_002910825.1 Streptomyces sp. SM1 | reverse complement strand
GGGAACGACGTGACACGCAAGACGGTGCGAATCGCCATGAACGGTGTGACCGGGCGCATGGGCTACCGCCAGCACCTCGTCCGCTCCATCCTGGCCCTGCGCGAACAGGGCGGACTCGACCTCGGCGACGGCACCGTGCTGTGGCCGGAGCCGGTCCTGGTCGGCCGCCGCGAGCACGCGCTGAGGGCGCTCGCCGAACGCCACGGCCTGGACCACGTCTCCACGGACCTGGACGCGGTCCTCGCCGACGACAGCATCGGCATCTACTTCGACGCCCAGGTGACCTCGGCCCGCGAGGACGCCCTCGGGAAGGCCATCGCGGCCGGCAAGCACGTCTACACCGAGAAGCCCACCGCCACCGGCCTCGACGGCGCCCTGGAACTCGCCCGGCTGGCGAACGCGGCCGGCATCAAGCACGGCGTCGTCCAGGACAAGCTCTTCCTCCCGGGCCTGCTCAAGCTGAAGCGTCTCATCGACGGCGGCTTCTTCGGCCGCATCCTGTCCGTGCGCGGCGAGTTCGGCTACTGGGTCTTCGAGGGCGACTGGCAGGACGCCCAGCGCCCCTCCTGGAACTACCGCGCGGAGGACGGCGGCGGCATCGTCGTCGACATGTTCCCGCACTGGGAGTACGTCCTGCACGAGCTGTTCGGCCGCGTGAAGTCCGTGACCGCCCTCACCGCCACCCACGTTCCGCAGCGCTGGGACGAGAACGGCAAGCCCTACGACGCCACCGCCGACGACGCCGCCTACGGCGTCTTCGAACTCGACGGCGGAGTGATCGCCCAGATCAACTCCTCCTGGGCGGTGCGCGTCCACCGCGACGAACTGGTCGAGTTCCAGGTCGACGGCACCGAGGGCTCCGCCGTCGCCGGCCTGCGCACCTGCCGTGCCCAGCACCGCTCCGCCACCCCCAAGCCGGTCTGGAACCCCGACGTCCCCGCCACCGAGGTCTTCCGCGACCAGTGGCAGGAGGTCCCGGACAACGGCGAGTTCGACAACGGCTTCAAGGCCCAGTGGGAACTGTTCCTGCGCCACATCCACGCCGACGCCCCCTACCACTGGGACCTGCTGGCCGGCGCCCGCGGCGTCCAGCTTGCCGAACTGGGCCTGAGATCCTCCGCCGAGGGCCGCCGCCTCGACGTACCGGAGGTGGCCCTGTGACCCTCCACCTGCCCGGCGCGGACGGCACCCTGCGCCCCTACGAACCCCGCACCGAACCCCGCGCCGTCACCCCGGGAAGCGCTTTCACCTCCCGGACGGTCTTCTCGGCGGCCCATGTCGTCGCCGACCCGTACGCGGACGTGTCCCCCGACTCGCCGGCCGCCGTCGACTGGGACGCCACCCTCGCCTTCCGCCGCCACCTGTGGTCGCACGGACTGGGCGTCGCCGAGGCCATGGACACCGCGCAGCGCGGCATGGGCCTGGACTGGGCGGGCGCGGTGGAGCTGATCCGGCGTTCCGCCGCCGAGGCGAAGGCGGCCGGCGGCCGCATCGCCTGCGGCGTCGGTACCGACCAGCTCACCGGCGGCACCCTCGCCGAGGTCCGCGCGGCGTACGAGGAACAGCTCGCGGTCGTCGAGGAGTCGGGCGCGCAGGCCATCCTCATGGCCTCCCGCGCGCTCGCCGCGACGGCGCAGAGCCCCGACGACTACCTCGAGGTCTACGGTCACCTCCTCCGCCAGACCACCGAACCCGTGATCCTGCACTGGCTCGGCCCCATGTTCGACCCGGCGCTGGAGGGTTACTGGGGCTCGTCCGACCTGGACGCGGCCACCGACACCTTCCTGGAGGTCATCGCCGCACACCCCGACCGGATCGACGGCATCAAGGTCTCCCTCCTCGACGCCCAGCGCGAGATCGACCTGCGCCGCCGTCTCCCGCGGGGCGTGCGCTGCCACACCGGCGACGACTTCCACTACCCCGAGCTGATCGCCGGCGACGACCAGGGCTTCAGCCACGCCCTGCTCGGCATCTTCGACCCCCTCGGCCCGCTGGCCGCCGAAGCGTTCCGCGTCCTCGACACCGGGAACACGGACGGATTCCGCGCCCTCCTCGACCCCACCGTCGAACTCTCCCGCCACCTCTTCCAGGCGCCCACCCGGTTCTACAAGACGGGCGTGGTGTTCCTCGCCCGGCTGGCCGGCCACCAGTCCCACTTCACGATGGTCGGCGGTCTCCAGTCGGCCCGCTCCCTGCCGCACTCCGCCCGCGCCTACGAACTCGCCGACACCCTCGGCCTGTTCCCCGACCCCAAGCTCGCCGAGGACCGCATGAGGACCCTGCTGCACCTGTACGGAGTGACCCCATGACGAAGACCGCCGGCCTCGCCCGCTTCAGCATCAACCAGATGACGGTCCGGCAGCTCTCCCTGCCGGAACTCGCCGAAGCCTGCCGTGACACGGGCGTACCGGGTGTCGGCCTGTGGCGCGAGCCCGTCCAGTCGTACGGGGTGGAGGCGGCCGCGAAACTCGTACGGGACGCCGGCCTGGCGGTGACGACCCTGTGCCGCGGCGGTTTCCTCACCGCGAGCGACCCCGCCGAGCGGTCCGCCGCCCTGGCCGACAACCGCCGCGCCGTCGACGAGGCCGCCGCCCTCGGCACCGACACCCTCGTCCTGGTCTCCGGAGGACTCCCGCCCGGCTCCAGGGACCTGCGCGGCGCCCGCGAACGCATCGCGGACGCCCTCGCCGAACTCGGCCCCTACGCCGGGGAACACGGGGTGAGACTGGCCATCGAACCGCTGCACCCCATGTACGCGGCCGACCGCTGCGTGGTCTCCACCCTCGCCCAGGCCCTCGACCTGGCCGAACGCTTCCCCGCCCACCAGGTCGGCGTCGCCGTCGACACGTACCACGTCTGGTGGGACGACCAGGCCCCCGCCCGGATCGCCCGCGCGGGCGCCCAGGGCCGCATCCACACCTTCCAGCTCGCCGACTGGACCACCCCGCTGCCCGGGGGCGTCCTCAACGGCCGCGGCCAGATCGGCGACGGCGCCGTCGACATGCGGGAGTGGAAGGGCTACGTGGAGGCGGCCGGCTACACCGGCCCCATCGAGGTGGAACTCTTCAATGACACCCTGTGGACCCGCGACGGCCGCGAGGTCCTCGCCGAGACGGCGGCCCGGTTCATGGAACACGCCGCCTAGCGGAGCCGTGGCACCGGCGTGATCAGAAGCGTCCCTTGACGGCCGCCCCCGTACGCCGCCCCCGTACGCCGCCCCGCGGAGATTCTCGCGCGGACCGTACAACCCTCCCCGCACCTGACGGGTCTCACTGTGCGTCAGGACCCCCGGGTGGGGACCCGGGGGGGGATTTCAGGGGGTTCTGGCAGGGGTGGGAACCGAGGGGGCCCGGTCGACGGACCGGGCCCCCTCGAAGCTTTCCGCGCCCTGACTCAGGCCCCGCGCGAACTCAGAAGAACACCCCGCAGCGCAGCAGTACGTTCGCGTACGGCCGTGCCTCGCCGGTGCGGACGACCAGCCGCGTGCCGCCGCTCAGCTTCTTGAGCCGCTCGTGCGGGACCAGCGCGAGGGCGGGGAAGTGGCCCGACAGCAGCTCGGCGGCCGCCGGATTCGCGGCCCGTACCTCGGTCGCGGCCGTCGCGCCCTCCACCACCAGCTCGGCCAGCAGCCCCTCCAGCACCTCGGCGAAGGACGGCACCCCGGCCCGGAACGCCAGGTCCACCACACGCGGCCCGTCGGGTATCGGCATCCCGGCGTCGCACACCAGCACCCCGTCGCCGTGCCCCAGTTCGGCCAGGGCGCCGGAGAGATGCCGGTTCAGGATCCCGTGCTTCTTCACAGCGACGTGACCTCCGCCGCCGTCGGGAAGGACACCTGCGCCCCCTCCTTCGTGACCGTCGCCGCTCCCACCCGGGCCGCGTACGCCGCCGCCTCGGCCAGTGGCTCGCCCGCGCCGAGGCGCCAGGCCAGCGCGGCGGTGAACGCGTCACCCGCACCCGTGGTGTCCACGGCGGGCACCTTGACGGACGGAACCCTCGCGACACCCTCCGAGGACGCCACCAGCGCGCCCTCACCGCCCAGTGTCACCACCACCGAACGCGGCCCCTTCGCCAGCAACAGCCGTGCCCAGTCCTCCGGTTCGTCGCTGATTCCGCCCGCGTCCCCCAGGATGACCTTCGCCTCGTGCTCGTTGACGATCAGCGGGTCGCAGGCCGCCAGCACCTCGGACGGGAGCGGCTGGGGCGGGGACGGGTTCAGTACGAACCGGCTGCCCGGCACCAGACTCCGCACCACCTCCACGACCGTCTCCAGCGGGATCTCCAACTGCGTGGACACCACCCGTGAGGCGTGGAAGAGGCTCACGGCCGCCCGCACGTCGGCGGGCGTCAGCCGGCCGTTCGCACCCGGGGAGACGACGATGCTGTTGTCCCCCGACGGGTCCACCGTGATCAGCGCGACCCCGGTCGGCGCCCCGCCCACCAGCACACCCACCGTGTCCACCCCGGCCGCCCGCTGCGAGTCCAGCAGCAGCCGGCCGTGACCGTCGTCGCCGACCCGGGCCAGCAGGACCGTACGGGCACCGAGCCGGGCGGCGGCGACCGCCTGGTTCGCGCCCTTGCCGCCCGGGTGGACGGCCAGGTCGGAGCCGAGCACCGTCTCCCCGGCGCCCGGCCGGCGCTCGACACCGATCACCAGGTCGGCGTTGGCCGAGCCGACGACCAGGAGGTCGTAGTCGTACATGAATCGCTCTCCGATCCTGAGAATTCGGGTGAACCCGGGTGAACCCGAGTGAATACGGGTCTGGGGCGGGCGGTCGACGTGACCGCCCGCCCCCTGCGTCCGTGCCCGCGCGCCCGGCGTCAGCCCTCGAAGCCGGCCACGTTCTCCTTCGTGACCACCTTCACCGGAACCTTCACCATCTTCTCCACCTTCTCGCCGTCGGCGGCGCGCAACGCGTTCCGCACCGCGATCCGGCCGAGTTCCTTCGGCTGCTGCGCCACGGAGGCGTACAGCGTGCCCGCCTCGACCGCCTTCAGCCCGTCCGGCGTGCCGTCGAAGCCGACGACCTGGACCGACTTCCCGGCCTTGGAGCCGAGCGCCTTGATCGCGCCGAGCGCCATCTCGTCGTTCTCGGCGAAGACACCGTTGATGTCGGGGTGCGCCTGGAGCAGGTTCGTCATCACGTCCAGGCCCTTGGTGCGGTCGAAGTCCGCGGGCTGCTTGGCGACGACCTTGATGCCCGGGTACTCCTTCAGCCCGGCCGCGAAGCCCGCGCCGCGCTCGCGGCTGGCGGAGGTGCCGGCCTGGCCCTGGAGGATGACGATGGTGCCCTTTCCGCCGAGCTTCTCGGCGAGTGCCTCGGCGCCCAGCGCGCCGCCCTCGACGTTGTCGGAGGCGACCAGCGCGGCCGTGTCCGCCTTGTTGACACCGCGGTCCACGGCGATGACGGGGATGTCCGCCTTGTTCGCGCCGCTCACCGCGGGACCGGCGGCGTCGGAGTCGACCGGGTTGACGACGACGGAGGAGAGCGAGCCGCTGGTGAAGTTCTGCAGCTGGTTGGCCTGCTGGGAGGCGTCGTTCTGCGCGTCGGTGACCGTCAGGTCGACGCCCAGCTTCTTCGCCTCCTCCTCGGCACCGTCCCGGATCTGCACGAAGAACGGGTTGTTGAGCGTCGACAGCGACAGACCGATCCGCTGCGTCTTCGCCGCCGAGGACCCGTTGTGCAGCAGCGAGGTGGCGCCGACGACCGCGACGGCGACGACCGCCGCGACGAGGTAGGTGAGTGCCTGCCTGCCCTTGTCGCCGCCGCCGGACGCACCGGCCGCCGGAGTGGTCGCGCCGGCCTTGCGGCGCAGCGTGTCGAACAGCACCGCCAGCGCGATGACGACACCGATGACGACCTGCTGCCAGAACGCCGACACGGACAGCAGGTTGAGCCCGTTGCGCAGCACCGCCAGGATCAGCGCGCCGATCAGCGTGCCCGAGGCCTTGCCGGTGCCGCCCGCGAGGGAGGCGCCGCCGATGACGACGGCGGCGATCGCGTCCAGCTCGTAGCCCTGCGCGGCCTGCGGCTGCGCGGAGGCCAGCCGGGAGGCGAGCACGATGCCCGCGGCGGCGGCGAACAGGCCGGAGAAGGCGTAGATGGCGAGCTTCTGCCGCTTCACCCGCAGACCGGACAGCCGGGCGGCCTCCTCGTTGCCGCCGATGGCGTACATGGAACGGCCGATGTACGTCCGGCCGAGGATGAAGGCGGTCAGCAGCCCCATCACCACCATGACGAGGACCGGCACCGGCAGCCAGCCGCCCAGCGTGTCACCCAGGTGGGAGACCGAGTCGGGGAAGGCGATGGGCGAACCCTGCGAGATGACCAGCGACAGACCGCGCGCCACCGACAGCATCGCCAGCGTCGCGATGAACGACGGCAGCTTCCCGTACGAGACGAGGAAACCGTTCACCAGACCGCAGACGATGCCCGTCGCGACGGCGAACAGCACCGCGAGCACGACCGGCATCCCGGCCTCGGTCGCGCTCCACGCCAGCACGGTCGCCGACAGCGCGGCGACCGAACCGACCGACAGGTCGATGCCCGCCGACACGATCACGAAGGTGACGCCGAAGGCGAGGATCGCGGTCACGGCGGCCTGGACGCCGACGTTGAGGAGGTTGTCGGCGGTCAGGAAGTCCCCGGACAGCGCCGACATGGCGATCACGAGGACGATCAGCGCGGTCAGCGCGCCGTTGTCGAGGAGCAGGCGGCGCAGGCCGCCCGTGGCGCCGCCCCGCGCGCCCGGCTTGCTCTTGAGCGTGTCAGTGGCCACCGTCGGCCTCCGTTCCGTTGCTGTGCGGTGTGGTGCCGACGGCGAGCGCCATCACGGCGTCCTGGGTGGCCTGTTCGGCGGGGAGTTCGCCGGCGACGCGCCCCTGCGCCATGACCACGACCCGGTCGCTCATGCCGAGCACCTCGGGCAGATCGCTGGAGATCATGAGGACGGCGGCGCCGGCGGCCGTCAGTTCGTTGATCAGCTGGTAGATCTCGACCTTGGCGCCGACATCGATGCCGCGCGTCGGCTCGTCGAGGATGAGTACCTTGGTGTTCGCCAGCAGCCACTTGCCGATGACGACCTTCTGCTGGTTGCCGCCGGAGAGGGTGCGCACGTGCTGCCCGAGCCCGGCCATCCGCACGCCGAGCTGCCCGGCGATCCGCTCCGCCGCCTCGCGCTGACCCCTGAGGTCGACGAGGCCCGCGCGGGAGGTGGACCGGAGCGTGACGAGCCCGAGGTTCTCCTCGACGGAGGCGTCGAGCACCAGCCCCTGCCCCTTGCGGTCCTCGGGCACGAGCCCGACCCCGGCCGCCATGGCGGCGTTCACGTCGTGCCGGCGCAGCGGGGCGCCCGCGACGTGCACGGTCCCGGCGTCGTACGGATCGGCCCCGAACACGGCCCGGACCACCTCGGTCCGGCCGGCCCCGACGAGCCCCGCGATGCCGACGACCTCACCGGCCCGCACCTCGAAACCGACGTCGTGGAAGACACCGTCCCGGGTCAGCCCCTCGACCTCGAGCAGCGGGTCACCGGCGTCGGTGCGCTCGCGCGGGTACTGCTGCTCGATGGACCGCCCGACCATGAGCCGTACGAGCTCGTCCTCGGGGGTGGAGGCGGGCAGCTGCCCGACACTCCTGCCGTCCCGGATGACCGTGACCCGGTCTCCCAGGGCGGCGATCTCCTCCAGGTGGTGGGTGATGAAGACGATCCCCACCCCGTCCTCGCGCAGCCGCCGCACGATGACGAACAGCTTCTCGACCTCCTCGGAGGTCAGCACGGCGGTCGGCTCGTCCATGATCAGGACCCGGGCGTCCAGGCTGAGCGCCTTGGCGATCTCGACCATCTGCAGCCGGGCGATGCCGAGTTCACGCACCCGCGCACGGGGAGAGACCCTGACCCCCACCCGCTCGAGCAGCACCTCGGCGTCGGCGTCCATCCTCTTCCGGTCGATCATCCCGAACCGGCGCGGCTGACGCCCCAGGAAGATGTTCTCGGCGACCGTCAGATCGGGGACGAGGTTGAACTCCTGGTAGATGGTGGCGATCCCGAGCCGCTCGGAGTCCTGCGCACCATGGACGCGCACCTCCTCGCCGCCGACCACGATCCGGCCGGCGTCGGGCGTGTAGGCGCCGGAGAGCATCTTGATCAGCGTGCTCTTGCCCGCGCCGTTCTCACCGAGGAGCACGTGCACCTCGCCCCGGCGCAGATCGAAGTCGACGCTGTCGAGCGCGACCACGCCGGGGAAGGTCTTGCGGATGCCCTCGATGCGCAGCAACTCGTCCGGACTGCGGCTGCTCACGGCGTACTCCTTCGTACGGGGGACGGGGTGGACGGGACGGGCGGGACGGACGGGGTGGGCAGGGGGTCCCGGGGGACGGCCTCGCCGCAGGAACGGCGGACGACCAGCCGTGCCGGGAGGGTCACGGACTCACCGGTCCGCCCCTCGATCCGGTCGACCAGCGCGCGTACGGCGGCCCGCCCCAGCTCCCGGGTCGGCTGGGCGATGGCGGTGACCGGCGGACCGGTGTGCACGAACCAGGGGATGTCGTCGAACGCGGCGAGCGCGATGTCGTCGGGGACCCGCATCCCGCGTGCCCGTACGGCGTCCAGCGCGCCGAGTGCCATCAGGTTGTCGGCGGCGAACACGGCCTCGGGCGGCTCGGCCAGGCCGAGGAAGCCCTCGGTGACCCGGCGCCCGCTGGCGGCCTGGAAGTCGCCCTGGCCGATGTAGGCGTCGGGGAGGGCGAGCCCGTACGCGCCGAGCGCCTCCCGGAAGGCGTCCACGCGCTCCCGGCCGGTGGTGGTGGCGGCCGGACCGGCGATGATCGCCAGCCGCCGGTGCCCGAGCTCGTACAGGTGCGCGACGAGATCCCGTACGGCGGCCCGTCCGTCCGACCTGACGACGGGCACGTCGACACCGGGGATCCAGCGGTCGACGAACACCATGGGCGTACCCGTGCGGGCGGCGTCCAGCATGCGGGGCGACCCGCCGTCGGTGGGGGAGACGAGCAGCCCGTCGATACGGCGGTCCAGCAGCGTCGTCACGTGGTGGTCCTGGAGATCGGGCCGCTCGTCGGCGTTGCCGATGATCACGCTGTACCCGAGCGCGCGGGCCTCCTCCTCTACGGAGCGGGCCAGCTCGGTGAAGTACGGGTTCATCACGTCGCTGATGACCAGCCCGAGAGTGCGGGTCTGATCGGTCCGCAGCGACCGGGCGACGGCGTTCGGCCGGTACCCCAGCCGCTCCACGGCGGCCGTCACACGCAGACGGGCGTCCTGGCTGACCGACGGGTGCTGGTTCAGCACCCGCGACACCGTGGCGACGGACACCCCGGCCTCGGCAGCGACGTCCTTGATGCTCGCCATCGCCGTTCCACCTCCTCGTGGAATCGATTACACGGAGGATTGGAATCGATTACACGGTGGAGGGCAAGGGGGTACCGGGTGGCCGGAACCGAATCGTGACCGACGGGCGGCCCGGGCCTCTTCGTGGTCGGGTCGGGCAGGGACCGGGTCGGCCGTCCTACGCCGTTCCCCCGTGGGGAGCCGCGCCCGCCGCGACGAGAAGGCCGGCGGTTTCCGGATGAGGGCCGTCGTTCGCCCACTCCAGAGGGGTACGGCCCGTGCCCCGGTCTTCGCGGAGGTTCGGATCGGCGCCGTACGCCGGCAGCGCGCGCACTGCCCCGGTGTGACCCCAGCAGGCGGCCGCGCACAGCGGCGTGCCCTCCGAACCGAGGCCGCCGCTCTCGGTGTCGGGGGAGGCCCCTGCCGCCAGGAGCAGCCGGGCGATCTCCGCGTCTCCGTCCACGCACGCCGCATAGAGCGGGGTGGCGCCCTCGCCGTCACTCCGTTCCGGGTCGGCTCCGGCCCGCAGAGCGGTCTCTACCCCGGCGATGTCACCTGCGAGAGTCGCATCGAAGAGACGCCGGGAGAGTTTCTTCCGCTGCCGCCGGTTCATGGGTCAGGGCACGTGGAACAGAGTGGGGAAGCGGAGGGCGAGCCAGGGTCTGCGGCCCCAGGCGAGTACGGCTCCGCGTGCCATGGCCTGCCACGGGCCCATCCGTCCCAGCGCCATGACGAGGAAGGCGGCCGGCTCGGTGAGAATGGTGCAGTCCGAGCGCTCCGGCGGGCCGGGAAGCACCTCGACCGTGCCGTCGGTGAACGTGACGCCGAATGCCTCGCCGCCCCGGACGCGCACGGTGTAACGGGCCGTCAGTGCGGAGGCGGCGGCGACGCGCGGCATCGCCGTCTTCAGGAACGGCAGGCACAGCCCGACCCGCGTCTCGTCGATCATGTGCGGCCGACGCAGCCCACGGGCGAGATCGTGACCGTGGCCCAACATGTGGGTCAGCAGGTACGAGGCGAAAACGTCCTGGTCCATGGGACCGAGCGGGGTCAGGAACGTCCGGCCCGCGGTCCCTTCCGCCGTGGCCCGGCCCATCGCGTCCAGGAACGCGTCGGCCTGCTCCACGATCATCGCGGCCAGCGGTTCCGCCGCGCGCTCGGGGAACTCCACGAGACTCCGCGCGTTGGCCGCCGCGAGACTCTGTGGCGTGCCGTCTCCGTAGGCGCGTTCCTGACCGGACGCGATATCGGCCATCAGGCCGTTGGCCAGTGCCAGGTGGGCGGCCGTCTCGCCGACGGTCCACTCCAGCCCCGGTACGGGACCGGTCATGTCCGTCGCACCGTCCAGGAGTACGGCGATGGCACTGGCGGTCTCCCGTATCGCCCGGGCGAGTCCTTCCGGTAGGGAGTCCCTGGTCCTCGTCTGTGTTCCCCGGTCCACGCCGCTCGTCTCTCCTCGCGTCTCCGTGACCACCCTCTCGTAGCGCGGTACGAAACCAGACCGACCGGTCAGTAGCAAGGGTGCGGGCGCCCGCAGGGAAACCGGGGCCCGGGACCTGTCCGGCGCACGTCGCCGGACAGGCCCGCCCTCAGGCGGCACCCAGCTCGCACCACACGTACTTGCCCCGGCTGCCGTCCCTGGCCAGGGGCTGCCACCCCCACACATCGGCGCACGCCCGCACCAGTGCGAGACCCCGCCCGCCCTCCGACTCGTCCTCCGCCGCGAACGGCCCTGGCGGCTGCGGAGGTTCGGGGTCCGCGTCCCACGCCCCGATCCGCGGCGTCCCCGGCGGCGACCAGCGCACGCGCAGGCCGGCGGGGCCCTTGGTGTGCCGTACGGCGTTGGAGACCAGCTCCGCGGCGAGGAGTTCGGCGACGTCGACGAGGCCGTCAGCCCGTGCATCGTCAGGATGAGGCGGAGGGTACGGCGGCTGACGGTGACGGCGCGGAGGTCGTGGGGGGATGTAGAGGGAGTACTCCCACGGTTCGTTTTCGGGCATGCGGGACTCCGTTGTCGGTGAGGGGAGTTGGTCGGGAGTGGGCCCGGTGTCATTGCCGCGGCCGTCATGGCGGGACGGGGCGGTGCGCTTCCGGTGGCCCGGTGGCCCGGTGGCCCGGTGTCGCACGGTGTGCGTCGTGTCACTGACGGTAGGGCTTACGTGTAATCCACGGCGAGCTGATCGCGTAATCTGAACCCGAGAGGGCAGCACGGGCAGGCACCCTGAACCAAGGAGCAGTTGATGGTCCTCAGGCGTGAACCAACCGCACGTCAGATGCGCCTTGGGCTTGAGTTGCGCAGGCTCCGGGAAGCTGCGGGGTTCACGACCGTAGAGGCGGCCGCGCTGCTCGGAGTGAATCGGGTCCAGGTCAGTCAGATCGAAACCGGGGCCACGGGGGTGAGTGAGCAGCGACTACGCCGCCTTGCATCCCACTATGCGTGCGCGGACGATGAGTTCGTCGCAGCACTGACCGTCATGGCCACGGACCGAAAACAGGGCTGGTGGGAGGAGTACCGGGGCCACCTACCCACGTCGTTCCTGGACCTCGCTGAACTGGAATGTCACGCCGAGGCCTTGCGGGAGGTGGCGATCCTCTACGTGCCGGGTCTGCTGCAGACGGAGGACTACGCACGGGCGGTCTTCTCCTCTCGGGTCCCTGAACTCACCCGGGAGGAACTTCACTTGCGCGTTGGTCACCGCATGAGGCGCCAGCAGATCGCGACGCCGTACGAGTCGGTCATCCATGAGTCCGCCCTGCGTATCAGGGTCGGCGACCGCGCCGCGTCCCGGGCTCAGCTCGTCAAGCTTCTTGAACTCTCCGAAGCGGACAACGTCACGGTGCGCGTCATCCCCTTTGACCTGGACGGCTTCGCCAGGGCCGGCAGTTCCATGACGTACGCGGGCGGACCCGTGCCCAAGCTGGATACCGTGGTGCGTGACGTGCCGCACGGCTCGGCGTTCATCGACTCCGAGGCGCAGCTCGCTGCATTTCGAACGCGCTTCCGTAAGGTGGAAGCCGCATCGCTCGACCCGGAGCGGTCGCGTGACTTCATCAGTCGCCTGGCGAAGGAGCTGTGAGGCACCCATGGACACCTGGCGTAAGTCGTCCCACTCGGGCCCCGATGACGGCAACAACTGCGTCGAGATAGCGAACTCACCTACCCACATAGCCGTCCGCGACTCCAAGGCCCCCGCCCGCGCCACCCTCAGCTTCCGCACCGCCGCGTTCGCCTCTTTCCTCGAAGCCCTGAAAGAGTCCGCAGGGAGGCCCTGACGAAAGCGCGGCGCCGCTTGGGAAGGTGAACGTGAAGGGATCCGAGGGCCGCCTCAGGGATCACTCGGTCCGCTCGATGCGTTCGAAGATGTCCGCGTCCGTTTCCTGCTGCCAGCCCGGTAGATCGGCCCAGTCGGCGACATAGCCGGGCTTCGGATTCTCGAAGTGCTTGAACATCTGTGCGGTCCAGCAGGTCGCCACGAAGCGGCCCTTCTGCTCACGGGTGAGCCGGGTGGCGTGCCCTGCGCTGACCCTGATGAAGTCGCGGACCTGCCCGTACACGGCTGCGGCGGCCTCGCGCTCCCACTCGGGCGTCTCCTCCCGCGGCGTGACGTAGCCGGGCTTCGGTTCACCCGGGTAATGCTTGGTCACACCGGCGATCCATGCCTCGCGGAAGACCCGACCGTCATTCATGTGCGAGGTCGGGCCGGCCGAGCCGGAGGTAGCAGGCTCCTCGCTCCTCGGGGAGGCGGGCGCCGTTGAAGCGGAGCCAACCGCCGTTGTGGGAGGAACCGTCGAGAACGTGCACCTTCTCGGCCTCGTCGAGGGATCGAGTGCAGGCGTCGAAGTCTCCCACGGCGGCGTACGCCTCAGCCTCGACGGCGGCGACCCAGTGGCGAGTGGACAAGGTGCTGTCGCCCCGCTGGGCGATCCGGGCAGCGGCGGCCAACAGAGGTTGCGCAGCGGGCGCACGGCGGGCATAGAGCTCGACGTAGGCGTGCCGGGTCATGGCGCGGGCCCAGAGGTCGTCATCACCGCCGGCTTGAGCCGCTTGGGCGGCCAGCGTGTAGCACCGGGCGGCGTCGGTGTACCGGTTGGCGTCGAAGAAGAGTTCGCCGGCGAGCTGATAGACGTCGGCCGTCATCGCGCACAGTCTCACCCTGTCCGCTGCGGTACGCGCCTCGGCCAGCCCCGTCGTCAGGGTGTCGAGCTGCTTACGGACTGCCGGGAGGACACTTTGCTTGGAGTCCGAGAGGCTGTAGACCCGCCACAGGCTTCGGCGCAGGTCGTCCCCTGCTTCCAGCAGGGCCGCCGCCGTGTGTCCTCGGGATGCATCGTCCGGGCCGGGCAAGGTGACCAGCGCGCTCGTGACGGCGAGCAGACCCAGGACGTCGCGGCGCTTCATATCGTCCTCGGTCCCGCGCAGAGGAGCGTCAGGGAGCACGGCGTTTCCGGTCGGCCGTTCTTCAAAGAGAAGCCCTTCCAGCTCAGAGAGGGTGACTCCCAGCACGGCGGCAATCCTGGGCCGTTGGTGCGGCTGCGGTGCGGCACGGCCGCCTTCCCACCGAATCACGGTGGACGGGGCCACCGCGAGCGCTTCGGCGAGTTCCTCTTGGGAACAGCCCTGCGAGGTCCGCAGAGCGGCCAAGCGCTGACGTCTCAATGGCATTGGTCTCCTCTCAGGGAAGAGCGCCCCCCAACTCGCCCCTGACGCCCGGAAAGCGCCAGGGAGATGCACGGGGTCCGCTCTGGAAGAAGGTAACGGATCGTCATTCACTGGTCACACACCGTCGGACGGCCGAGACCCTGTGGTCGGCTCACCCGATGTTGTGGTCCGCACCACCCCTGCAACAGAAGGAGTAGTTCCATGCCCACATCCGTCGCACCTCCCTGCCTCGCGCGGCCGCGGGGGGTCAGCCGGCTCGCGCCCTACCCGACCACCATCCGCAGGCCCCATGCCACGGTTGCCGTCGACCCCGCCACCCAGCTCGGAGTGTTCCGTGACCGCGACGGTCACGTGGTCGAGATGGGTAAGCACGGCACCAGCTCCGGTACCGAGACCTCCACGACGACGAACTCGGACTCCCGGAACGACCAGGGGCACGACCAGGACAGCAATCAGGACTGATGACCATGACCGAGACGAGGCCGGTGCTGGTGGTCACCGAGGTGGACGACATCACCGCCGACATGGTGATTACGGAGCTGAACCGGCGCGGTGTGCCGGTGGT
This sequence comes from Streptomyces sp. SM1, assembly GCF_002910825.1. Lineage (GTDB taxonomy): Bacteria > Actinomycetota > Actinomycetes > Streptomycetales > Streptomycetaceae > Streptomyces > Streptomyces okerensis. Next base: position 6,150 of record NZ_NEUB01000054.1, on the reverse strand, counting down.
CCGGTTCACCTTGGCCGGCCCGCTCTGGGTCAACCATCCGTTGCGGATCGCCGCGGCCGACTACAAACCTGCTCAGCTCGCTCTCGCCCGGCGGCTCGGCATCAGGGTCCCGCCGACGCTCGTCACCAACGACCCCGACGAGGCACGTGAGTTCGTCCGCGCCCAGGGGGATGCGATCTTCAAGACGTTGCGGTGGACCCCGTACAGACGAGAGGGAGTGCCGGTGACCGGATGGGCCACCCCCGTCACCGCTGACGAGATCGACGACAGCGTTCGCGTCACCCCGCACCTGTTCCAGGCTCGCGTGCACAAGGCGGCCGATGTCCGCGTCCTGATCGCGGGCCGGCACACGTTCGCCGTGCGCATCGATTCCGAACTGCTGGACTGGCGTCAGGACTACAGCAACCTGACCTATGCCGTCGAACGCCTCCCCGATCGTGTGGACAAGGCACTGCACGCCTGTCTGGACTCCCTGGAGCTGGTATCAGGGAGCTTCGATCTCGCGGTGGACCGGGAGGGGAACTACTGGTGGCTGGAGCTGAATCCCAACGGCCAGTGGGGATGGCTGGAGACGGAGACCGGCCTCGGGATGTCCGCCGCCTTCGCCGGGTTGCTCATGGAAGGAGACCGCCGATGACGGACGCGGCATTCGAACGGCGTCGTATGGCCGTGAGTCTCATGAACAGCGGCGTCCTGAAATCGCCCTGGCTGCGCGCGGCCGTGGAGGCCGTCCCCCGTGAGCGGTTCCTGCGCCCTGGCGTCTTCATCGACGAGGGACGGACCTGGCGGCCGGTCACCGCGCTCGGCACCGACCCGGAGGAGTGGCTGAGGATCGTGTACGGCCTCGATACCCTCACCACCCAGCTCGACGGCCGCCTCACCGCCGACGGAACCGGCGAACCCGTCACGGGTGTGCCTACGTCGTCCTCCACCGATCCGACCACCGTCGTCGGGATGATCGAGGCCCTGGACCTCATGGCGGAACACCGCGTCCTGGAGATCGGCACGGGCACCGGATACTCGACGGCCCTCCTGTGCCACTACGTGGGTGAGGACAACGTCACCACGATCGAGGTCGACCCCCAGGTGGCGGCCCGTGCCGATGCCGCCCTCGAAGCCGTCGGCCACTCGACGTGGACAGTGACGGGCGACGGACTCCTCGGCCACCCTCAGCGGGCACCGTACGACAGGGTCATCGCCACGTGCGCGGTCCGCCGCATTCCGTACACGTGGGTCCGGCAGACGAAGCCCGGTGGCGTCATTCTCGGAACGGTCGGCTCCTGGCCCTGGGGAACCGGCCTGGCGAAGGTCACCGTCGGTGAGGACGGCACCGCCGAAGGCGCGATTGTCGCTCGCTCCTCTTTCATGCAGGCTCGGGCTCAGGCGATGACACCCGTGGCCGGAGACCTCACCGCCCGCACCGCCTACGCCGACACCGACCGGTTGGCGCGGCTGTCTCCTCATGTCCTGGAGGAGTGGATGCCCGCCTTCCTCGCGCAGCTTGTGGCGCCCGGAGCGCAGTTCGTTCGAGCCACTCTCAGCGATGGCGCACCGTTGCGGTTCCTTTTCGACGCTGAGCGGGAATCGTTCGCCGAGTTCATCGTCGACGGCGGGATCTGGACCGTACGCCAGGGCGGCCCGGTCGCCCTCTGGGACGACATCGAGCGCGCCCTTGGGGCCTGGCAGGACCACGGCAGCCCGGGAACCGAGGCTGTGCGACTCCGCGTCACCGACAGATCGCACGTCTACTGGGTCGAGGGCAGTCCGTCGCTGCGCTGGGAGCATCGTCTTGCCCGATGACGAACCGATGTCGCGGTGGGCCGAGCGCCGTGCCGCCAAGGTCGGACGGCTCCCCGCCGTCCCCTTGACCGGGGGGGACGGCCCACAGGGGGCACATCTGACTCCTGATGCCCCACGAGTGATCCAGCGGTGGAACGGGTACGTGTGGGAGCCGTACGGCCTCGCGGTCAACCTCGCGGAGGCCAAGCGCATCCTGTTTCCCGGCCCCGAGCTCACTCCGGCCCGAGGCCGGTTCCGCCGACCGATCCCGGCCATGGGACCGGCAGGCACCGGAAGCCTCAGGCGCCGCGATAGCTCCGGGGACCGCGTGCACTGTCGCACGGCGGACGGGACGTCGCTGGGCAGGACGTCTCAAGGTGTTGAAGGGGCCCGCGATGGAGTGCTGGCGCCAGGCTGTGGCCAAGTCGCCACCAGAGCCTCCCGATCCGGAAACAGAGGGCCGCCGACCAACTCCCGGGTCGCCTCGCCCTTGAGCCAGCACACTTCCTCGGGGCCGCCGTCGCCGGTGTCGAACAGGCAGCACACGCCGCCGCTCGCGGCGGTGAGGTCGGTGAACAGCTTCCCGACACTCGCCGACCGTGCGAACAGGCGGCTCATCCCCGACGTCGCCGCCCAGAATTCCAACGCCGTGTATCCAGGGTGCGGGAAGGACCGGAACCGGACCGTCAGGTAGACGTACCCGATCTGCACCTGTCCGTTCTCCTCGGCTCAGAAGCCGGACACTTCCCCGTACTCGCGCACCGCGTCGTCGAGGCCGAACATGAGGGACGTGTCGAGGTCGAGCGTGTCGCTTGTGGAGCAGTCGACCGGCTCGCTCTCGAATCCGGACGTGAAGGGGAGGACGACCCGGTCGCCGCCCCGCAGAGTGACCTCGAGGGGCCGTACGACACGTGAGGGCGGCGCCAGTTCTGCCAGAGCGGTCAGCGCCCCGGCGACGTTCCCCGGAGGCAGGTAGATGTCGTAGCCGTACGTCAGTCCCATGTTCCGGTGCCCTTCCCCAGGCCGGACCGCATCTTCTCAGGACCGATCCCACCGGGCCGGGCGACCCCCGTCGCACCCCACCGGTACCGTCGGATCTTGCCCACCCGTCAGGCACGGCCCACGGCGAGCGTCGGCTCGCACGCTCGAAGGTGTCCTGGAGCGCGTCACATACCCCGATGAGGAGAACGGCCGCGCGGTCGCCCGGGTAGGGCTCGGCTCGGGCGGAGGTGCCGGGGGGCGTTTCCGCAGTACGGGAAGCAGTCCCACGTCGAGAGCTGCACGACCGTGCTGCCGGCCACCGTCCAGGGCATTCACCGCTTCCCCGACAGCGCGCCCTCCTCAGCCGCCTGCCTCCCTGCCCCGCGCAGCCGGTGGTGTGGCACGGCACACGTGTCCCCTGCCCGGTGAACCCGCAATACTTCGATGGCTCGCGCATCTGTACAGCAGTGTCCCTGACTCCCTAGACAAGAGAGCCGAAGATGCTCATCGGAGTGATACGAGAGACCAGGCCCGGAGAGACCCGGGTGGCGGCCACGCCCGTGACGGTCAAGCAGCTGACCGGACTGGGTTACGGGGTGGTGGTCGAGGCCGGGGCCGGTGAGGGCTCGGGATTCACCGACGAGGCGTACGCCCGGGCCGGCGCCACGATCGGTGCGGCGGCGGAGGCGTGGGGGGCCGACCTGGTCTTCCGGGTGAACGGGCCCGAGCTCTCCGAGGTGGAGCGGCTCAAGGAGGGGGCGACGCTGGTCGCACCCCTCGCCCCGGCCGCCCGCGGCGACCTGCTGTCGGCACTGGCCGCGCGCAAGATCGACGCCTTCGCGATGGACGTGGTTCCGCGGATCTCACGGGCCCAGTCGCTGGACATCCTCTCCAGCCAGGCCAACATCGCCGGTTACCGGGCGGTGATCGAGGCGGCGCACCACTTCGGCCGGTTCTTCACCGGGCAGGTGACCGCCGCGGGCAAGGTCCCGCCGGCGAAGGTGCTGGTCGCCGGAGCCGGCGTGGCGGGACTGGCCGCGATCGGCGCCGCCGCCTCCCTGGGGGCGATCGTCCGGGCCACCGATCCGCGGCCGGAGGTCGCCGACCAGGTGAAGTCGCTCGGCGGCACGTATCTGCCCGTGGACGTCGAGGTCGAGCAGTCGACCGACGGGTACGCGAAGGCGACCTCGGAGGCGTACGACAGGCGGGCCGCGGAGATCTACTCCGAGCAGGCCGCCGAGGTGGACATCGTCATCACCACCGCCCTGATCCCGGGGCGGACCGCGCCGCGGCTGATCACGGCCGCCGACGTCGCCTCCATGAAGCGGGGGAGCGTCGTCGTCGACATGGCCGCCGCCCAGGGCGGCAACGTCGAGGGCTCGGTCAAGGACGAGGTCGTCGTCACCGACAACGGCGTGACGATCATCGGCTACACCGACCTGCCCGCGCGTCTTCCGGCGCAGTCCTCCCAGCTGTACAGCGCCAACCTGGTCAACCTGATGAAGCTGCTCACGCCGGCCAAGGACGGCCGGGTCGCGCTGGACCTCGAGGACACCGTGCAGCGCGGGCTGACCGTGGTCCACGACGGTGAGGTGCTCTGGCCGCCGCCACCGGTGCAGGTCTCGGCGGCCCCGGCGGCTGCCGCGTCGGTGAAGGCGCCGGAGAAGAAAGAGGAGAAGAAGCTCTCCCCGGCCGTCAGGACGGCGCTGGTCGGCGCCGGCGGACTGGCGCTGTTCCTGCTCAACGCGTTCGCGCCCTCACAGATCACCCAGCACTTCACCGTGCTGGCGCTGGCGACCGTGGTCGGCTTCTACGTGATCGGGCACGTGCACCACGCGCTGCACACACCGCTGATGTCGGTCACCAACGCCATCTCCGGGATCGTCGTGGTGGGTTCGCTGATGCAGCTGACGGGGTCCGACAACGTGGTGCTGGTGCTCGCCGGCGTCGCCACGCTGCTCGCCTCGATCAACATCTTCGGCGGCTTCGCCGTCACCCGCCGCATGCTCTCGATGTTCCGGAAGGCCTGACACGACATGGACATCCTCTCGGCCTCCGGCGCGGCGTACCTGGTCGCCGCCCTCCTGTTCATCCTGGCGCTGGCCGGGCTCTCCAAGCACGAGAGCGCCGTCCAGGGCTGGGGTTACGGCGTCGCGGGCATGACGCTCGCGCTCGCCGCCACGGTCCTGCAGGTCACCGACGCCGGTTCGGGCACCTCCGTCATCGTCCTCGTGTCCGCGGTCGCGGTCGGGGCGGTCACCGGACTGTGGTGCGCACGGCGGGTGGAGATGACCGGCATGCCCGAACTGATCGCGCTGCTGCACTCCTTCGTGGGTCTCGCCGCGGTGCTGATCGGCTGGAACGGTCACCTCGACGCCGGCTCGCACGCGGACGGCATCCATCACGCCGAGGTCTTCATCGGCGTGTTCATCGGCGCGGTCACCTTCACCGGCTCGATCGTCGCCTTCCTCAAGCTCTCGGCGCGGATGAAGTCCGCCCCGATGATGCTGCCGGGCAAGAACGTCATCAACGTCGCCGCGCTCGCCGCCTTCGTGGTCCTCACGGTGCTGTACGTCGTCACTCCCGGGCTCGGGCTGCTGGTCGCGGTGACCGTGCTGGCGCTGGCGCTGGGCTGGCACCTGGTCGCGTCCATCGGCGGCGGTGACATGCCCGTGGTCGTCTCGATGCTCAACAGCTACTCCGGCTGGGCGGCCGCCGCTTCGGGATTCCTGCTGGAGAACGACCTGCTGATCGTCACCGGCGCGCTGGTCGGCTCCTCCGGTGCCTACCTCTCCTACATCATGTGCCGGGCGATGAACCGCTCCTTCCTCTCGGTGATCGCCGGTGGCTTCGGGATCGAGGCCGGTCCGTCGGGCGACCAGGACCACGGCGAGCACCGGGAGATCTCGGCGGAGGACACGGCCGAACTCCTCCTGTCGGCCTCGTCCGTCGTGATCACCCCCGGCTACGGCATGGCCGTGGCGCAGGCCCAGTACCCGGTCGCGGAACTGACCCGGCTGCTGCACGAGCGGGGCGTCGACGTGCGCTTCGGCATCCACCCGGTCGCCGGCCGCCTGCCGGGTCACATGAACGTGCTGCTGGCCGAGGCGAAGGTGCCGTACGACATCGTCCTGGAGATGGACGAGATCAACGACGACCTCGCCGGCACCGACGTCGTGCTCGTCATCGGCGCCAACGACACCGTCAACCCGGCGGCGACCGACGACCCGGAATCGCCGATCGCCGGGATGCCGGTGCTGCGGGTGTGGGAGGCGGGGAACGTGGTGGTCTTCAAGCGGTCGATGGCCGTGGGCTACGCCGGGGTGCAGAACCCGCTGTTCTTCCGGGAGAACTCCCAGATGCTGTTCGGCGACGCCAAGACCCGGGTCG
>NZ_NEUB01000563.1 GCF_002910825.1 Streptomyces sp. SM1 | reverse complement strand
TCCGTCACGTCCACCCCGAAGTCCCGGGCGAGACCGGCCAGTCCGTCGGCGTACCCGTGGCCGAGGGTGCGCAGCTTCCAGCCCTCGCCGCGCCGGTAGAGCTCCGCGAGGAGCAGGACGGTCTCCTCCCGGGGGCGTGGCGGCGTGAACCGGGCGAGCGGGCGTCCCGCGTGGTCGTCGACCTGGAGCACGGGTGGGGGCAGGGCGCTCAGCGGTGTGCCGGGCGCGGCCGGACTGACGGCCACCGTGACCCGGGTGGCACCGGGGCGCAGCGCCCGCGGGTCGACGGTGAGAGTGCCCGCGCCCAGGCGGGTGCCCGGGGCGGACGGCTGGTTGTAGAACACGAAGTCGCCGTCGCCGCGCACCGTTCCGCCGTCGTCCGTGATCAGCGCGGACACGTCGAAGGGACCGGTCACCCGCACGGTCACCGCACCGCCCGGGAGGGCCAGATTGCCGCCGGGAACCAATTCGCTCATCGCGCCGCCCTGATGTCGTCGTACACGCGGACCGGTGGGGGTGTCCGGAGAACGACGAGCGGGGGACGCGGGTTCCCGCCCGCGCGGCGCAGTGGCTCAGCGGTGCAGCGACGCCGCCCAGTCGGCCGGAACCCGGCCCGCGGGGCCGGGCGCCGGCTGGTCGGCGGGACGGCTCACCGGTGGGGCGAGTTCGGGGCCGGACTCCTGCAGCTCCTCGGTGGCGTAGTTCCAGAACCAGCCCTCGCCCGGTTCGTAACTGCGGACCACGGGATGCCCGGTGGACTCGAAGTGCGCCGTGGCGTGCTGTCCGGGTGAGCTGTCGCAGCAGCCGATGTGGCCGCAGCCCGCGCAGCGCCGCAGGTGGAACCACCAGCCGCCCGTGGTGTCGCAGTCGACGCACCCCGCTCCGGTGGGCGGGACGCCGGGGTCGATGCCGTGCTCGCTGGTCATGCGGGCTCCTCGGGAGTGTCGTCGGGTGCCGGTGCGGTGAGCGGGAGAAGGACCAGGAAACGGGTGTCGCCCGCCGCACGCCCGGGTGGCCGTCCAGGGCCTGTTCCGGGAACCCGATGCCGTTCATCCGCGGCATCCGGTAGCCGGCGAGGACCACGGCGACGAGGTCGCCGCGGAGTTTCCGGGTCGTCGTCCACGGTCATGATGACGGTCCGCGCTGCGTCGGCGGCGGCCTCGGTCATACGTCCCCCACGTCGTGCGTAGGCTCCCCGGTACGGCCTGGCCCGTTCCGCCGCGGCGACCGCACCGGCCCTGCCCATCGTATGAGTGTTCGTGCCGGTCCGCTCAGGAACGCGTCGCCCCCCGGTCTCCCACCCGCTCCCACCCCGGGGCACGAGAAGGGCGTAGGGAAGACTGGGCCCCGCGCAGTGGACACGACACCGGGAGGAACCGCATGACGCGCCCGATCACGGCAGGGATCGACGGAACCGAGGAGAGCCTCGCCGCGCTGGACTGGGCGGCCAGGGAGGCGGTCCGCCGGGGACTGCCGCTCAGGGTGGTGCACTCCTGGCGGTTCGAGGCACACGACACGGTGGACACCGGGGACAGAGCCACCCAGGAGCAGTGGGTGCGCGACTCGGTCGGGGAGACGGCCCGCACCGTCCGGGAACGGCACCCGGAGCTGTCCGTGACCACGGACGTCCCCGAGGGCGACGCCGTGGAGACGCTGACCGCCCTCACCGCGGACGCGGAGATGCTGGTGCTCGGCTCACGCGGGCACGGCCGGATCCTGGGCTTCCTGGTCGGCTCGGTCGGGCAGCAGGTGATCGTCGGGACGGAGGGGCCGGTGGTCTTCGTCCGCGCCGGGGACCAGGCGTCGAACGAGGTCGCCGGGCACGAGATCGTGGTCGGACAGCAGGGGGATCCGGAGGACAGCGCGGCCGCGCTGGGCTTCGCCTTCGAGACCGCCGCCCGGCGCGGGGCGACCGTGCGTGCCGTGCGCGCCTGGGCCCTGCCGCCGGTGTTCGCCTACAGCCCCGCCTCGCTCCAGCTCCTCGACGAGGCCGGGGGACTGGAGCCGTACGAGCAGAAGGCCCTGGCCGCGGCGCTGGCGCCGTGGCGGGAGCGCTACCCGGACGTGCGGGTGGTCGAGCACGTGGAGATGGGCAGCGCCGGCCAGGTGCTGCTGTCGGTGTCGGGCACCGCCCAGCTGATGGTCGTCGGCCGCCGCGCCCGCCGTACGGCGGTGGGCACCCGGATCGGCTCGGTGGCCTACGGCGTGCTGCACCACGCGGACTGCCCGGTGGCGGTCGTCCCGCCCGCCTGAGCCCGCCGCCGGCTCAGTCGTCCGCCGGCCGCAGGGTCGTCCGGGCCTTGGGGAGGATGTTCCGGATGTAGTCCTCGACGGCCGTGCCGAGACCGATGTCCTGCTGGGCCCGTTCGGACAGGTACCAGCGGTGCTCCAGGAGTTCGTGGTAGATCTCCGCGGCGTCCATCGGACCGCGCAGCTCCGGCGGGACGGAGCGTACGGTGGGCCGGAAGACCTCGCGCACCCAGCGGTGGGCGAGGACTTCCGGCCGGGCGCCGAGGGGGTCGCCCGGGGCGTAGTCGTCCTGGGTGGCCATCCAGCTCTCCAGATCGTTCAGCAGCCGCCTGGCCTGGTTCTCCTCGGCGTCCAGACCGGTGAGCCGCAGCAGTTGCCGCTGGTGGTGTCCGGCGTCGACGACCTTGGGCACGAAGGTGACGGTGTCCCCGTTGGAGGCGTGCTCGATCTGCATCTCCGCCACGTCGAAACCGAGGTCGTTCAGGCGGCGGATACGGCGCTCGATGTAGTGGTACTTGCCCGCCGGGTAGACGGAGGTGCGGGTCAGCTCCTGCCACAGCCCCTGGTAGCGGGCGCAGATCTCGGTGCCGAACTCGATCGGGTCGACGGAGGGGTGCAGTGCCCCGGAGGCCTCCAGGTCGAGCAGCTCGCCGCTGATGTTGACCCGCGCCAGATCGAGGTCGTACTCGCGCTGCCCGACGCTCAGTTCGGGGTGCAGATCCCCGGTCTCGGCGTCCACGAGGTAGGCGGCGTAGGCGCCCGCGTCCCGCCGGAACAGGGTGTTGGACAGCGAACAGTCGCCCCAGGCGAACCCGGCCAGATGCAGTCGCACCAGCAGCACGGCGAGCGCGTCCATCAGCCGGTGCATGGTCGCCGGGCGCAGCGTCGTCTCGAACATCGACCGGTACGGCATCGAGCCACCGAGGTGCCGGGTGACCAGGACGCTCTCCAGCTGCTCCCCGGCGGGGTCGGTACGGCCGGTGACCACCGCGAGGGGGTCGACCGCCGGGATGCCGATCCGGTCCAGGTCGCGCAGCAGCTCGTACTCGCGCAGCGCGGGCCGCTGGGCGAGCTCCTTCACCGCGATCACCTCGTCACCGGCCCGCGCGTAGCGCACCACGTGCCGGGAGATGCCGCGCGGCAGCGGCACCAGGTACTCCTCGGGCCACTCCTCCAGCGGCAGGTGCCACGGCAGTTCCAACAGGAGCGCGGGGTGCTCCGGGTTGGTGGCGTTGATCTGCAGTGCCATGGCTGCGGTGTCCTCGTCTCGCGGGTGATCGTCACCTCACCCTATTGCGCGCGCTCCCGGGCCAGGCGGGCGGCGTCCCCCACCGGCCCCCGGTGCAGCGGGCCGTGTCCGGGCAGCAGCAGGTCGCCGTCCAGCTCCGCCAGGACGTCCAGGGAGGCCACGGCGGTGGCACGCTCGTGGTGGAACATGTCGGTCAGCATCTGGGGCCCCTCGACCCGAGAGGTGGGGTGACCGCTCACCAGGGCGTCGCCCGACACCACCGCCCCCGCGTCCGGAAGGTGGAAGGCGCAGTGCCCGGCCGTGTGGCCGGGCGTGTGCACGGGCACGGGCCGGCCGGGCAGGTCGAGCGGACCCGGCCCCGGGAACGGCTCGGGCGCGGTGACCGCGACGTCCGCCGTCCCGCCGCGGCGCAGTGCGTTCGCCGCCCAGGGCAGCACGCCCGGCCGCCAGCCGTTGCGCAACACCGCTCCGACACCCGCCTGATGCAGGAAGTCCCGTCGCGCGTGCGGGACTTCGGCTGTGTGCGTGTACACGGGCGTGCCGTAGCCGGCGCTCAGGTACTCGGCGGAGCCGAGGTGGTCGTTGTGGGCGTGGGTGATCAGCACGGCCGTCACCGCCTCCGCCGAACTCCCCACGGCGGCCAGGGAGCCGAGCAGCCCTTCGCGGTCACCGGGGTAGCCGGTGTCGATCAGCGTGACGGCGTCCCCCTCGGTGAGGATCACCCAGTTGGTGTTCGTGCCGTGCACCAGATAGGTGCCGTCCGCGACCTGCCGTACCGCTGCCCGCATGACCGTCCCGAGTCCGAGTCGTTCCCGTCCGACGGGTGAAGGAAATCAGATCCCGGCGCGGACGCCCGCGGCGGG
>NZ_NEUB01000562.1 GCF_002910825.1 Streptomyces sp. SM1 | reverse complement strand
GGCGCCCGAGGCGCGCGGTACGGCCGTGGCCGCCGCGCGCGCCGCCGACCGGGGCATCGACTTCGGGACGTGTCCCGCCGAGCAGCAGCTGCCGGGCACCGTCCGGTGCGGCACGGTCAGCGTCCCGCTCGACTACGCCCGCCCGGACGGCAGGCAGATCCGGCTCACCGTCAGCCGCGCCCGCGCCACCGGGAAGGACCCGGACAACGGCAAGCGCGAGGTGCGCCGGCAGGGCTCCCTCGTCCACAACCCGGGCGGGCCGGGTGCGAACGGCATGTACTTCCCGATGACGGGCGCGCTCCCCGAGTGGAAGCGCATCGCGGCGGCCTACGACCTCGTCGGCTACGCCCCGCGCGGGGTGGGCCCTTCGGCGCCGCTGTCCTGCACGGACCCGGGGTCGTTCCACACCGCTCCCACGAACGCGCCGGTCCACCCCTCCGAGGCGGACAAGCGGAAGCGCGTCGCTCGGGCCAAGGCGTACGCGCGTGGCTGCGCCGAGCGGACCGGGAACTCCCTGCGGCACTACAACTCGCTCAACAACGCCCGTGACCTCGACGTCCTGCGCGCCGCGCTCGGTGAGAACCGGCTGACGTTCCTGGGATCGTCGTACGGCACGTACCTCGGGGCGCTGTACGTCACGATGTTCCCCTCGCACGTACGGCGGATGGTGTTCGACGCGGCGGTGAACCCGGACCCGGAGCAGATCTGGTACCGCAACAACCTCGACCAGTCGGCGGCGTTCGAGGACCGCTGGGCCGACTTCCGGGCGTGGGTCGCCCGGCACGACGACGTGTACGGACTGGGCGACACCGCGCGGAAGGTGCAGACGGGTTACGAGACGGCGAGGACGCGGCTGGCGAAGGAACCGGCGGGCGGGAAGGTCGGGCCGGAGCAGTTGCAGGCGGCACTGCTGCAGGCCGGGTACTACGACGACCACTGGCCGCACCGCGCACGCGTCCTGTCGGCGTACCTGAAGGGTGATCCGGCGCCGTTGGTCGAACTGGCGCAGGCCTATCCGGAGGCGGCGGCGGAAGCGGAGAACTCGCGGGCGGTGTATCTCGCCGTGGAGTGCAACGACGCGCCCTGGCCGACGGACTGGGCGGTGTGGGACCGCGACAACACCCGGCTCGCACGCCGGGCGCCCTTCGAGACCTGGGCCAATGTGTGGACGAACCTGCCCTGCGCCTACTGGAAGGCGCCCCGGCAGCGGCCGCTGGACGTGCGCGCCGGGCGCGGCGAGCTGCCGCCGACGCTGATCCTGGCGGCCGAGCGGGACGCGGCCGCCCCGTACGACGGTGCGCTGGAGCTGCACCGGCGACTGGCGGGTTCGACGCTGGTGACCGAGCGGGACGCGGGCAGCCACGGCATCGCGGGCGGGCCCAACGCCTGTGTGAACGGGCACCTGGAGGCATACCTGCTCGAGGGCCGCGTACCGGGACGGCGCGCTTCCTGCGCACCACACCCGGAGCCCCGGCCCGAGCCCCGGACACGACCGGTGGAGCACCACGCCGGGTAGCCCCCTG
>NZ_NEUB01000561.1 GCF_002910825.1 Streptomyces sp. SM1 | reverse complement strand
GCGTCGGGACCGCGGTCGGTACTGGGCGGGCGCAGCGTCGCCGGACAGGTGTTCGTACTGCATCTGGTGATCGTGCTGCTGCTGGTCGTGGCCGCCGTCGTGGCGCTGGTGCTCCAGGTGCAGCGGGACAGCACGCAGGAGGCCCGCAACCGCTCGCTCGCCGTCGCGGAGACCTTCGCCAGCGCGCCGGGCCTCGTCGAGGCACTGGACTCCCCCGACCCCACGGCCGTGCTCCAGCCGCGCGCCGAGACGGCCCGCGAGCTGGCGAACGTCGACTTCGTCGTCGTCATGAACACCGACGCCATCCGCTATACGCACCCCAAGGCGGACCGTATCGGCAAACAGTTCGTCGGCACCGTCGAACCCGCGCTGGCCGGCGAGCCGGTCGTGGAGGAGATCGAGGGCACCATCGGCGAGCTGGTGCAGGCGGTGGTGCCGGTCAAGGACGGCGACGGCACGGTGGTGGGCCTGGTGTCGGCGGGCATCACGACCGAGAACGTGGGCGGAGCCGCGGAGGACCAGCTGCCGCTCGTGCTGGGCGCGGGGCTCGCCGCGCTCGCCCTGGCCGTCGGGGGCGCGGCCCTGGTGAGCAGACGGCTGATGCGGCAGACCCACGGACTGGGCCCGCACGAGATGACCCGGATGTACGAACACCACGACGCGGTCCTGCACGCGGTGCGCGAAGGAGTGATCATCGTCGACGGCGACGGCACCCTGATGCTCGCCAACGACGAGGCGCACCGGCTGTTCAGCCTCCCCGAGGACGCCGAGGGCCGGCATGTGCTGGACATCGGCCTTGATCCCGGCACCGCGGAGCTGCTGGCCTCGGGGCGGGTGGCCACGGACGAGGTGCACCGGGTGGGCGGCCGGCTGCTGGCGCTCAACCAGCGGCCCACCGACCGCGCGGGCGGCCCGCCGGGCAGTGTCGCCACCGTCCGCGACTCCACCGAGCTGCGAGCCCTGTCCGGCCGGGCCGAGACGTCGCGCGAGCGGCTCAACATGCTCTACGACGCGGGGGTGGGCATCGGGACGAGCCTGGACGTCACCCGCACGGCCGAGGAGCTCACCGAGCTCGCCGTGCCGCGGTTCGCCGACTTCGTCACCGTGGACCTGTTCGAGTCGGTGCTGGCGGGCGGCCACCCGGACGGGGCCGCCGCGCTGCGCCGTACCGCGGTGACGGGGATCGCCGAGGACTCCCCGCTCTACCCACGGGACGAGCAGATCCGCTTCGTCGCCTCGTCCCCGCAGGGCCAGAGCCTCACCACCGGCCGGCCGGTCCTCGAACCCCGGCTGGGCGAGGCGCCGGGATGGCGGGCGCAGGACGTCGAGCGCTCCGGACAGGTGGTGGAGTACGGCATCCACTCGCTGATCACGGTGCCGTTGCGGGCCGGGGCGCTGGTGCTGGGGGTGGTCAGTTTCTGGCGTTCGGAGAAACCGGAGCCGTTCGACGCGGACGAGCTGGCCCTGGCGGAGGAGCTGGTGGCCCGGGCCGCGGTCTCGATCGACAACGCCCGCCGCTACACCCGCGAGCACAGCATGGCGGTGACGCTCCAGCAGAGCCTGCTGCCGCGCAGTCTGCCCGCGCAGAGCGCCCTGGAGATCGCCTACCGCTACCTTCCGGCGCAGGCCGGGGTGGGCGGGGACTGGTTCGACGTGCTGCCGCTGTCCGGTGCGCGGGTCGCGCTGGTGGTCGGCGACGTCGTCGGGCACGGTCTGCACGCGGCGGCCACGATGGGGCGGCTGCGCACGGCGGTGCACAACTTCTCGGCGCTGGATCTCCCGCCCGACGAACTCCTCGGCCTGCTCGACGAGCTGGTCGGCCGCATCGACCAGGACGAGGCACAGGACGAGCAGGTCGCCCCGGTGACGGGAGCGACCTGTCTGTACGCCGTGTACGACCCGGTCCTGCGGCGCTGCACCGTCGCCCGCGCGGGTCATCCCCCGCCGGCCGTGGTCCGGCCGGACGGCGGCGTGGAGTTCGCGGAGGTGCCCGCGGGTCCCCCGCTGGGGCTCGGCGGTCTGCCGTTCGAGTCGGCCGAGCTGGAACTGCCGGAGGACAGCCGGCTGGTCCTCTACACCGACGGTCTGGTCGAGGACCGGGCGCACGACATCGACGTCGGTCTGGAGCGGCTGCGTGAGGCGCTGTCCCGGGCCGGGGGCTCTCCCGAGGACACCTGCAGGGTCGTACTGGAGTCCCGGCGGCCGGTGCGGGCCGGTGACGACATCGCCCTGCTCGTGGCGCGGACGCGGGTGCTGGCCGCCGACCGGATCGCCGAGTGGCCGGTGCCACCGGATCCGGCGGCCGTCGGCGAGGTGCGGGCCGCGGTCAGCCGGAAGCTGGCCGAGTGGGGGCTGGAGGAGCTGACGTTCGGCACGGAGCTGATCCTGAGCGAGCTGGTCACCAACGCGCTCCGCTACGGAGGCACGCCGATCCAGGTGCGGATGCTGCACGACCGCAACCTGATCTGCGAGGTCTACGACAACAGCAGCACCTCCCCCCATCTGCGGTACGCGACCATGACCGACGAGGGCGGGCGGGGCCTGTTCCTGGTCGCCCAGCTCGCCGAACGCTGGGGCACCCGCTACCTGCCCGCCGGCAAGGTCATCTGGGCGGAACAGCCGATCCCCTGAGGCGCCCGGAGCCGGAGCCATAAGGCACCACGGAGGTTACTCATAAGGGACGCTTATGAGCTCATAGAGCGGACCCCCGTACCAGGTAAGGCATGCCTTAACTTAGGCTTCCCACGAGACGCCTGTCACCGCTCGAAGGGAACCTGACCATGCCCCGCCCCCTGCGGGTAGCCATCGTCGGATCCGGCCCCGCCGGGATCTACGCCGCCGACGCCCTGCTCAAGTCCGACGTGGCCGCCGAACCGGGCGTGTCCATCGACATCTTCGAGCGGATGCCAGCACCGTTCGGACTGATCCGGTACGGCGTCGCCCCCGACCACCCGCGGATCAAGGGCATCATCACCGCCCTGCACCAGGTGCTCGACAAGCCGCAGATCCGTCTGTTCGGCAATGTGGACTACGGCACCGACCTCCACCTCGACGATCTGCGCACGTTCTACGACGGCGTGATCTTCGCCACCGGCGCCACGGCCGACCGCGCGCTGTCGGTCCCGGGCCTGGACCTCGACGGGTCCTACGGCGCCGCGGACTTCGTGTCCTGGTACGACGGCCACCCGGACGTCCCCCGGACCTGGCCCCTGGAGGCCGAGAAGGTCGCCGTGCTCGGCGTCGGCAACGTCGCCCTCGACGTCGCCCGGGTCCTCGCCAAGACGGCCGACGAACTGCTGCCGACGGAGATCCCGCCGAACGTGTACGAGGGCCTGAGGAAGAACAAGGCCCTGGAGGTGCACGTGTTCGGGCGTCGCGGCCCGGCGCAGGCGAAGTTCAGCCCGATGGAGCTGCGGGAACTGGACCACTCCCCCAACATCGAGGTCATAGTCGACCCCGAGGACATCGACTACGACGAGGGCTCGATCGCCACCCGGCGCGGCAACAAGCAGGCCGACATGGTCGCCAAGACCCTGGAGAACTGGGCGATCCGCGACACCGGCGACCGTCCGCACAAGCTGTTCCTGCACTTCTTCGAGTCCCCGGTGGAGATCCTCGGCGAGGACGGCAAGGTCGTCGGCCTGCGCACCGAGCGCACCGAACTGGACGGCACGGGAAACGTCAAGGGCACCGGCGAGTTCAAGGAGTGGGACGTCCACGCGGTCTACCGGGCGGTCGGCTACCTCTCCGACAAACTCCCCAAGCTGCCCTGGGACATCGACTCCGGCACGGTCCCGGACCAGGGCGGCCGGGTCGTCCAGGAGACCGGCGAGCACCTGCCCTCCACGTACGTCACCGGCTGGATCCGGCGCGGTCCGGTGGGCCTCATCGGCCACACCAAGGGCGACGCCAACGAAACCGTGGCGAACCTGCTGGAGGACTACGCGGGCGGGCGGCTCCTGACGCCGGGCTCCCCGGACCCGGAGGCGGTGGACGCGTTCCTCGCCGAGCGGGGTGTCCGCTTCACCACGTGGGACGGCTGGTACCGCCTGGACGCCGCGGAGAGGGCGCTGGGCGAGCCCGAGGGCCGCGCGCGCGTGAAGATCGTGGAGCGTGAGGACATGCTGCGCGCGAGCGGCGCGCAGGCCTGACCGGCGCGGGCCGGGC
>NZ_NEUB01000560.1 GCF_002910825.1 Streptomyces sp. SM1 | reverse complement strand
GGGGTCGGGACCGCCGGGAACCGGACGGGGATCAGCCGGTGAGGTCGAAGGTGGCGGCGCGCCGCACGAACACCGTGCCGCCGTCCTTCGCCGTCGCCAGCACGGAGACGTGCCAGGTGCCCCTGTCCACATCGGCCACCTCCTCCCGCGTGGCCTTCACCGAGTAGGTGCAGCGGGAGGTGATGGCCGTGGTGGGGCGGCAGACGGCACTGTCCACGTACCGCATCTCCGCCTCGGTCAGGTCGTCGAGCTTCGAACTGACCGGCCAGGCGATGACCTTGAGGCCCCGGACGCCCGAGTCGTCACCGACGTCCGCGGTGAACCTGAGCGACCCCGCCGCCGTGCCGGACGGCGCCACGTAACGGACCGAGGTGTTCGTCACGGTCGGCTCCGTGGCGGGTGAGGCCGCAGCGAGACCGCCGGCGGCCACCCCGCCCACGACGACGGCGGCGATGAGCGACGACACGAGAATGTGCTTGGGCATGGGATGTCCCCCCTGGGACGTGTGTGGTGGAGGGCGGGGGCGGTGCGCGCACCCGCCGGAGAGAACGGGAGGGCGGCTCCGGCGGGCGTTGTCCCGCCGTCGGTCTGCCGCTTCCCCGATGTGATCGAGCCTAGGGCGGGGCCGGCGAGCGGGCCTCGGACCGCGGGACGGTTGCCGCGTGGAACCGGAGGTGCAGAACGCCGCCGGGTCGTCCGACCCCCTGCCCGTCTGTAACCCAGGTAAGAGGGCGGAATCCCCCTTCAGCCGGAGCCGGACCGCTCACCTGCGGCCATAGCCTTGGCCCGTCATGAAGCGAAGAGACGACCGGCTGCTCCCGCTCCTCCTGTTGTGTGCCCAGGCCGTGGTGTGGCCGGGTGCGGCGCTGGTGCGCGGGGACGTGCCGGCCGGGTCCGTCCTGCTCGCGGCGGCCCTGGTCGCCGGTTCCGTCACGGCCGTGCTCCTCCTGCGCCGTACCCGCCCGGTCATCACCCTCGTCCTGGGCGCCGCCGCGTGCGCGCTGGGCGCCGGACCG
>NZ_NEUB01000559.1 GCF_002910825.1 Streptomyces sp. SM1 | reverse complement strand
TCCCTGCTTCGTCGAGGCCGCCGCACTCGCCGGCCGGCCCGAGCAGGCACGGGCGGTGGTCGAGGACTTCGCCCTGTGGGCCGCCTGCGGAGCCGACCCGCAGGCCCCCGCCCAGCTGATGCGCTGCCGTGCGCTGCTGGCCGCCCCGGAGGCGGCCGACGCGCTCTACCTGCGGGCCCTGGACCGCCACGAGCAGATGGCCGGTGACTTCGAGTGGGCGCGGACGGAACTCCTCTACGGCAAGTGGCTGCGGCGAAGGCGCCGGCTGCGCGAGGCACGGGCCCGACTCGGTGAGGCGCTGCTGGGCTTCGAGCAGTGCGGCGCGCGTCCGTGGGCGCAGCAGACCGCCGCCGAACTGAGGGCGGGAGGCGCGGCCCCGGCCGGCACCGGGGCGGGGGAGCTGTCCCTGCTGACCCCGCAGCAACTGCGTATCGCACGGTGTGTCGCCGAGGGTGCAACCAACCGGGAGGTGGCCCTGAGCCTCTCCGTCAGCACCCGCACCGTCGACTATCACCTGCGAAACGTGTTCGCCACCCTCGGCGTCCGTTCACGGGTCGAGCTTGTCCGACTGGTCGAACAAGGGGAAAAGACCGGTGCACAGCTCTAGGGACCGACCGGACGGTATGCCATCCTTCGGGGCAGGACGAGTCCGGTGGCGGCCGGCCCACGGGCTCCCCGTCCGGCCGGGCGCCGCAACGGGGACCGCCGCACGGGCACCGCCGGGAAGCCCGACCCTGGGGGAGATGCGCGATGCAACACGCCGTACGGCCACGTACCCTGCTTCGCCCCGGACCCATGCCCGCTCCGCGCCCGCGGACAGCGCGCGTGCGGTCGCTGATCGACGCCGACGCGCTGCGCGTGCTGCACCGGGCCGCCCGCGTCCTGCTGGACGACCTGCCCCAGCTCACCGACCGGCTGGTCGCCGTCCTCCAGGAGCAGGAGCCCGCCTACCGGACCGCGGTGGAGAGCGACGCCGCCGCGACCTGGCAGGAGGTGCACCGCTCACTGCGGCACAGCATCGCGTCGCTGCTCGATCCGACGGGCGCCCGGGAAGGGGCACGCCGCTGCTCCTGGAAGATCGGTGTCACCCGCGCCGAACAGGGGCTGCCGCTGGACGCGCTGTTGCACGCCTTCCGGCTGGGCGGCTCACTGGTGTGGCAGGGCCTGGTCGACGAGACCTCCCGCGCGGCACCGGAGGACGTACGGCTGCTGGTGCACGTGGCGTCCGACGTGTGGAACTTCGTCGACGAGCACTCCACGCTCGTCGCGGACGCCTACCGGCAGACCGAGCGGCAGCTGGCGTGGCGGAGGGAGAACAGGGTGCGTCTGCTGGCCGCGGCCCTGCTGGACGGCACGAGCAGGATCGCCGACCTGCCCGAGGCCGCGCAGGTACTGGATCTGCCGGAGCACGGGCGGTACGTGGTCGTCGCGGCCGCCGGGGGCAGGCTCGCCGGTTGTCCGGGTGCCCAAGCGGCCCTCGCCCCGGGTGTGCGCGTGCACTGGCACACCGGTGTGGACGCCGACTACGGCATCGTTCCGGTCGAGGACGGTGAGGAGCCGATCGTGCAGGAGGAGCAACCGCCCGGTGCACGGGTGGGCGTCAGCGGCGCGGTCGACGGCCTGGCCGCCGTGGGCGACGCCCGGCGTCTGGCGGACACCGCGCTGACCCTGTGCCCCGAGTCGGGCGGTACTGTCCGGCTCACCGAACACCTCCCGGCCGCGCTGGTGGCGTCGAGCCCCGAACTCGGCGCCGCGCTGGTCGACCGGCTCCTCGGCCCGCTGGCCCACCTGGAACCCGCCGACGCGGAGGTCCTGCTGGACACCCTGGCCACCTGGCTGGCCTGTGACGGCTCGGCCCAGCGGGCGAGCCGGCGCCTGTACTGCCACCGCAACACCGTCCTCAACCGCCTGCGCCGGTACGAGCAGTTGACGGGCCGTTCCCTCTCCCGCCCCTCCGACCTGGTCGAAGTGACCCTGGCCCTGACCGCCCGCAGACTCCTCCACCCCTGACCGCCCGCAGACTCCTCCACCCGACACCCGCCCCGGCCGACTCCCCGGAGAAGCACGGCCCATGCCGCGCTACGACCCCACTGTGTGAACGCCAGCGGACTCCCTCAGGAACACCGTCCGAACCGGTACGCGGCTTCGCCGTGTCGAGCGTCCGCGATCTCCCGGCTAGCGCGGCCCGTGCCGGTGTGCGGCTTCGAGGTGTGAGCGTGCGCGGTGTCCTGGACAGGGTGCGGCCCGCACCGGTACGCGGGTTCGCCGTGTGAGGGCAAGCGGTGTCCTGGACGGGGCCGCCCGTGCCGGTGCGCGGCTTCGCGGTGTGAGCGTCGGCGGTGCCCTACGGGGTGCGGCCCGGGCCGGTGCGTGGCTTCGCCGCGTGGGCGTCCGCGGGGTCTGGGGCGGAGCCCCAGGGACGGGACGGGAAGGGGCGGCGGGGGCGAGATCCCGCCCCCCCCACCACGACGCAGCCCACCACACAACGGAGCGCCCACCGTGCGGCCAAGCACACCGGCAGATCCGCGGCGTCCGCGGCATCCACC
>NZ_NEUB01000053.1 GCF_002910825.1 Streptomyces sp. SM1 | reverse complement strand
GCGACGGGTCTCCGGGTCGACGAGCCCGCCTTCCAGGCCCGAGCGCGCCGCGCGCCAGGTGGCGGCGCGCAGCCACTCGTGGTGCCCGTCGCACCGGTGGTCCGCCCCCTGCTCCAGACGGTCGCGGGCGTCGCGCACCAGGGCCCGGAACAGTCCGGCGACCAGCGCCACCGTCTCGGTGCGCGGGCAGGCGTCGCAGACGCGCAGCTCCAGCGTGCGCTGGTGGTCCGAGGGGCGTACGTCGTGGTAGAGCATCCCGGTGTCGGTGATGACGCCCGAGTCGATCAGTTCGGCCATGGCGGCGTCGTACTCCGCGGCGCTTCCGTAGCAGCCGGCGGGGCCCGCGGTCGGCCACCGCTGCCACAGCATGGTGCGCCAGCTGGCGTACCCGGTGTCGGAGCCCAGCCAGTACGGCGAACTGGCCGACAGGGCCAGCAGCGGCGGCAGCCAGGGCGACACCAGGCACATGGCGCGTACCGCGGTGTCCCGGTCGGGTACGTCGACGTGTATCTGGGCGCTGCAGATCAGCTGCTCGTCCGCGACCCGGCGGTAGTCGTCGGCCATGCGCCGGAAACGGGGGTCGGCGGTGACGTCGCGGGAGGTGACGCGGGCCAGCGGCACGGTGCCCGCGGCGACGACGGCGAGGCCGAAGGAGGAGGCGGCCGCGTCCAGCCTGCGCCGGGTGGCGGACAGATCCGCGAAGAAGGTGTCGAGGGTGTCGTGAACCCGGCTGTTGCTCTCCACGGCCGACTGCTGCAGCTCACGGCTGAAGCCGGATCCGCCGAGCCGGCCGAGCAGCGTGTCGGCCCGTGGCACGAGCCGGCCGCTCTCCACGTCCAGGACGTGAAACTCTTCCTCTGCTCCGATGCGCACCGTCACCGCTGGTCCCCTTGCTCTCGTCCTGTGCCGTCTCCGCACGGGTCCCCGAGGTCACCGGCGGCGAATTCAGCGCATTCCGGGTGCCCAGGATGAGGTGTGCGCAATCGGGCCGCGGTGGACGAGGCCCACGGCTTCGGCACCGGCCGTCCCGTCCCCGCCGCCACCGTGGACCTCGCGACGTCCACGGCGTCGATCGGCTTCCTGGAGGGTGCGGTCCTCCACTCCCCCGCCGAGGGGGGCTCCCGCGCCCCGACGACGGCGTCCCGGGAACTCGGCCCCTTGCTCGGCACGGCGGTGACGGGGCCCGACTCGGGTGGTGACGCCGGGAGATGAGGCCGCGTTGACTACAGTGAGCACGCCAGTATCCGGCGATCGATGGACCAGTGAGGTAATCGCGAACCATGCCGACCGAAACGTTTGAGTTCCAGGTAGAGGCCCGTCAGCTGCTCCAGCTGATGATCCACTCGGTCTACTCGAACAAGGACGTCTTCCTCCGGGAACTCGTCTCCAACGCCTCCGACGCGCTCGACAAGCTGCGGCTGGCCGCGCTGCGGGACGACACGCTCGACGCCGACGTCTCCGATCTGCACATCGAGCTCGAGATCGACCGGGACGCCCGCACGCTCACCGTGCGGGACAACGGCATCGGGATGTCGTACGACGAGGTGGGGCAGCTCATCGGCACCATCGCCAACTCGGGCACCGCCGAGTTCCTGCGGGAGCTGAAGGAGGCGCAGGACGCGGCGGGTGCGGAGGGCCTGATCGGCCAGTTCGGTGTCGGCTTCTACTCGGGCTTCATGGTCGCGGACGAGGTCACCCTGCTGACCCGGCGCGCGGGAGAGCGGCAGGGCACGCGCTGGAGCTCGCGCGGCGAGGGCACGTACACGCTGGAGGCGGTCGACGACGCGCCCCAGGGCACCTCCGTCACGCTGCACCTGAAGCCGGCCGACCCCGACAACCAGCTGCACGACTACACCTCGGTGTGGAAGATCAAGGAGATCGTCAAGCGCTACTCGGACTTCATCACCTGGCCGGTCAGGCTGGTCGGTGAGACGAACGGGGCGGGCGAGGACGGCGAGGACGGCGGGGCGGCCGAGCCGGAGACGCTGAACTCGATGAAGGCGCTGTGGGCGCGTTCGCGCGAGGAGGTGTCCGAGGAGGAGTACCACGAGCTGTACAAGCACATCGGGCACGACTGGCGTGAGCCGCTGGAGACCATCCAGCTGCAGGCCGAGGGGACCTTCGAGTACCAGGCCCTGCTGTTCGTGCCCTCGCACGCCCCGCACGACCTGTTCAACCAGAACTTCCGGCACGGGCTGCAGCTGTACGTGAAGCGCGTCTTCATCATGGACGACTGCGAGGCGCTGCTGCCGTCGTACCTGCGGTTCGTCAAGGGTGTGGTCGACGCGCAGGACCTCTCGCTGAACGTGTCGCGCGAGATCCTCCAGCAGGACCGGCACATCCGGATGATGCAGCGCCGGCTGACGAAGAAGGTACTGGCGTCGGTCAAGAGCATGATGACGGGTGACGCCGAGCGGTACGCGACGTTCTGGCGGGAGTTCGGCGCCGTGCTGAAGGAGGGGCTCGTCACCGACCCCGACCACCGTGACGCCGTCCTCGCGGTGGCGTCGTTCGCGAGCACGCACGGGGACGACGGGACGGTCACGCTGAAGCAGTACGTGGAGCGGATGCCGGAGGGGCAGGACGACATCTACTACCTCACCGGCGAGTCCCGGGAGAGCGTCGACAGCTCCCCGCACATGGAGGCGTTCCGGGAGCGGGGCATCGAGGTGCTGCTGCTCACCGACCCGGTCGACGAGGTGTGGACCGACGCCGTCGGCGAGTACGAGGGCAGGCGGCTGCGGTCGGTCGCCAAGGGCGAGATCGACCTCACCGCGCGGGAGGACGACAGGAGCGAGGACGAACGGGAGAAGCAGGCCGAGGCGTACGCGGGTCTGCTCGGCTGGATGGGGGAACGGCTGGGGGAGGACGTCAAGGAGGTGCGTCTGTCGACGCGGCTCACGAAGTCCCCTGCCTGTCTCGTCGCCGACGCGGACGACCTCACTCCGGCGCTGGAGAACATGTACCGGGCCATGGGCCAGGAGGTGCCCCGGACCCGGCGCATCCTGGAACTCAACCCGGATCACGCCCTGGTGAAGGGCCTGAACGAGGCGTACGGGGAGCGGGAGGACCGCTCGGACCTCACCGAGACGTCCGAACTGCTGTACTCGCTCGCCGTGTTGGCGGAGGGCGGCCGGCCGAAGGACCCGGCACGGTTCGTGCAGCAGATGGCCGGCCGGCTGGAGCGCACTCTGTGAGCGGACCCGTCCGGAGCACGGTGGGGTGACGG
>NZ_NEUB01000558.1 GCF_002910825.1 Streptomyces sp. SM1 | reverse complement strand
GAGCCGGGACACCCGCGCCCCGAAGCCGCCCCCACCACCGCCACCAGCCCTCCGCCCGGAGCCTGGGCACCCGCACAACCCCCGCCCACCCCCGTTGGGACACCGCAGCGAGCGGCAGCCGAAGGCTGTACCGGGTGGTCGCGCCCGTGCTGTCGTGGGCCTCCCTTCCCCCGAAGCCGTGCCGCCGCCCGCGGCGCGGTCCCGAGGAGCCGTGATGCCCGAAGCACCACCGGACGGCCTGCCCGCACTGCACGTCGAGAACGTCGACGTGACGTACGGGCGTGCGCTGTCCGCTCTCCGTTCCGTGTCCCTGACCGTGCCGCCCGGCGCCGTCGTGGCGCTCCTCGGCGCCAACGGGGCCGGCAAGACGACCCTGCTGCGGGCCGTGTCCGGCACGTTGCGCCTGCACCGAGGCGCGGTCACGGCCGGCCGTATCCGCTACGGCGAGACGGTGCTCGACGGCAAGGACCCGGTCGCGGCGGTACGCGCCGGGGTCGTCCAGGTCCCCGAGGGGCGGCGGGTGTTCGCCGGACTCTCGGTCGACGAGAACCTGCGCTCCGGCGGCCTCGGCCTCGGCCGGCGCGGCCGCGTCCAGGTGCGGGAGGCCCGCGAGCGCGTCTTCACGCTGTTCCCCCGGCTCGCCGAACGCACCCACCAGGCCGCCGGCCTGCTCTCCGGCGGTGAGCAGCAGATGCTCGCCATCGGCCGCGCCCTGATGGCCGCCCCCCGCCTGCTCCTCCTCGACGAGCCCTCCCTCGGCCTGGCCCCGCAGATGGTGTACCGGATCGCCGAGGTGATCCGCGAGATCAACGCCCAGGGCACCGCCGTACTCCTCGTCGAGCAGAACGCCGGCATGGCGCTCTCCCTCGCCGACCACGCGCACGTCCTGGAGGTCGGCGAGACCCGCCTGTCCGGCCCCGCCGACGAACTCGCCCGCACCGACGCCGTACGCCGCCTCTACCTGGGCGAGTCGGCCGAGGACCAGGGGGCGGCGTGAAAGACCGCACCACCACCGCGCCGCCCGTGCTCGACGTACGGGACGTCACCGTGCGCTTCGCCGGACTCACCGCCCTCGACGGCGTCTCCTTCACCGTCGTCCCCGGCTCGGTGCACGCGCTCATCGGACCCAACGGCGCCGGCAAGTCGACCTGCTTCAACGTGCTGTCCGGCCTGTGCCGTCCGGCCGAAGGCACGGTGAGTCTCGGCGACACCGAGCTGACCCGGCTCGCCCCGCACCGCATCGCCGCGCTCGGCGTGGCCCGTACCTTCCAGAACATCGTCACCACCCACGGCACGGTCGCCGACAACCTGATGCTCGGCCGCCACGCCCTGTCCCGCGCCGGTTTCGCCGCGAGCGCGCTGCGTCTGCCGAGCGCCGTGCGCGAACAGCGCGAGCATCTCGGGCGGGCCCGCGAGATCGCCGAACTCACCGGCCTGGGAGCCCACTTCGACACCCCGGTCGCGCTGCTGTCGTACGGCGACCGCAAACGCGTCGAGCTCGCCCGCGCGCTCTGCCTGGAGCCGCGCGTGCTGCTCCTCGACGAGCCCGTGGCCGGCATGAACGCCGCCGAACGCGCCCGCACCGCCGAGGTCGTGGGTGAACTCCGCGCCGAACTCGGCCTGTCCGTCGTCCTCGTCGAACACGACATGGGCCTCGTCATGCGCCTCGCCGACGACGTCACCGTGCTCGACTTCGGCCGGCGCATCGCCCACGGCACCCCCGACGAGGTCCGCCAGGACCCCGAGGTGCTGCGCGCCTACCTGGGCACCGACGCGACCGGGGAGGACGCGGCATGACGACATTCCTGGACAACATTCTCGGCGGACTGGCACTCGGCGCGGTCTACGCGCTGGTCGCCCTCGGCTTCGTCGTCATCTTCAAGGCCTCCGGCGTCCTCAACTTCGCCCACGGCTCCCTGCTCCTGTTCGGCGGCTACCTCACCGCCGTGTTCCACGACGACCTCGGCTTCGCCGGAGCGCTCGCCCTGGCGGTCCTGGCCACGGCCGCCCTGGCCGGCGCGCTCGACCGCTTCCTGCTGCAACGCGGCGGCCAGGACGCCCACTCGGCGCACGTCCAGACCATCGTCACCATCGGTATCGACATCGTCCTGCTCACCGACCTGGCCCGGCGCATCGGTGGCGACCTGCTGTCGCTCGGCGACCCGTGGGGCGACTCGGTGACCGAACTCGGGCCGCTGACCGTCGCCGACAGCCGGCTCGCCGCGATCGTGGTGTCGGCCGTCGTCATCGGCGGGGTGTTCGCCCTGTTCCGGTTCACCTCCTGGGGGCTGTCCCTGCGGGCGGCCGCCGAGGACCTCGAGGCCGCCGCGCTCATGGGCGTACGGCTCGGCCGGGTCCGTGCCGGCGCCTGGTGCCTGGCGGGCGCCCTCGCCGCGCTGGCCGCGGTCTTCCTCTCCGCGTTCCCCGCACCGGGACTGGAGCGCACCACCGGCCAGATCGCCCTCAACGCCTTCCCCGCCGCGATCCTCGGCGGACTGGCCTCCCCGGCCGGGGCCCTCGCCGGCAGCCTGATCATCGGCCTGACCGAGGCGCTCGTCGTCGGCTACCAGTCCGAACTGCACATCCTCGGCGAGGGATTCGGCGACGTCGCCCCGTACGCGGTGATGCTGCTGGTGCTTCTCGTGCGGCCCACCGGGCTGTTCGGCGCGAAGGGGACGGCCCGTGTCTGACCGACTTCTCGGGGCCCTGACCCGCCGACGTGCGTGGCTCCTGCTGCTCGCCGTCGTCCTGTGCCTGCCGCCGTTCTACCTGGACGCCTTCTGGCTCCGCATCGGTCTGTTCTCCATGGCAGCGGCCATCGGAGCCGTCGGTCTCGCGCTGCTCAGCGGCACCGCCGGCCAGCTCTCCCTCGGACACGCCTTCTTCCTCGCCGTCGGAGCCTACGGCTACGCCTGGTTCGCGGGCGAACCCGGACCGGGGCTGCCACCGGCCCTCGCCGCGGTCCTCGCGGTACTGCTCGCCGGAACGGCCGGAGGGCTGTTCAGTCCCGTGGCCGCCCGGGTCAAGGGCATCTACCTCGGCATCGCGACGCTCGCCCTGGTCTTCCTCGGCCACCACGTCCTGCTGACCGCGGACTCCGTCACCGGCGGCTTCAACGGCCGCTCCGTGCCCCCGCTGACCCTCGGCGGATTCACCTTCGCCGAGACCGACCCCGAACTCACCGTCCTGGGCGTGCCGTTCGGCGCGGAGGAACGGCTGTGGTTCCTGGGCCTGGCGCTGTTCGCGTTCACCTGGTTCACCGCCCGCGGCCTGCTGCGCTCACGCCCCGGCCGGGCCCTGGCCGCCCTGCGCGACAGCGAGACCGCGGCCGCCGTGATGGGCGTCGACGTGGCCCGGCACCGTTCCGCGGCCTTCGTGGTCTCGTCGATGTACGCCGGCCTCGCGGGAGTGCTCCTGGCGCTCGCCTTCCGCCGCGTCGTCCCGGACTACTTCTCCCTCGTCCTCTCCGTCG
Source organism: Streptomyces sp. SM1 (assembly GCF_002910825.1). Taxonomy (GTDB): domain Bacteria; phylum Actinomycetota; class Actinomycetes; order Streptomycetales; family Streptomycetaceae; genus Streptomyces; species Streptomyces okerensis. Next base: position 7,314 of record NZ_NEUB01000558.1, on the reverse strand, counting down.
ACTACCTCGCCATGATCGTCATCGGGGGCCTCGGCTCCGTCGCCGGCGCCACCGCCGGCGCCGTCTTCGTCACCGCCCTGCCCCTGCTGATGACCCGCTACGCAGACCAGCTGCCGCTGGTCGCCGCCCCCGGCTCGTCCGAGGGTGCCGTGGGTCCCACCGAGGCCGCCCGTTACCTCTACGGCGCGGCGATCGTCCTCGTCCTGCTGTACGCGCCCGACGGGCTGCACGGCCTGGCACGCCGCGCCCGCGACCGCGTACGCCGATCCCGTACCCCCGCCACCGGAACCGACGTCCCTCCGCCTCCGCAGCCGTCCGCAGACGCACGACCCAAGGAGCACACCCCGTGAACACCACGCACCCCAGGCCCCGCAACCGGCACCGCGCCGCCGGAACCGTCCTCGCCGGCGCCCTCGTCCTGCTCCTCGCGGCCACCGGATGCAGCTCCAAGGCGGACGACGGCAAGGGTGGCGGCGAAGCCGCCGACGGCGTCCGCACCGGGCCCGGAATCGGCGGCGACACCATCAGACTGGGCGCCCTCACCGACCTGACCGGCCCCTACGCCACACTCGGCAAGAGCATCGTGCAGGCCCAGCAGATGTGGGCCGACGAGGTCAACGCCGACGGCGGCATCTGCGAACGCGACGTCGAGATCGTCGTCAAGGACCACGGCTACGACGTGCAGAAGGCGGTCACCGCCTACGCCGACATCGCCCCCGACGTCGTGGCGCTGCCCCAGGTCATCGGCTCCCCGGTGGTCGCCGCGCTGCTCGACGACATCGAGCGGGACAAGATGCTCACCTTCCCGCAGGCCTGGGCGGCCTCCCTGCTCGGCAAGGACGCCATCCAGGTGCTCGGCACCACCTACGACGTCGACATGATCGCCGCGGTCGAGTTCCTCACCCGCACCAAGGGCCTGAAGAAGGGGGACACGATCGGCCACGTCTACTTCGAGGGCGACTACGGCGCGAACGCGCTGGAGGGGTCCACCTGGGCGGCGGAGAAGGCCGGCCTGAAGGTGGTCGGGCAGAAGATCCAGGCGACGGACACCGATCTGTCGGCCCAGGTCTCGGCCCTGCGCAAGGAGGGCGTCAAGGCCATCCTGGTCAGCGCGGGCCCCGCCCAGACGGCCTCCCTGGTCGGCGTCGCCGCCTCCCGCGGCCTGAAGGTCCCGGTCGTCAGCAGCGCCCCCGGCTTCGCTCCCCAGCTGATGAAGACGCCCGCCGCGCCCGCCCTGGCGGCGATGCTCAGCATCGTGAGCGCCGCACCCGCGGTCAGCTCCGACCTGCCCGGCGTGCAGCGCATGGTGGCGTCGTACCAGAAGAAGTACCCGGACTCGCCGGTCGACTCGGGCGTGCTGTCCGGGTACAACGCCGCCCAGCTCATGGGCGACGACCTGAAGAAGGCCTGCGAGGCGGGCGGCCTCACCCGTGAGGACGTCGTCAAGGCGCACCGTGCGCAGACGAACGCGGACACCGGCCTCGGTACCCCGCAGAACTTCTCCGAGGTCGACCGCCCCGCGAGCGTCAAGACCTATGTGCTCAAGCCCGACGCCAAGGCGGTCGGCGGCGTGGTGAACGCGGAGGACGCGCACGCGGCCCCGGGAGTGGAGGACTACCTGTCCGCGCGGTGACGCACCGCCGTCCGGGGGCGCCCCGGCTGACCCCGGGGAGGGGACGCCGGGGTCAGCCGCCGACCGCCTCCGGATCACGGTCGGAGGACGGCCACACGTACGGCAGGTCGTCCGGCTCCCCGGGGAAGAGTCCGGCGTACACGGCCGGGTCCTTGCGGACCAGCGCCGAGCGGTGACTGCGGTGCAGGGCGTCGTCGCCGAGCCAGGGCGGCAGCTCACCCGCCACGGCCAGCTCCCGCTGACCGCGCACCGGCTCACCCGGCCGTACGGCGGCCAGGTCGGCGACGAGGGTGGCGGCGCAGCTGTCCTGGTGACCCCGGTCGCGCCAGACCCGGCAGATGTCCAGGCCGTAGCGCACCAGGGCCTCCTCGTATCCGGTCCACATGCGTACCGCGGGATGGCGGCGCCACCCGTATCCGGGCACGGTCAGGCCGCGCAGCACCTGGATCGCCTCGACCCGCTGTTTGCCCAGCCGGCGCCGGTCGAGCACCAGCGCCGACTCCTGGAAGCCGGGGTACGGCAGGAAGGTCTGCATGGGTCCGTCCGAAAGGGGCCGGTGACCGCCGCGCCGTCGGAGCGCGGCTCACCGCTCCGCAGTTCCCCTTCCCCGCCGGCTCACACCCCGGGCCCGGGAGTCAGCCCATCGTGCCCAGCCGGGCATCGCGCCACAGGTCGACGCCGCCCTCGGTGGCGTACGTGTCGATCTCGGCCAGCTCCTCGGCGGAGAAGTCGAGGTTCTCCAGGGCGGCGACGTTCTGCTCCAGCTGCTCGGGGCGGGAGGCGCCCATGACCAGCGAGGTGACCCGGCGGTCGCGCAGAGTCCAGGCCAGCGCCATCTGCGCGAGGGTCTGCCCGCGCCGGGCCGCGATCTCGTTCAGCGCGCGCAGCCGGTGCAGCATGTCGTCGGTCAGCCACGCGGTGTCGAACGACGTGCCCGCCGCGGCGCGGGAGTCCGCCGGTACGCCGTTCAGGTAGCGCCCGGTCAGCAGCCCCTGGGCGAGCGCCGTGAATCCGATGATCCCGAAGCCCTCCTCCTGCGCCACGTCGAGCAGGCCGTCCGTCTCGATCCAGCGGTTCAGCATGTTGTACGACGGCTGGTGGATCAGCAGCGGAGTCCCGAGGTCGCGGAGGATCGCCACGGCCTCCCGGGTGCGCTCGGCGTCGTAGGAGGAGATGCCGACGTAGAGCGCCTTGCCCTGGCGGACCGCCGTGTCCAGCGCGCCCATGGTCTCCTCGAGGGGCGTGGTGGTGTCGAGGCGGTGCGAGTAGAAGATGTCGACGTACTCCAGCCCCATGCGCTTCAGTGACTGGTCCAGCGAGGCCAGCATGTACTTGCGGGAGCCGCCGCCCTGGCCGTACGGACCGGGCCACATGTCCCAGCCGGCCTTGGTGGAGACCACCAGCTCGTCCCGGTACGGCGCGAGGTCCTGCCGCATCAGCCGGCCGAAGTTGATCTCGGCTGAGCCGTAGGGCGGACCGTAGTTGTTCGCCAGGTCGTGGTGGGTGATGCCCAGATCGAACGCGCGCAGGGCTGTCTCCCGCTGCGTCCCGAAGGACCGGTCGTCGCCGAAGTTGTGCCAGTAGCCCAGGGACAGCAGGGGAAGGTCGAGGCCCGAGTGGCCGGTGCGCCGGTAGCGCATGGTGCCGTCGTAGCGCTCGGGGCGGGCGATGTGGTTCATCGGGTGTTCTCCGGTGATGCGGGCGGGGGAGTGGCGTGGGATGGTGTTGATCCTTGCCCACAGTGCCCCCGAGTGATCCGGAAGTCCAACCGATCCCTTCCATGGAATTCAGCGGTACCGCTTCTGAATCCCGAGGAGGTCGACATGCGCGTCCGTACGCTGACCGGCGGCCTTGCCGCGGCTCTCGTGATGGCCGGCCCCGCACTGACCGGACCGGTCGCGGCCGTCCCCTCCGCCGACTCCGCGCGGCCCCTGGTGGCCGACCGGGTCCTCACCTACGACGCGAGGGCCGCCGCGGAGTTCCGCACCGCGGTCGACCGCGGTGCGGCCATCTGGAACGCGAGCGTCGACGGCGTCGAACTGCGCCCGGCCGCCGCCGGGGAGGGTGCCGACATCCAGGTGGTGGCGGACGACGGCTGGCCGCGCTCCCTTCCCGGCTCCCTGGGCCGGGGCACCGTCTACATCGGACGCCAGGCGATCGACCAGGGGCACTCCACCGTCCGGGTCACGGCCCACGAGCTCGGCCACGTGCTCGGTCTGCCGGACCGCAAGCCCGGCCCCTGCTCCAGCCTGATGTCGGGCGCCAGCGCCGGAACCTCGTGCACCAACGCGTATCCGGACGCGGCGGAGAAGGCGCAGGTCGAGAAGAACTTCGCGGGAGCCGATGCGCCGGTGTGATCTGACGATGTGACAACCGGCGCGATCGCCGCTACGGTTGTCACAGGTCAGGGAAAGGGAGAACTCCCCAACCGGACCGTGCGTTGGTGGTCCAAGGAAAGACGCCCCGCTTCCTGCGGGGAGATGCAGGTGCAAGGCCTGCCCGGCGCTCCTGTCACGAGCCCCGCCCCGGATTCCCGGGACGGGGCTCGTCGCGTTGCCGCGGCTCAGCGCTGCAGCGGCATGGTCCAGCAGTTGGAGCGGGCGGGCTTGCCCTCGAGCCGGTCGCTCAGCCACTCCACCGCGTCGCCCTGGTCGGTGAGGAGCGGCGCCAGATGGTTGGTGAGGAGCTTGTCACCGAGGTTGGGCAGACTCACGGCCTTGTAGGTGACGTCGCCGCCCTTCTTGCACCAGTCCACCGCCAGTTGGCGCGCCTGCCGGTGCGGGACGATGTCGTCCTGGACGCCGGTGACCACACGGACCGGTCCGGTGGGCTTCATCGTGCCGATGCGCTGCTTGTCCAGGACCGCCTGGGCTCCCGGCTCACCGGCCATGATCTCGGCGAGGGGCCTTCCGCTCGAGGTCCACCTGGTACTGCTGGTGAAACCGTACCCGAGGATGGCGTCCCCGACGCAGGCGGTGGAGATGTCGTCGAGCGCCTCACGTCCGGCGGCGTTGATGTGCTCGTCGACGACCGCGCGCAGCTCGGGTTCGGCCTGGGCGAAGCCGTTGATCGACCAGGCCAGCGCGCCGGCCAGCGCGCTGCCGTCGATGCCCTTCATGACGTCCGTCAGATCGGCGGGCGGCGCCCCGCTGTAGGTGCCGACGAGCCGTACGTCGGGTGCGTAGGCGCTCTGGAGCTCGGCCGCGGAGGCGCTGGCACCGCCGCCCTGGCTGTAGCCGTACATGCCCACGCGCGAGGCGGCGTTGACGGAGGCGCCCGGCACGGAGCGCGCGGCCCGGGCGGCGTCCAGCATGGCGTGCCCCTCGTCGACGCGGCTGACGTAGGTGTGCAGCCGGTCGGTGGTGCCGAGGCCCGCGTAGTCGGTGACGACGACGGCAGCTCCGGTGGCGAGCAGCCGGTAGACCGCGAGCGTCTCGTACCCGAACGACACGGTCTGTCCGTTCAGCGTCAGCGGGTTCTGCAGGGCCAGCGAGGGCGCGCACTGGTCGCCCTGGCCCATGGTCCCGGAGCCCACGACCACCAGCGGGCGGGGTCCGTCGTCCGTCCAGTCGGCGGACGGTTCGACGTAGGCCCCGGTGATGGCCATCGGCTGTCCGCCCGAGTCGGTGGAGGTGTACATCAGGCGGGTCGCCGTGCCGGGCAGGGAGCGGCCGTCCAGACCGGGCAGGCTCAGCCCGAGACGCAGTGGCTCGTGACGGACCAGCACGCCGTTGCCCGCGGGCAGTTCGGCGGGCGGGGTGTAGAAGGCGGGGACGGTGACGCCCCGCGAGACCACGGGATGGGTCGCGGCGGCGGGCGACGCGGACACGCATACACAGGCCGTCGTGGCGACGACGGTGGTCAGCACGGTGCTGATACGGCTCACGGCTCACTCCTCGCTCTGCTCCGGAAGATGAAACGTGAAACTAACAGCGCTCACTTACCGCTGGTAACCCACGGGTAAGTTACGGGCCGGCAACTATTGCCGTGCCCGCCCGTGCGGGGGTGGGTCGGGCCCCGGTGCACACGGGAGCGGGCCCCGCCGGTCGTTCGGCAAGGCCCGCTCGTGGACTGTCGGAGGGTCAGGCCGTGTGCAGCGTCAGCCCGTAGCGGTTGAGGATCTCGTTGACCGGCTGGAACCAGGTCTCGCCGCCGCTGGAGCAGTTGCCCCAGCCGCCGGAGGTGACACCCTGGGCCTGGTCGCCGCTGATGAACGAGCCGCCCGAGTCGCCGCCTTCGGCGCAGACGCTCGTCTTCGTCATCTGGTGCACCGCGCCCTGGCTGTAGTTGACGGTCTCGTTCTTGGCCAGCACCCTGCCGCAGTGCCAGTGGGTCGTGGAGCCGGAGCGGCAGATCGACGCCCCGACCGGCGCCTCGTTCGAGCCGCGCACCAGCTGGTCCGACACCGTGCCCCAGCCGAGCACCACCGGAACCGTCCACCAGCCGCTGCCCACGTTCACCCAGGCGTAGTCGTTGCCCGGGAACGAGGAACCCTGGAAGTTGCCGATGTACGAGCCGTCCCAGCCCCTGACCTGCTGGCCGGCCCCGCCGCAGTGTCCGGCGGTGACGAAGCCGCCGTGCACCGAGAAGCCGATGGAGCAGCGGACGTTGCCGGTGTAGTAGGGGTCGCCGCCCACGGTTCCGGCGGCGAACGTCTCGGCCTGCGCCCGTACGGTCCGTACGGTGACCGGACCGGCCTCGCGGGCCTCGGCGACGAAGGAGCGGACATCGTTGTCGGTCCGCTGGTCGCCGACGACGTTCACGACCACCGTGTTGGCGGTCGGGTCCACCGCCCAGCTGCTCACGCCCGAGGGCGCGTCGAGGCGGTCGATACGGGACTTGGCCGCGTCGAGCTGCTTCGCGCTGTGCTCGACGGTACGGACCGCGGCGCCGGACGCGCGCAGGGAGCGGACCGTGGAGGCGTCGGCGTCCGGGGTGACGGCGACGGTCAGTTTCTCGCTGTCGGCGTCGAACCAGGCGCCGCCGTAGGCGGAGCCGGCGGTCTTCCGCGCGCCGGATGCGAGAGCGGTGGCCTCGCGTTCGGCGGCCAGCCGGTCCTCCGCCTCGGCGCGGGTCAGGCCGAAGTCACGCTGCATCGCGTCCAGCAGGGCGGTGGAGGCGGGTGCGGAGTCGGCGGCGCGGGCGGCGGGGGAGTCGGGGGCGTCCTGCGCCGAGGCGGGCAGGGTTCCGGCCGCCGTCCAGCTGCCGATCATCAGCAGGGCGGCTATACCGGCATGCGTGAGTCTGGTGCGTCTCATGGAAGGTTGCCCTTCGTCGTTCCAGCAAGGTGGGGGTGGAACAACCGCAGTGTGAGAGCGCTCTCACCGTGAGGTGAGCAGAGCTTAGCGAGCCCGGCGGTGTCAGGTCTATGCCAATGCGTGCCTCATTTTCGCCGGCACGTCGTCGGCGCCGTGCGCCGACCGGCCGTTCCGGACGTCCCGTTCAGCGTGCGTCCCGCTCCGCCCGCTCGGTGTCCTCCGCGGCTTCCTCCGCTTCCCGCCGGGCCCTGGCGAGGGCGTCCGCGGCGGTCCGGTGCCGCTTCTCCGCCTCCCGCTGCTCCCGCTCCGCCCGTTCCAGCTCGGCGCGTGCGCCGTGGAGTTGCTCCTCCAGCGCGGCCACCCGGTCCGCGGACTCGCGGTGGTGCTCGCGCGCCCGCTCCAGCGATGCCTCGGCCTCCTCCT
>NZ_NEUB01000557.1 GCF_002910825.1 Streptomyces sp. SM1 | reverse complement strand
GGACGACCGCCTGGCCGGCCACCACCAGCAGCACTTGTTCACACTCCTGAGCGAACGCCGCGTTGAGCCGGCCCAGTTCGTCCCGGTACCGGCGGCCGGACGCGGTGGCGGGCACGATGCCCGAACCCACCTCGTTGGACACGGCGACCACCGTCCGACGGGTGTCGCGCACCGCCTCCGTCAGCGCCTGTACCCGCTCCCGCAGAGCCCGCTCCCCGCCGTCCGCCCACTCCGCGTCGTCCCACGCGCCCACGACGTCCATCGCGTCCGTCAGCCACAACGACAGACAGTCCACCAGCAGGGGCGGCCCGTCGTCCTTCAGCAGCGGCACCAGATCGCAGGTCTCGACGGTCCGCCACGACCCCGGCCGCCGCTCCTGATGCGCCGAGACCCGCACCGCCCACTCGGTGTCCCCGCCCCGCGACCCGCCGGTCGCCACGTACAGCACCTCGGGGAACGACTCCAGCCGCCGCTCGGCCTCCACCGACTTGCCCGAGCGCGCCCCGCCCAGCACCAGGGTCCGGCGCGGCACGTCGGGAACGTCCTGGTAGGCCCCGACCTCCAGCGTGGTCCCGTCCGGCACGGCGCGGGCTCCGGCCGCCGCGAGCCGCCGCCGCGACTCCGGGCCCGGCGGAACGCCGTGGTCCAGATGGACGGCGACGACATCCGTGGTCGGGCCGACCGCGCCCACCGCCCGCAGCCTCGCCAGCGCGTCCGGGCGCCCCACCACGTCCAGCAGCACCATGGCATACGTCTCGGCCGGTTCCTCCAGCCCGGCGGGCGCCCCGCCCGGCGGCAGGTACAGCAGCCGCTGCCCGTCCGGTCCGGTCACCGCGTACCCGGTGCCGGGCGCGTCCAGCGCCACCGCCCGTACCCGATGACCCGTCAGCAGCGCCAGCTCCCGACCGTCCGGCACCCGTCCCGGCTGCGGAAGCCCGGCCGGCACCTCCACCGCGGGGCCGTCGTGCGGATGCG
>NZ_NEUB01000556.1 GCF_002910825.1 Streptomyces sp. SM1 | reverse complement strand
GCCCGCTACCGGGTCCGCGCACCGCCTACGGAAGGGCCCTGCGCCGGGCCACCGCCGTCCACACGCCGAGCCCCGCCAGCAGCGCGCTTCCCATGCCGATGCCGCCCACCGCGAGCACCCGGTACGCGGTGCCGTCGCCCGTTGTCCCGCCCCCGGCCGCCGCGTCCCGGCCCTCCCCCGTGACCGTGAAGACGTCCGACGGCACGGTCCGTCCCGCGTACCCGGGCCCCTCCTGCGCCGCACCGCTCACCCGTACCCGCAGGGTCAGCGGAACGGGCCGGTCGCCGAAGTCGTCCGCGACCTCCGCCGTGAGGTGCGCGACGAGGTAGTACGAGCCGGCGAACCGCATCGCCCCGGTCCGGCGGCCGGGGGCGAGCCGATTGACGTGCGCGGCCTCGGGCAGGGGCGCGAGACTCTTCGACTTCTGTTCGCCGTTGTAGGACATGCCCAGGTCCTCGACGTGGCCGCGCACGGGGTTGTAGAGGTCGAGGTCCAGCGCGGTGGCGACGAAGCCGCTGCCGTCCGAGCCCGAACTGCCCAGTTCGGCGCCGGCGTGGAGCTGCTGTCCCCAGTCCACGGGGACCTTGAAGAAGAGGGTCTGACCGGGTCGTATGCCGTCCCGCCACACTCCCTGCCCGACCGGGGTGGCCTCGGCGAAGCCCGCGCCGCCCGCACGCCGTTGCGGCTGCCCCGTGACGGGCGCGGGCGTGGCGGAGTTCCACTCCCCGGGCGCACGCGTCGGACCGGTCTCCTCCAGTGCCGGCTCCGACACCGTGGTGAGCTCCATCTCCCAGGGGTCGGGGGAGGCGTCCTTCGCGTCCGGGGCGGCGCGCTCGACGGCCAGGTAGTACGTACCGGCGTCATCGCACAGGGATCTCCCGGGGGAGATCTCCCGCATGGCCCACGCGGCGACGGGGTGCGGGCTGCCGCCGGCGCCGAGGCTCGACGTGTCCGCGTCGCAGGAGCGGCCCTCGCTGTCCCGTACGGACACCCTGACGCCGTCGATGACGGAGGTGTCCCGGCCGGGCGGGGGGACCACCGTGGCGGAGGCGTAGAGGTTCGTGGTGTCGTCGAGCTCCAGCCGGTAGTGGACCGTGCCGGTCGCCGGAAGAGTACTCCGGTAGGACCGGCCGGGCGCCAGTTCCACGGCGTCCGCGGGGCTCACGGCACCATCCACCCTCCGCGCGTCGCCGGCGAAGGCATAGGTTCCGGGTTCCCCGGCGCTTC
>NZ_NEUB01000555.1 GCF_002910825.1 Streptomyces sp. SM1 | reverse complement strand
TCCGGCCGGCCGCCGGACCGCGGGGGTGGGCGGGCCGGGCACGGGAGGGACGGTTCGGTACGGGTCTCGTCGGGAGCCGGGCGCCGCCGCCCTGGTGGTCAGTCCTGCTTGCCGGTGGGCGGGTCCAGGCGCTGGTGGATCAGGCGGGCGAAGTGGGCCAGGGTGCGGCCGGTGGCCAGGTCGGCCGGTCCGAGGCGGACGTCGAAGAGATCTCTCGCCCGGACCAGGAACTGCATGCCGAGGAGCGAGTCCAGTCCGAAGTCGGTGACGTTGAGCGCGGGGTCCAGGTCGGCCGGACCGGTCTGCAGGACGTCCGCGAGGAGCTGGGTGATCGTCTCGGTGATCTTGCCGACCGCCTCCTCCGGCGGGAGGTCCGCCAGCGTGCTCAGAAGCTCGTTGCGGGCGTCCGGGGAGGTCTCGGAGGACGTCGGGACCAGCGGGGCGAACCGGGGGGTGGTCAGGGCGGGCAGCAGGTGGCGGGCGGCGCCCCAGCGGTAGCGGCCGGCCCCGGCGACGTCGGTGCCGGCGGCCGTGAGGCGGTCGGTGGTGGCCAGGACCTCCTCCGGGGTGAGGAGTTCGAGGCCGCGTCCGGTCATGGCGGGGCCCATGCCGCTGCGGGCGACGTAGCCGGTCTCGCCGATCGGTCCCCAGGCCAGTGCCGTACCCGTCCGGCCGGCGTCGCGCCGTGCGCGGGTCAGGGCCTCCAGGTAGGCGTTGGCCGCCGCGTAGGCGGCCTGGCCCGGGTTGCCGATGCCGGCGGAGACGGACGAGTAGGTGAGGAACAGGTCCAGCTCCCGGTCGGCGGTGAGCCGGTCCAGCAGGGCCGCGCCCCCCGCCTTGGGTGCCAGCACGGCGGCGAACCGGTCGTCGGTGAGGTCGGCCAGTACCGCGTCGTCCATGTGCATCGCCGCGTGCACCACCCCACGCAGAGGGTGCCCGGTGGCGTCCACTTCCTCGATGACCCGGCGCAGCGCGCTCTCGTCGGTGACGTCTGCGGCGTGGGCGGTGGCACGTACGCCGCGGTCGGTCAGTTCCCGGAGCAGGGCGGGGGCCCCGGGTGCGTCCGGTCCGCCGCGGGAGAGCAGGGCGAGGTGCCGGGCCCCGCGGTCCGCCAGGTGCCGGGCGGTGGCGACGCCGAGTCCGCTCAGCCCGCCGGTGATCAGGTAGGTGCCCTCGCCGTCGAGGCGGAGGGTGCCGGGGGCGGGTTCCACGGGGACGGGTTCGTCCAGGGGGTCGAAGGTGACGACGACCTTGCCGGTGTGCCGGGAGTGCTGGAGGAGGTGGAAGGCCTCCTCGACCCGGGCGGCGGGGTGGGCCGTGTGGGGCAGTGGGCGGTAGGTGCCGGAGGCGGCCTCCGTCTCGAAGTCCGTCAGGAGGCGGGAGCCCAGTTCCGGGGAGTCGACGACGGCGTCGAGGTTGAAGCCGATGAAGGTGAGGCTGCGGTCGAACGGCCGCAGGGTGATCGGGTTGTTGAGGAAGATGTCCCGCTTGCCGAGTTCGATGAAGCGGCCGTTCGGGCGCAGCAGGTCGAGCCCCTGCGCGATGGCCTCGCCGCTGAGGGAGTTCACCAGGACGTCCACGCCCCGGCCGCCGGTCAGCTCCCGTACCCGGGGGACGAAGTCCAGTCCGCGGGAGTCGAGTACGTGCTCGGCGCCGAGGGTGCGCAGCAGGTCCCGTTTGGTCTCCGTGCCGGCGGTGGCGATGACCCGGGCGCCCTGACGGCGGGCGCACTGCAGGACGGCGAGCCCCACCGCCCCGGCTCCGCCGTGCACCAGCACGGTCTCCCCGGGGCCGAGCCGGGCCTGGTTGACCAGGGTCTGGTGGACGGTGAGGAAGGCGACGGGGAAGGTCGCCGCTTCGGTGAAGCCCAGCCCGTCGGGGATGCGGATGACGGCGTCGGCGGAGGTCGTCGCGTGGGAGGCGAGGGCGGCGGGCACCAGGCCGCAGACCCGGTCGCCGGGCTTCAGGTCACGGACGCCCGGTCCCACGGCACGCACGACGCCGGCGCCGTCGGTGCCCAGTCCGCGGCCGAGCGGACTGTTCTCCACCGCCTCGGGCGGCAGCAGGCCGTTGGCCCGCATGGGGTCACGGTAGTTGAGGGCCACGGCCCGCATCTCCAGGGCCACCTCGCCCGGTCCGGGCTCGCACGGATCCGTCTGCCGCCAGATCAGCCGCCGGCGCAGCCCGGGATCGCGGGCTTCGAGGATGTACGGCGTGCCGGCGGGGGCGGCGGCGGGTTCGTCCACCGGGTGCTGGACGTGCCGGGGGACGAACCGGCCCCGGGCAGTGAGGAGGATCTCGTCCTCCTGGGTGTCCGGGCCGTCGAGGGCGAGGAGTTCGCCGGCCAGGCGGCGGGCGTCGGTGCCGGGGTCTCCGGTGCGGTGGCAGGACAGGCGGCGCAGGCGCAGGTCGGGGCGTTCGTTGGCGAGGGTGCGGCAGGCCGCCCAGACGGCCGCGTCGACCGGGTGGGACGGCTGCTCGGGGGCGGGAAGGAGGCCGGTCGGGCGGGTGACGAGCCACACCCGGGGGCTCGTGCCGCCCCGCAGGCCGTCGCAGGCGGCGGCGAGGGAGCGCAGGAGGGCCGCCCGGCGGGTGGTCCGGGTGAGAACGTCGTGCGGGCCGGGTTCGGCGAGCAGCAGGACGACGTGCGGTACGGGATCCGTGGTCAGCGTCCGGCGCCAGGCGGCGGCCTCGTCGGGTGCGGTGACGACGGCCGACTCGCCGAGGTGGGCGGCCAGGGCCTGTCCGGTCGCCGTCTCGGTCGCGTCCTCGACGGCGATCACCCAGGCGGTGCCGGGGGGCGTGGGCGGGGGTGCGGCGTCCGGCTCCCGGTCGTGGTCCGCCGCGGCGAGGAGGGCGGAACGGTCGTCGGGTCCGGTCTGCGCGACACCGGAGAAGCCGCACTGCCGCAGCAGCGGTGCCCACCGGTCGCGGGGGAGGACGCGGGACGCCGGGCGCAGGGTGTGGTCGCCGCGCTCCCAGAAGTCGTTCAGGGTGCCGGCCGACAGGGCCTGGAGCGGGGCGTGGTGCGGTTCCGCCGCCAGCAGGAGTCCGCCGGGGGCGAGCACCGTGTGCAGCCGGCGCAGGGTGGCGGCCAGGTCGGTGGTGGCGTGCAGGGCGTCGCCGGCGAGGACGAGGTCGAAACCGCCTCGGGGCAGGCCCTGGCCGATCGGGTCGGCGTCCGGGTCCAGGACCCGGTGGTCGACGAAGTCGTAGGCGGCGAAGCGGTGTTCGGCGCGGGTGAGGCCGCCGCCGGTGGTGGCGGCGCAGGTGTAGCGGGTCCGGTCGGCCGGCAGGACGGGCAGGGCCGCGGCCGTCAGGGCGGTGGTGGCGGCGCCGAACTCGAGGACGCGCAGCGGACGGTCGGCGGGCCAGCGGCCGACGATGTCGCCGAGCAGGGCCTGCACGGCGCGGTGGGTGAAACGGTGGGCCGGACCGGTCTCGTGGAGTTGCTCGTGGGCGCTGTCCCCGGCCGGCCGGAGTTCGCGCGCGTCGGCGCGTCCCCGCACCACGTCGGGCAGCCGGCACAGGTGCCGGTTGAGGAGCAGCGTCTCGGCGCCGAACGCGGGGTGGTCCTCCACCAGGGCGCGCAGCATCGCCCCGGCGTGGATCTCCGCGCCGGTCAGCTGCCACGCCTCCCCCACCGGCCGGGCGAGGCCGTGCTCGGCCAGCAGGGGCAGCATCAGCCGGACGAGGCGCCGGTGCCGGGGCTGCAGGCCGCCGGTCACCAGGTCGCTCATCGTGAAGGGAGCGGCGGGGTCGGTGAGCAGACCGTGCAGGGTGCCGGCCCAGCAGTGGGCGCCGGCCTGTTCGGCGGCGGCGG
>NZ_NEUB01000554.1 GCF_002910825.1 Streptomyces sp. SM1 | reverse complement strand
CCGCGCGAGGAGGTCCACCACCTCCGGCCCGGTCGGCATGGCGGACGAACAGGCGAGGCGCGAGGCGACGAGGGCGCCGGCGGCGTTGGCGTGGCGCACGGTCCGCTCCAGGTCCCAGCCGGAGAGCAGGCCGTGGCCGAGCGAACCGCCGAAGGCGTCGCCGGCGCCGAGACCGTTGACCACCTCGACCGGCACCGGGGGCACCTCGGCCCGGGTGCCGTCGCGGTGCACGGCGAGCACGCCCTTGGGCCCCTGCTTGACCACGGCCAGTTCCACACCGGCCGCCAGCAGCGCCTCGGCGCAGGCCTCCGGCTCCCGCACACCGGTGGCGACCTCGCACTCGTCGAGGTTGCCGACCGCGACCGTGGCGTGGCGCAGCGCCTCCCGGTAGTACGGGCGGGCCTGATCGGGGTCGCGCCAGAACATGGGGCGCCAGTCCAGGTCGAAGACGGTGGTGCCGGACCTGTCCCGGGCCGCGAGGGCGTCGAGGGTGGCCGAGCGGCTCGGCTCCTCGCTCAGACCCGTGCCGGTGATCCAGAAGATCCCCGCCGCGCGTACGGCGGGCAGGTCCAGCTCGTGGGTGTGGATCTCCAGGTCGGGGGCCTTGGGGCGGCGGTAGAAGTAGAGGGGGAAGTCGTCCGGCGGGAAGATCTCGCAGAACGTGACGGGGGTCGGGTAGGCGGCCACCGGGGTGACCCAGCGGTCGTCGACCCCGAACTCCGTCAGCGCCTCGTGCAGATAGGTGCCGAAGGGGTCGGCCCCCGTACGGGTGATCACGGCGGCGGACCGGCCCAGCCGGGCGGCGGCGACAGCGACGTTCGCGGCCGAACCGCCCAGGAACTTCCCGAATGTCTCCACGCGCGCCAGCGGCACACCGGTCTGCAGGGGGTAGAGATCGACCCCGATGCGACCCATGGTGATCAGGTCGAAATAATGTGGCGAGTCGGCCATGACGCGATGCTCCTGAAGCCTTGGGGATGCGGGTCCCGGGACGCCCTGCCACGGTGGGGACGTGCATTCCGGGGACCTGCCGCCTCTCAGGTGTAGGTCTCGGAGGGCGGCGGTGTCAATAGTTTGTACTTACATTCGGACGAGCGTGTGAACTGATGTCTTAACAAAGTATTGACAGCGGCCGTATCTGGGGATTGGATCGCGTCCCAGCACGACAGCCGTGTGCCACGGCACACACTCGGAATCCCCGGGTCCCGGCCAACGGACCCCCGGACTCCCGCCCTTTCCCCGCGTAGCACAGTGAGGTGCAGGACAGATGGACCGCTCTTCTCTCACCCGCTCCCGCAGAATCGCGCCGTTCGTCGCGGTCGCAGCGGCAGCCGCTCTGACCCTCGCCGGCTGTTCCAGCGGTTCGGGCGGCAAGAAGTCCGAGGAAGGCGGAGCCGACGCCTCGGCGGGCAAGGCCTCGACGCCCCGCATGACGGTCGCCCTCGTCACCCACCAGTCCCCGGGTGACACCTTCTGGGACATCGTCCGCAAGGGCGCCCAGGCCGCCGCGGACAAGGACAACGTCAAGCTCGTCTACTCCGCCGACCCCAACGCGGGCAACCAGGCCAACCTGGTGCAGAACGCCATCGACCAGAAGGTCGACGGCATTGCCGTGACCCTCGCCAAGCCGGACGCGCTCAAGGGCGTCATAGCCAAGGCCGAGGCGGCCGGCATCCCGGTCGTCGGCCTCAACTCCGGCGTGAGCGACTGGCAGGACCTCGGCCTGATGTCGTTCTTCGGTCAGGACGAGTCCGTGGCGGGCGAGGCCTTCGGCAAGAGGCTCAACGAGGTCGGCGCCAAGAGCGCCGTCTGTGTCGTCCAGGAGCAGGGCAACGTCGGCCTGACCCAGCGCTGCGACGGCATGGAGAAGACCTTCGAGGGCGAGACCCAGGTCCTCAACGTCAACGGCACGGACATGCCCTCGGTGAAGTCGACGATCACGGCCAAGCTCAAGCAGGACTCCGCCATCGACTACGTCGTCACCCTCGGCGCGCCCTTCGCGCTGACCGCGGTGCAGTCGATCGACGAGTCCGGCAGCAAGGCCAAGGTCGCCACCTTCGACCTCAACAAGGAGCTGACCGGCGCGATCCAGGCGGGTGACATCGAGTTCGCCGTGGACCAGCAGCCGTACCTCCAGGGCTACCTCGCCGTCGACGGCCTGTGGCTCCACAAGAACAACGGCAACTACAGCGGCGGCGGTGAGCAGCCGGTCCTGACCGGCCCGGCGTTCGTCGACAAGTCCAATGTCGACGCGGTCTCCGAGTTTGCCGCGAAGGGCACTCGGTGATGAGCATGGCACAACAGGCTGAGCCGGCGGTGACCCCACCGCCGGCTCCCGGCCCCCGGCCGAGCGACGGCCGCACGGTGCGGCGCCCGCTGGCGCTGCGCCTGCTCGCCCGGCCCGAGGTCGGGGTGTTCCTCGGCGCCGTGGCCGTGCTGGTGTTCTTCCTGTTCGCCGCCCCGCCGGTGCGCGACGGCAGCTCGATGGCGAACATCCTGTACCAGTCGTCCACCATCGGCATCATGGCGCTGCCCGTGGCCCTGCTGATGATCGGCGGCGAGTTCGACCTCTCGGCCGGTGTCGCCGTCGTGACCTCGGCGCTCACCGCGAGCATGCTCAGCTACCAGCTCACCATGAACGTCTGGGTGGGCGTGATCGCCGCCCTGGCGGTGTCCCTCGCCGTCGGCATGTTCAACGGCTGGATGCTGGTCAAGACCGGACTGCCCAGCTTCCTGGTCACCCTCGGCACCTTCCTGATCCTGCAGGGCGTCAACCTCGCGGTGACCAAGCTGGTCACCGGCAACGTCGCCACCGACAACATCAGCGACATGGACGGCTTCGAGCAGGCCAAGGCCGTCTTCGCCTCCAGCTTCGAGGTCGGCGGCGTCCAGGTGAAGATCACCGTCGTCTGGTGGCTCGTCTTCGCCGCCCTGGCCACCTGGGTCCTGCTGCGCACCAAGTACGGCAACTGGATCTTCGCGGTCGGCGGCAGCAAGGACAGCGCCCGCGCGGTCGGCGTCCCCGTCACCTTCACCAAGATCTCGCTGTTCATGCTGGTCGGCTTCGGCGCCTGGTTCGTCGGCATGCACAACCTGTTCTCCTTCAACACCGTGCAGTCCGGCGAGGGCGTGGGCCAGGAGCTCATCTACATCGCCGCGGCGGTGATCGGCGGCTGTCTGCTGACCGGCGGCTACGGCTCCGCGATCGGCCCGGTCTTCGGCGCCTTCATGTTCGGCATGGTGCAGCAGGGCATCGTCTACGCCGGCTGGAACCCCGACTGGTTCAAGGCGTTCCTCGGCGTGATGCTGCTCGGCGCCGTCCTCATCAATCTGTGGGTCCAGCGCACGGCGACCCGGAGGTGACCGCAATGACCGACAAGACGACCTCCGCCCACGGGGCCGCACCCAAGGACACCCCGCCGGAGCGCGACCGGCCCCTGGTGGAACTGCGCGGGGCGGGCAAGGCCTACGGCAACATCCGCGCCCTGCACGGCGTCGACCTCACCGTCCGCCCCTCCCGGGTGACCTGCGTCCTCGGCGACAACGGCGCCGGCAAGTCCACCCTCATCAAGATCATCTCGGGGCTGCACCAGCACACCGAGGGCGAGTTCCTCGTCGACGGCACCCCCGTACGCTTCTCCACCCCGCGCGACGCCCTCGCCAAGGGCATCGCCACCGTCTACCAGGATCTCGCGGTCGTCCCGCTGATGCCGGTGTGGCGGAACTTCTTCCTCGGCTCCGAGATGACCAAGGGCCCCTGGCCGCTGCGCCGTCTCGACATCGCCCGGATGAAGAAGACGGCCGACGAGGAACTGCGCAACATAGGCATCGTCCTGGACGACCTGGAGCAGCCCATCGGCACCCTCTCCGGCGGCCAGCGCCAGTGCGTCGCCATCGCCCGCGCCGTCTACTTCGGCGCCCGCGTCCTCATCCTCGACGAGCCGACCGCCGCCCTCGGCGTCAAGCAGTCCGGCGTGGTCCTCAAGTACATCGCGATGGCCCGCGACCGCGGCCTCGGCGTCATCTTCATCACCCACAACCCGCACCACGCCTACATGGTCGGCGACCACTTCAGCGTGCTGCGCCTGGGCACCATGGAACTCAGCGCCGACCGCAGCGAGGTCAGCCTCGAGGAGCTGACCAACCACATGGCCGGCGGCGCCGAGCTGGCCACCCTCAAGCACGAGCTGTCGCAGGTCCGCGGCGTCGACACCGAGGAGCTTCCCGAGGAGGACGCCCTCCAGGCCCCCGCAGCAACCCCGGAAGGAAAGTCCTGACATGGCAGTCGCCCTCGACCGCATCCGGGTCGGTTCCGCCCCCGACTCCTGGGGCGTCTGGTTCCCCGACGACCCACAGCAGGTGCCCTGGCAGCGCTTCCTCGACGAGGTCGCCGAGGCAGGCTACTCCTGGATCGAACTCGGCCCCTACGGCTACCTCCCGACCGACGCGGCCCGCCTCACCGACGAGGTGGACCGGCGCGGCCTCAGGGTCTCCGCCGGCACCATCTTCTGCGGGCTGCACCGCGGCCCCGCCGAATGGGACGCCACCTGGGAACAGGTCAGCCGGGTCGCCGCGCTCACCCGGGACATGGACGCGAAGCACCTCGTCGTCATCCCGTCCTTCTGGCGCGACGACAAGACCGCCGAGATCCTGGAACCCCCGGAGCTCACCACCGAGCAGTGGGGCCACCTCAGCAAGGGCATGGAACGCCTCGGCCGCGAGGTGAAGGAGACGTACGGGCTCGACATCGTCGTCCACCCGCACGCCGACACCCACATCGACACCGAGGAGCACGTCGAGCGCTTCCTCGACTCGACCGACTCCTCCCTGGTCAACCTCTGCCTGGACACCGGCCACTACGCCTACTGCGGCGGCGACAGCGTCAAGCTCATCGAGACCTACGGCGAACGCATCGGCTACCTGCACCTCAAACAGGTCGACCCGGAGATCCTCGCCGACGTGGTGAAGAACCAGGTCCCGTTCGGCCCCGCCGTCCAGCGCGGAGTGATGTGCGAACCGCCCGCCGGGGTCCCCGACCTGGGCCCGGTCCTCACCGCCGCCCAGAAGCTGGACGTGGACCTGTTCGCCATCGTCGAGCAGGACATGTACCCGTGCGAGCCGGACAAGCCGCTGCCGATCGCCGTACGCACCCGCGCGTTCCTCCGCTCCTGCGGCGCCTGACCACCGGCGGAGGGGAGGCGAGAGACGTGAACCCGCACGAGCCAGTGCGCGTCGCCGTCATCGGCACCGGCCGGATGGGCGCCGACCACGTACGCCGGATCGACCGGGTCATCAGCGGCGCGAGGGTCACCGCCGTCGTGGACATCGACGCCGGACGGGCCCAGGCCCTCGCCGCGGACATCGAGGGCTGCACCGCCCACACCGACCCGGCCGCCGCCATGGCGGCGGCCGACGTCGACGCCGTCGTCGTCGCCTCCCCGGGGCCGGCCCACGAGGCCGCCCTGCTCACCGCCTTCGCACACGACCTGCCCGTCCTGTGCGAGAAGCCGCTCACCCCCGACGCGGCCTCCGCGCTGCGCCTCATGGAAGCCGAACAGGCCCTCGGCCACCGCCGGGTGCAGGTCGGCTTCATGCGCCGCTACGACACCGAGTACGTACGTCTCAAGGCGCTGCTGGAGAGCGGACGGCTGGGCCGCCCGCTGATGCTGCACAACCGGCACCGCAACGTGGCCAGCCCGCCCTTCTTCACCAGTTCCATGCTCATCAGCGACTCCGTGTCCCACGAGGTGGACGCCACCCGCTGGCTGCTCGGCCACGAGATCAGCGCCGTGACCGTCCTGCGCCCCACGGCGTCCGCCGGCGCCCCCGAGGGACTCAGCGACCCGCAGTTCGTCGTCCTGGAGACCGACGGCGGCGCCATCTCCGACGTGGAGATCTTCGTCAACTGCGGCTTCGGCTACCAGGTACAGGCCGAGGTGGTCTGCGAACGCGGCACCGCCCGCATCGGCGACGGCCACGCCCTGGTCACCCACACGGTCGGCCGCTGGGGCGGCACCATCACCCAGGACTGGACCGACCGCTTCGCCCAGGCCTACGACGACGAGGTGCAGACCTGGGTCGACACCACCCGCCGCGGCGAGGTCACCGGGCCCAGCACCTGGGACGGCTACGCGGCGGCAGCGGTCTGCGAGGCGGGCGTACGGGCACTGGAGGACGGC
This sequence comes from Streptomyces sp. SM1, assembly GCF_002910825.1. Classification (GTDB taxonomy): domain Bacteria; phylum Actinomycetota; class Actinomycetes; order Streptomycetales; family Streptomycetaceae; genus Streptomyces; species Streptomyces okerensis. The sequence continues at coordinate 414 of NZ_NEUB01000554.1, read as the reverse complement.
GGCCGGGTGGCGGTCGACCTGGTGGAGAAGCCGGCACTGTACCGGTGACCCACGCGCGGGTACGGCCGCACCCTCGAAGGACGGCCGTACCCGCGAGGTCAGCCGGCCGTGGTACGAGGCCGAGGGCCGAGCCCGGCCGCCTCGTAGCAGGCGTCGATCAGCCGCATCGTCGTCACCGCGTCGTCCGGGCCCAGCGGAAGCGGAGCGCCCTCGCGCACGCGGGCGGCGAACGCCTCCAGCTGGTAGGTGTACGACGAGCGGGTGCCGAGGCGTTCCGTGCGTTCGCCGTCCCCGGTGCGGATCACGACGCGGTCGTCCGTCTGCGGAAGCACGAAGTTCGGGACCGTCACCTCGCCCAGGCCGCCGGTCAGCCGGATGCTCATCTCCAGCCGGTCGTACGCCATGTGGCAGCGG
>NZ_NEUB01000052.1 GCF_002910825.1 Streptomyces sp. SM1 | reverse complement strand
GCAGCACCCGCCGCCGTACGGACCCGGGTCCGGGCCGCGCCGGGACAACCGTTCCACCGCGCTGCTCGTGGTGATCGCGCTGGTCGTCGCCCTCGGCGCGGGCGGCACCGTGTACGCGCTGATGAGCGGCGGCACCGGCGACGACCGCGCCGGAGGCGGCCCGTCGACGTCCACGCCGAGCAGCGCGCCCCGCACCCCGGAATCGGGCACACCGGACGGCAAGCAGCCGCCGGAGACCCGGGGGCCGGAAACCTCCGCGCCGGCGGACGGGACGATCCCCGCGGAGTTCCTGGGCGACTGGTCCGCCACCATCGACAACGCGAGCGGACAGCACGGCCGCCGGCTCACCGTCCGGCAGGGCGAGGTCGGCGACACGGTGATGTCCCTCGTCGCCGACGGGCCCACCGGCAACGGCACCTACCACTGTGTCTTCGAGGCCCGGCTCACCGGCAGCTCCGGCGACCGGCTCGACCTCGGCCCCTCGTCCGTCACGGTCGGCCCGAGCGGCGCCTGCTCCCCGGGCGCCGCCAGCCGGATCCTCCTGCTCCCCGGCGGCTCCCTCCAGCGCGTGAACACCGGCACCGGCGAACAGCTCACCTACACCCGCGACTGACGGGCGGCATCGAGCACGCGTTCACCGTGGGTGGTTGAACGTTCGGCGAACGCCGGTGAACTTCGGCGGACGAGGGCCGCCCCCGTCCTCGTACAGCCGTACGGTGGCCACCCGGTCGGGCGTGCGGGGCGGTTGCGGGGGCGGCACGATGGAGTGGCTGAGCGCGGAGAACCTGGTGGCGGTGGCGGTGGCGGTGGCGGTGGCGACGGCGATGCTCGGCATCGTCGCCTCCGCGGTGATGGTCCGGTACGAGCGGCGGGTGCCACGCCGCAGAAGGATCGGCTACCGCGTCCAGCTGGACGTGCCGATCGGTGACGACCAGCGGTCGGGCCGCCGGATCAACCGTCGCGTGGGCTGGTTCGACACGGCGGCCGGTATGACGGACGCCAGCATCGTGCTGCTGCGCATCGAGAACGACGGCTCGGGGACCATCGGCCGCGACGACTACCAGAGCCCGGGGACCCACGGCATGACCGTGGACTTCGGCGGCCGCTCCATCCTCGGAGTCTCGGTCACCCAGCCGTCGGCGGCCGGCCATCTCGTCGAGCACTTCACCCCGGACCGGGGGTTCGGCCACCAGAGCGGCACCCTCGACCTCCCGCGCGCCCCCCTCAACCGGGGGCCTACTTCAAACTCCTGGTGCTGCTCTCCGGCGGCAGCGCGGGCGACGGGATCGAGCTGCGCTGCGACCTGAGCGACGGCGAGGTGCACCGCGACCGCAGCGCCACCCCGGACGAGAAGGCCCCGCTGTTCAGCCGGGCGGCCCGGCTGATCACCATCACGCTCACGCTGTGCGTGGTGGCGCTGGCGGTGATCGTCGTGGCCCAGGACGACAGCCCGCCGCCCATCGGCTGCGAGGGCGGCACCCTGACGCTCACCGGCTCGACGGCGTTCGGACCCGTACTGCGGGAGGTCGCCGAGAAGTACGAGAAGGACTGCGCGCGGGAGGACCCGCGCATCGAGGTGGACCCGCACGGATCCACCTCGGGCGTACGGGAGCTGGCGGCGGCCGGGGCCCGGTCGGAGCACGGATCACCGCCGGTGGTGGCCCTGTCGGACGGCCCCAAGCCGAGCGGGATGCCCGAACTGCGCGAGAACCGCATCGCGGTGTCGGTGTTCGCGCTGGTGGTGAACGAGGACGTACGGCTGCGCGACCTGTCGACGGCGGACGTACGACGGCTCTACCGGGGCGAGATCGCGAACTGGAGCGAGCTCGGCGGCCCCGACCTGCCGGTCCACCTCGTCAGCCGGGACGCGAACTCGGGCACCCGGCAGGTCTTCCAGCGCCGGGTGCTGGGCCGGGGCGAGATCGCCAACTCCTCCGTCGACTGTGTGCACAAGGACGATCCGGCCGGCCCCGTCATCCGCTGCGAACTCGGCTCCACCGAACAGGTGCTGGCGACCGTCGCCGAACTCCCGGGCGCGATCGGCTACAGCGAACTCAACAGTGCCGCCCGTGCGAAGGGGCCGCACCGGCTGGCCCTCGACGGTCACCCGGCTGAGCCCGATCGCCAGCCACGTCGACCAGTTCTCCTCGTCCGTCGACGCCATCGAGGACGGGACGAGCTCCTATCCGTACCGGGAGATCGAGTACGCCTACACCTACGGGCAGCCGCCGGCGGACTCGCTGGCGTCGAGCTTCCTGACGTATCTCGCGCGCGGGAACGGCCAGGACGTGATCCGCACCCACGGCCATCTGCCGTGCTGGACCCCGGAGGGGCTGAAACTGTGCGCCCGGCGCACGCCCTGAGGGCGGTGTCCACGCGGTGGCGGGAGCGGGCCCGGGCGGTGGTGCTCACGGCGTGAGGGTGCTCGCGCCGTGGTGATGTCCGCCGTGGTGGGTGGGCTCAGCGGGGCTCCGGCGGGCGCTGCCTCGGCATGTTCGGGCGGGACGGTCCCGGCGGGGACGGGAAACGGCCGTGCGGGAGCGTGCTCTCCGGGCGTCCTCCGCCGGCCACCGCCGTCTGCACTCCCAGAGGCGCGCCCCCGCTGCGGAACTCCACCATCCAGTCCACCGTCTCGACCCGCACCAGCTCGGTCACGTCCTCCGAGAACCGCCGCAGCACCGTGAGGCACCGCTCGGCCGCCTCGCTCGCCGTGCCCTCCGCCGGGCCCAGCACCTCACGGATGCACTCCGACGCCCAGTCGAACTGGAACGTCTGCAACCGCCGCTGCAGCGCCTGCGCCGTCGCCATGTCCCGCATCCAGCCGGACGTCATGCCGAAGAACCGGTCCCCGGCGACACACGCCACCGCGAGCAGCAGCGCCAGATACCCCCAGGCCGTGGACCCGTCGGCCACCCCGGTCAGATCGAGCAGCGGCAGCGCGGCCCCGGTCAGCGCGCCCGCCGCCGTCCCCGCCCGCAGCGCCCACGCGCACCGCCGCTTCCACGCGCGGTCCGCGAGATACCAGGCGGCGGTGTCCAGCGCCCCGCGCTCCACCCACCGGTACAGCTCGTCCAGCCGGGCCGCCGGGTCGCCCCAGTTCCCGAGCGGGAACTCACGCCCGGCCGGATCGCCCGGCCACGGTCCGGCCGCCCCCTCGCCCCGCCGGTCCTGAGACCGACCCTCGGGCTGCATCTCCGGCTGACCCACCCGGTATCTCCCAACTGAACCGACCCTGCCGACCCCTGCTGATCCCTCGACCCCGCGTACGCTCCGTGCGTGCGATGTGAAGCCACGTGCTCACGCGCCTGACTCTTCCTACCTCCCAATGGGTGGCGGCGTCGGGGGTTCGGGCGCTCTTTCCCCCGGAAGGAGGCCGTGATCAGGTATAGGGCCTTCAGCGGGACTCACCCGAAAGAGTGCTGGGGCGACGGCTGTCCCGACCACGTAGGCTCGTGCCGAACGGCAAAACCGTGGGAACCGCGAGCCGTGAAGCGTGAAACACGGACCGACGGACCCGACGGACCGACCGACCAAGGAGCCGAATCGTGATCCCCGGTGGTGGCCAGCCCAACATGCAGCAGTTGCTCCAGCAGGCCCAGAAGATGCAGCAGGACCTGGCCCAGGCGCAGGAGGAACTGGCGCGTACGGAGGTCGACGGCCAGGCGGGCGGCGGTCTGGTGAAGGCCACCGTCACCGGCTCCGGCGAACTGCGCGCGCTGAAGATCGACCCGAAGGCGGTGGACCCGGAGGACACCGAGACCCTCGCGGACCTGGTCGTCGCGGCGGTCCAGGCGGCCAACGAGAACGCGCAGGCGCTGCAGCAGCAGAAGCTCGGTCCGCTGGCCCAGGGGCTGGGCGGCGGAGGCATCCCCGGTCTCCCCTTCTGACCTTCCGGCTTCCCAGCCTTTCTCAGACGGCCCGCGGGCCTCTACGGTACGTACTGAAGGAACATCAGGAAGGGACGGCAGTCCGTTGTACGAAGGCGTGGTCCAGGACCTCATCGACGAGCTGGGACGGCTGCCCGGCGTCGGTCCCAAGAGCGCGCAGCGGATCGCCTTCCACATCCTCCAGGCGGAGCCGACGGACGTGCGGCGCCTCGCGCACGCGCTGACGGAGGTCAAGGCGAAGGTCCGCTTCTGCGCGACGTGCGGGAACATCGCGCAGGAGGAGCTGTGCAACATCTGCCGCGACGCCCGCCGCGACCCCGCGGTCATCTGTGTCGTGGAGGAACCGAAGGACGTCGTGGCGATCGAGCGCACCCGTGAGTTCCGCGGCCGCTACCACGTCCTCGGCGGCGCGATCAGCCCGATCGACGGGGTGGGCCCCGACGATCTGCGGATACGGGAACTCCTGGCCCGCCTCGCGGACGGCACGGTCACCGAGCTGATCCTGGCCACGGACCCGAATCTCGAGGGCGAGGCCACGGCCACGTACCTCGCCCGCATGATCAAGCCCATGGGCCTGAAGGTCACCCGCCTGGCCAGCGGCCTCCCGGTGGGCGGCGACCTGGAATACGCGGACGAGGTCACGCTCGGCCGCGCCTTCGAGGGGAGACGACTCCTAGATGTCTGACGCCACGCTGCACGCGACGCACCAGAACCCCGACGACTTCGCGGTCCAGATCGCCGACCAGATCGAGAGCTTCCTGGTGGCCGTCACGGAGGTCGCGAAGGGCGACGAGCCGGACTCGGCGGTGCCCTTCCTCCTCCTGGAGGTCTCCCAGCTCCTGCTGGCCGGCGGCCGCCTGGGCGCCCACGAGGACATCGTCCCCGACGAGCGCTACGAGCCCGACCCGGGTCCGGAGCCGGACGTGGACCTGCTCCGGGAGAACCTCGCCCGCCTGCTCGAACCGATCGACGTCTACTCCGAGGTCTTCGACCCGTACGAGCCCCGCAAGGCACCCGTCCCGGCCCGCATCTCCGACGACCTCACCGACATCATCACCGACCTCCGCCACGGCATGGTCCACTACCGGGCCGGCCGCACGTCGGAGGCCCTGTGGTGGTGGCAGTTCTCCTACTTCTCCAACTGGGGCTCCACGGCGTCCGCGGCGCTGCGCGCCCTCCAGTCCGTCGTGGCGCACGTCCGCCTGAACCAGCCTCTCGCCGAACTCGACGGCCTCGACACCGACCAGGGCATGGGCGACGACACCCTGGAATTCGAAGCGGGCAAGGTCATGGCGGAGGAAATCGCGACCCCCCTGGGCGTGCGCCCGGTCACGTGACGGCGGAACCGCCCACCGCACGAGCGCGGTTCCACTCGTTCGGATCCGGTGTCGGCGGACCTCGTCGAAACGGCGATCGACATCCTCGCGGACAGCGGCATGGCCCGGCCGGTGCGGTGAGGGCTCCGGTGGTTCACCGCTCTTCGGGGTCGACGGCTCCGGCAGCCCGTAGAGCGGCGAGGACGCGTGCGTAGTCCTCTGCCCGCTCCGGATTCCGCTTCGCGGACGTGCGCGCACAGCGCAGTGCCTTCGCCGTCGGCTCGGCACCGCGGCCGAGCAACTGCAGTACCGCCTCCACCTGACCGAAACATGCCGACCACTCCAGCGCCGGCTTTCCCCTCATCGACCGGTCGTCGATGTCGGCCCCTCGGTCGAGGAGCAGGCCGACGGTCGCCGTGCGGCCGTCGTTCGCCGCCACCAGCAGGGGTGTGTACGGGATCCTGGCCCGCGGCCCGGTGGGGACTCCGGCATCGAGCAGCACCTCGACGACGGCCGTGCGCCCGAGCCGCGCGGCATGGGTCAGCGGGGTCAGGTCGTGGTAGTACCCGGCGTGCCCTGCCGTGTCGGCGCCCGCCGCCAGGAGCAGCCGGACCACGTCGGTGTGGCCCGCCTCGATCGCCAGATCCAGCGCGGTCCGCCCTTCCCGGCCGGTCGCGTCCACACCGACGCCCGCGTCCAGCAGCCGGGTCACGGGAGCCATGTCGCCCTCCTTCGCCGCCTGCGGCAGCTCGTCCGGTGTCTCGATGGGTTCCGTCATGGGTCGATCATGCGGCACCGGCACCTCGTGCCACACCTGGTTCCGGCGCCCACACGGACGGCGCGGTGGGCATCGGTTCGATGCCCCGCGAAGCTCCCCGGCCGGTGCGCATCACCCTCGGCACCGCCCCGCGTGGACCTCGCCCGGCCGGGTCCGTGTGTGACGCGGGGCACTTTTCCGAGTGGGTTGCCTCGGGATGGGCATGAGCCCCACTGCACGGGCGCCGGGAGTCTCACGATGCGATATCGCGGAGGGGTTTTTCGGACGCTCGATAGACTGAAACCGACCGCGGCGCACACCCCTGTGTGCGGACCGCGGAAAACGACGGACTGAGCGAGGAGCGCACGTGGGCCTTGTCGTGCAGAAGTACGGAGGCTCCTCCGTAGCCGATGCCGAAGGCATCAAGCGCGTCGCCAAGAGGATCGTGGAAGCCAAGAAGAACGGCCACCAGGTGGTCGCCGTGGTTTCCGCGATGGGCGACACGACGGACGAGCTGATCGATCTCGCAGAGCAGGTCTCCCCGATTCCTGCCGGGCGCGAGCTCGACATGCTGCTGACCGCCGGAGAGCGGATCTCCATGGCCCTGCTGGCCATGGCGATCAAGAACCTGGGCCACAACGCCCAGAGCTTCACTGGCAGCCAGGCAGGTGTCATCACCGACTCCGTCCACAACAAAGCCCGTATCATCGACGTCACGCCGGGCCGGATCAAGACCTCGGTGGACGAGGGCAACATCGCCATCGTCGCCGGTTTCCAGGGCGTCAGCCAGGACTCCAAGGACATCACCACGCTCGGCCGCGGCGGCTCCGACACCACCGCCGTCGCCCTCGCCGCCGCGCTCGACGCCGAGGTGTGCGAGATCTACACGGACGTCGACGGTGTGTTCACCGCCGACCCGCGTGTGGTGACCAAGGCCAAGAAGATCGACTGGATCTCGTTCGAGGACATGCTCGAGCTGGCGGCCTCCGGCTCCAAGGTGCTGCTCCACCGCTGTGTGGAGTACGCCCGCCGGTACAACATCCCGATCCACGTCCGCTCGTCCTTCAGCGGACTGCAGGGCACGTGGGTCAGCAGCGAGCCGATGAAGCAAGGGGACAAGCAGGTGGAGCAGGCTCTCATCTCCGGTGTCGCGCACGACACGTCCGAGGCCAAGGTCACGGTCGTCGGTGTGCCGGACAAGCCCGGCGAGGCGGCTTCGATCTTCCGCACGATCGCCGACGCCCAGATCAACCTCGACATGGTCGTGCAGAACGTGTCCGCCGCCTCCACGGGCCTGACGGACATCTCCTTCACCCTCCCGGAGACCGAGGGGCGCAAGGCCATCGAAGCCCTGGAGCGGAACAAGGGCACCATCGGCTTCGACTCCCTGCGCTACGACGACCAGATCGGCAAGATCTCCCTGGTCGGGGCGGGTATGAAGACCAACCCGGGTGTCACGGCCGACTTCTTCACGGCGCTCAGCGACGCGGGCGTGAACATCGAGCTGATCTCGACCTCCGAGATCCGGATCTCGGTCGTCACCCGCAAGGACGACGTGCCCGAGGCCGTCCGCGCCGTGCACTCCGCCTTCGGGCTGGACTCCGACAGTGACGAGGCCGTGGTCTACGGAGGCACCGGCCGCTGATGGCCGGGACAGCGGGACGCGGACGTGCGGGGCGGCCGACGCTCGCGGTCGTGGGGGCGACCGGGGCCGTCGGCACGGTCATGCTCCAGATCCTTTCCCAGCGGGCGGACGTCTGGGGCGAGATCCGGCTCGTCGCCTCCCCGCGCTCGGCCGGCCGCAAGCTGGCCGTGCGCGGGGAAGAGGTCGAGGTCGTCGCGCTCACCGAGGAGGCCTTCGACGGGGTCGACGTCGCGATGTTCGACGTACCCGACGAGGTCGCCGAGAGGTGGGCGCCCGTCGCCGCCGCGCGGGGCGCGGTGGTCGTCGACAACTCCGGCGCGTTCCGCATGGACCCGGACGTGCCGCTCGTCGTGCCCGAGGTCAACCCGCACGCGGTCCGCATGCGCCCGCGGGGGATCATCGCGAACCCGAACTGCACCACGCTGTCGATGATCGTCGCGCTCGGCGCGCTGCACGCCGAGTTCGGCCTGCGCGAGCTGGTCGTCTCCTCGTACCAGGCGGTCAGCGGCGCCGGACACGCGGGCGTGCGGACCCTGCGCGAGCAGATGTCCCTGGTGGCCGGCACGGAACTGGGCACCAGCCCGGGCGACGTGCGGCGCGCCGTGGGGGACAACACCGGGCCGTTCCCGGAGCCGGTCGCGCTGAACGTCGTCCCGTGGGCCGGGTCGCCGCGCGAGGACGGCTGGTCCTCGGAGGAGATGAAGGTCCGGGACGAGTCCCGCAAGATCCTGGGCCTGCCCACCCTCCCCGTGGCCGTCACCTGTGTACGCGTCCCGGTGGTCACCACTCACTCCCTCACCGTGCACGCCCGTTTCGAGGGCGAGGTCACCGTCGACAAGGCGCGCGAGATCCTCGCCACCGCCCCCGGCGTCGTCCTGTTCGACAACCCGGCCGCGGGGGAGTTCCCCACCCCCGCCGATGTCGTCGGCACCGACCCGACGTGGGTCGGGCGGGTACGACGCGCCCTGGACGACCCCACGGCGCTGGAGCTGTTCGTGTGCGGGGACAACCTGCGCAAGGGATCGGCGCTCAACACCGCGCAGATCGCCGAACTCGTGGTGGTTGAACACTAAAAAGTCCTGGATCGCAGAGGATTCGTTTGTAGGATCTCTGTAAGCCTGGTGATCCGGATTCTCGGTCTGGACCACTTGAACCTGCAGGTCCGGCCATCGAGGATGGTACGAGCGTTTGTTCGAGGACTTACCTCCCCGTCTTCCGCAACCACGCGGAGGGCGGGGAGCGTCTTTGCGGTCACCCTTTCCGGGTCGTGGGGACGCGGCCTTTCGGACGTGGGGACGTCTGGAACCGGGCGTGGGGACGCCCGTTCATATGGAGCACAGGGGAAGAGCGGGACGCATGAGGGCCTTTGACGTGCTGTCGGGAACGCTGCCTGACGCGGGCGGCCGGCCGGTGGAACCGTCCGCCGCAAAAGTGACGCCCGGCACGTACAACCCTTACGGGGGGAAGCGTGTCCAACTGGCGTGGCTGAGGTACTCGACTTCACAGCGCCGCGTGGCACCGTCCTCCGGCCGCCCCGCCAGGTTCTCCGACCCCGCACGTCCGGCGCGCCCGGCGGCGGCATGCCGGTGATCGCGCCCATGCCCGCAGCGCGTCCCACCCGCGTCCCAGGTCAGCGTGACGGCGCGGACGGCACCGTCGCGGCCGGCACCACCGTCGACCATCTCACCGAGACCTACCGCGCGCACTACCGCTCGCTGCTGGGCCTCGCGGCACTGCTCCTCGACGACACCGCCTCCTGTGAGGACGTCGTCCAGGAGGCGTTCATCCGTGTCCACTCCGCCCGCAAACGCGTCCGGGACCCGGAGAAGACCCTGGCCTATCTGCGCCAGACCGTCGTCAACCTCTCCCGCTCCGCGCTGCGCCGCCGCATCCTCGGCCTCAAGCTGCTCTCCAAGCCCATGCCCGACATGGCGAGCGCGGAGGAGGGCGCCTACGACCAGCTGGAGCGCGACTCCCTGATCAAGGCGATGAAGAACCTCCAGCGCCGCCAGCGCGAGGTGCTGGTGCTGCGCTACTTCGCGGACATGACCGAGGCGCAGGTCGCCGAGACGCTCGGCATCTCACTGGGCTCGGTGAAGGCGTACGGCTCACGCGGAATCGCGGCACTGCGGCTCGCCATGGGGGCGTCGGCATGAGCGGCGGCAACGACGCGCGGCGTGAGGAGCGAGAACCCGAGGGTTCGCGTGCGCCGGAGAACCCGCGCGAACCGGAGGACCCGGGTGCGCCCGACGCCGGGCCGGGGTCCGAGAGGGCTCGGGAACGGGAGTCAGGAGGCGGCCAGGCGTCCGCCGCGGCTCGGGGGCCCGGAGACGGGGACGAGCCCGGTGCGGGACAGGGGCCCGCGGGAGGTCCGGAGTCCGCAGGCGCCCGGGATTCCGAGGACGTCCGGGAAGCCGCGGGCGCCCGGGAGTCCGGGAGCGGGTCCGCGCGGCTGCGCGAGCCGGTGGCGCCGTACGAGCAAGAGCTGAAGCACACGCACGCTGGGAACGGAATGGTGAACGACGGCCTGGACGACCGGGACCCGGACGGGCTCGACTCGGACGAGCTGGAACTG
>NZ_NEUB01000553.1 GCF_002910825.1 Streptomyces sp. SM1 | reverse complement strand
GACGACGCGGCCGCCGAACTCCGCGCCGCCATACCCTCCGGCGTCTCCCCCGCGTCCTGCCTGGCGGTGCTCGACGACGCCGTGCACCCCGACCAGGTGCGGGCGCTGCTCGGCCTGACGGGCTGCGGGGCCGTCGTGGTGACCAGCCGCATGGGGCTGGCCGCCCTGGTCGCCACGCACGGACCGGCGGTCCTGAGCCTGGGCGCCCTGCCCCCGCGGGAGTCCCACACCCTGCTCACCGCCGTACTCGGCACGGAGCGGGTCACGGCGGAGACCGCGGCCGCGCGCACCCTCGCCGAACTGTGCGGGCACGTCCCACTGGCCCTGCGGATCGTCGCCGCCCGGCTGCTGACCCGGCCGAAGCTGCGTCTCACCGACTACGCCGAATGGCTGCGCAAGGACCTGCCGGCCCGGCTGACGCTGCCCGACGACACCCGGATGTCCGTGCCGCAGGCCCTCGACCGGGCGCTGGACCGACTGCCCGCCCCGCTGGCCGAGGCGCACCTGCGGCTGGCACGGCTGGCCGGGCGGATCACCGCTCCGGACGCGGCCGCCGCGCTCGCCGTCCCCGAGTCCCACGTCGAGGAGTTGCTGGAACGTCTGCTGGACACCGGGCTCGTCGACGAGGAGAAGCCCGGGATCCTCCGGATGAACCCGCTGTTCCGCGCGCACGCCCTGGACCGGTCCGCCCGGACCGCCGGCGTGCCGCAGGCCGCTGGACCCGCCCGGCGCGCACTTCCCTCGGGAGCCGTCTGACAGCCGGGGCGGGACGCCCCGTGCCACGAACGACCCAGCAACGACCGCCCGTCGAAACCGAGCGGCCCATCCGCCGCGACCCGGAGGTGCGACCCCGCATGCCCACGACGCCGTACGAGGAGACCGCCGGCACCCGGCCCCGGGTCCGCCGCGACGTGCTGTTCACCGAGACGCCGGACGGTGTGATCTTCCACAACGCCGACGGGGGTTTCCAGGTCGGCGCCCCGTCCGCCTACCGGTTCGCCACGCTGCTCGTCCCGCATCTGGACGGGAGCCGGACCGTGGCGGAGATCTGCGCAGGCTTCGGGGATCCGCAGAAGGCGATGGTGGGCAGCCTGGTCAAGGCGCTCTACGCCCGCGGGTTCGCACGTCCGGTACCGGACCCCGCGGAGAGACCGGACACGGCGGTGGAACCGGCGGTCGCCGCCCGGTTCGCCCCGCAGATCGCCTACGTCGACCACTACGCCGACGACGCGGAAAGCAGGTTCGCCGCGTTCCGCGCCACCCGGGTCGCCGTGCTGGGTGACGGTCCGGTCGCCCTGTGGTGCGCGCGCTCGCTGATCCGCAACGGCTGTGCCGCCGTCGGCGTGGAGCGGTCGCTCGCCGAAGGCACCGCCACCGCGGCGGAGTGGGGCGCGCTGCGGGAGGAGGCGGCGGCACTCTCCGCGCAGGGCAGCCCGGCCGAGGTGGCGGTGCTGGCGGACACCGGCCCCCGTACGGCGGGCGACTGGAGCGGCTACGAGGGGTACGGAGCGGTCGTCGTCGCCTGTGGCCGGGACGCGTTGCGGACCGCGACCTCGCTGCTCGGCGCGGGCGTGCCGGAGGGCCGTCTGCTGCTGCCCGCCTGGACGTTCGGCGGCACGGCGGTGGTGGGGCCGGTGGGCACGGCGGACTCCGAGGGGTGCGTGGCGTGTGCGGCGCTGCGGCTGGGGGCACACGGTGACGCGGCGGTCGCGGCCGACCTCTGGAGCGGTCTCGCGCTGGGTCTCGACGGCGCTCCCGGACCCCGGGGGCCGCTGGCCGCGATGCTCGGCAATCTGCTCGGCTACGAGGTGTTCCGGCTGGTCATCAAGGCGCTGCCGGCCGAGACCCGGGGGCAGGTCCTGCTCCAGGACATGGCCTCGTTCGACGTCCTCGCGGAGCGGCTGCTGCCGCATCCGCGCTGCCCGCTGTGCCGGACCCGGCCAGGCGTTCCCGAGCCGGTCGACCTCACCGCGGCCCCGCAGCGGCCCGCCTTCCAGCCGGTCGTGGCCGCCGCCCCGGAGGACGGCGCGGCCGAGGGTCCGCTCGCCGATCTCGACCGGCGCTCGCCGGCGGTACGTCCGTCGGTCGGCGTGTTCACCCGGTTCGCCGACGAACCGGTCACCCAGACCCCCCTGAAGGCCGGTGCCGTCGAGGTTCCGCTGGGGGTCTCCGGAACCCGTACCGTCGCCGCCTTCGACATCCATCACACGGCGGGCGCCCGGCTGCGGGCACTCAACGCGGCCGCCGAGGTGTACGCCGAGTACGTGGTACCCGCCGCCACGGTCCCGGACGGTGCCGAAGACGTGGCACCGGCGGTGGACCCGGACCGGCTGACCACGGCCACCGGTATGGGCGTCGGTCCGGTCGCCGCCTGGGTGCTGGGCACGTCGCTGCTGACCAAGGAACCTGCGCGGATCCCGGCGGGGGCGGTG
>NZ_NEUB01000552.1 GCF_002910825.1 Streptomyces sp. SM1 | reverse complement strand
GTGACCACCGGGGCCGCCACGGTGACCGCGGCCTCCTCGGCGGGCGACGGGCTGTCGGCGGACACCGTGTCCACCGCCACCTCCTCCGCCGACCTGCGGGTACGGCGGCGGCGCGACTTCGTGTGGGCCTCGGAGGGCTCCACAGCCGCTTCTTCCGCGGTGCTGCCCTCGACGGTGTCGACGGCGGACTCCGCCGCCTCCACGGGCTCCACCGAGCTCACCGTCCCGGCGGACGGCGCACCCGCGAGGGCTCCGCCCCGGGTACGGCGACGGCGGCGCGGGGTGCGCACGGCTGTGCCGGCCTCGGTCTCGTCGGT
>NZ_NEUB01000551.1 GCF_002910825.1 Streptomyces sp. SM1 | reverse complement strand
CGTCCGTACCTGGGACAGCCCTCTGCGCAGTGAGAGCCGCCCTCGGAACGCGGCGCGCAGACCGGCGCCGCTGTAGTGCGCCAGCGTGTCCGCCCACCCGGTACTCGTCGCGGTCGCTGACGAGGCCGACGGGACGGCGCGTGCCCGGCGGGTAGAGCAGGACGCGGCGGATCGGGGGCCCGAGGTGTTCGACGGGCAGCGGGAAGTCGTCGAGTGTCTTGCGCACGAAGATCCCCGTGGTGTGGATCGCCGCGGTCAGGGTGGTTCGCCGGTCGTCGAGGAGCACGTCGTGGCCCTGGCGGGCGAGGAGTGTGGCGACATGCAGGCCGGCCAGACCCGCGCCGACCACCAGGACGTCGGTGGCGACCGTGCCGGTGAGGTGGTGGGCTGTCGTACGGGCTGCTGCGGGCATGGCTGTGCTCCTTGGGCCGGTGGCCTGGGGCCGTCGGGGGGCGCGCCGCGGACGCATGGGTGTGGGCGCGTGGTGTGGCGTGGGTCGGGTTCAGGTGCTCACCGAAGACGAAGCGCTTCGATCGAATGACGATGGGAAACTATCGAAACTCGATAGGTTCGGCAAGTGGTGAGTCCGGCCGCGGCGCAGCGCATGCCCTCAGTACGAGCCAGCCGGCTGCCGCACCGACCGCGTACCAGAGCAGGTCGGGCGCGTTGAACGTGGAACCGAGGACCAGACGGGCGAAGGCGCTGTGCCGTGCGAGCTCCGACGGCAGCCCGGTGAGCTGCAGGAGCTCGACGCCCCAGCTGACGGCCAGCGCCCTCCGGCGGCCCGTGCGGGCGTCACGCGCGGTGCGGCCAGGACGACGAGGACGAGCATCAGCAGGGTGTACAGGGCGTCCCCGCCGTACTTGGCCACGTCCCCCGTCGCGACGGCCCTGAGGCCCAGCCCCGCGCCGATGACGGCCGGCACCGCCGTGGCCGCGGCGAGGCGCCTGCGTATCGGATCGTTCCTGATGCTGTCGCGCGTGCTGAGCGGGGAGACCATGGCCGTCATTCTGCTGCCCGCCCGAACCGCCCACGGCCGTCGGCGGCCCGTAATACGGATGCACCTGGTGCGCGGGCCTTGTTAGCCTGCGCGCATGGCACGAGGCATCTGGTCGCAGAGGGTCCGCTCCGCCCGCTGACGGCGGCGCCCTTCCTGCTGAATCCGCGCACGCCGTCCCGGTTCCCGCCGGGCGGCCCTCTCTGCTGCCCGGCTCACCTGCGAGCTGCGGAGCACCCGTTGAATCCCGACCTCACCCCCGAAGCCGTGCCGCTGCCCGTCGAGGCAGGCGGCAGCGCGCACGTCCGCGCCGAGAACATCACCGTGACCCGTGGGTCCCGGCGCGTCCTGAACGGCCTCTCGGTCACCGTCTCGGCCCGTTCGCGGATCGCCGTCGTGGGCGAGAACGGCCGGGGAAAGACGACACTGCTGCATGTCCTCGCCGGACTGATCACGCCCGAAGAGGGCTCCGTCCGTCGGACCGGCACGGTCGGCCTGGCCCGGCAGGAACTGTCCGCGCGCGACGGCGAGACCGTCGGCACCCTGACATCCGCCGCGCTGGAGGCCTCGCACGCGGCACTCGGCGCGCTGGAGGCGGCGGCCCTCGACCTGGCCGGGGGCGATCCCACGGCCGGCGAGCGCTACGCCGCCGCACTCGACGCCGCCACCCGCCTGGACGCCTGGGACGCCGAACGCCGGGTCGACGTCGCCCTCGACGCCCTCGGCGCCTGTACCGACCGCGGCCGCCCGCTGTCGACGCTCTCGGTCGGGCAGCGCCACCGGGTCCGGCTGGCCTGTCTGCTCGGCGCCCGGCACGACGTCCTGCTGCTCGACGAACCGACCAACCATCTCGACGCCGGCGGGCTGGACTTCCTCACCCGGGGGCTGCGCGAGCACCACGGTGGCCTCGCCGTCGTCAGCCACGACCGGGCGCTGCTGCGCGACGTCGCCGAGCGGTTCGTCGACCTCGGCCCGGCCCGTGAGGGAACGGCGCGCCTGTACGCCGGCGGGTACGACGCCTGGCAGGACGCCCGGCGTCGTGAGCGGGAACGCTGGGAGCAGGACCACGAGCAGCAGCAGGCCGAGCACCTGCGGCTGCGGGACGCGGTGTCGCAGGCCCGTGACCGGCTCTCCACCGGCTGGCGGCCGGACAAGGGGACCGGCAAGCACCAGCGCCAGTCCCGGGCACCGGGCGCCGTACAGGCTCTGAACCGGCAGCGGGAGGCACTGCTGGCGCACCGGATCGACGTGCCCGAGCCGCCGGCGTCGCTGCGCTGGCCGGAACCGGATGTACGGCCGGGTACGCCGCAGTTGCGGGCGCACGGTGTCGCCGTGGCCGGGCGGCTGGCCGGTCCGGTCGGCCTCACGCTCGACGGCGGCGACCGGCTCCTCGTCACCGGACCGAACGGCGCCGGGAAGTCCGCGCTGCTCGCGGTGCTGGGCGGTTCGCTCCGGCCGACGGACGGGTACGTGCGGACGGCTGACGGGGCACGGACCGTCCACGTCGGCCAGGAGACCTCCGGGCACGACCCCCTGCTCACCGCCCGGGAGGTGTACGAGCGGCATGTGGGCCGGCTGACGGCCGGCGGGATGCCGCACCGTACGGACACCGTGCCGCTCGCGGCGCTCGGGCTGCTCGACTCCGAGGCGGCGCGTACGCCGGTGGGGCGCATGTCGCAGGGACAGCGGCGGCGCCTCGACCTGGCGCTTGCGCTGTCCGGGCGGCCCACCCTGGTCCTGTTCGACGAACCGACCAACCACCTGTCGGCCCGGCTGGTCGACGAACTGACCGACGCGATCCGCGCCACGCGGGCCGCCGTCGTCGTCACGACGCACGACCGGCAGCTGCTGCGGGACCTCGCCGACTGGCCGCTGCTGCGGGTGGAGCCGGGTGCTCCGG
>NZ_NEUB01000550.1 GCF_002910825.1 Streptomyces sp. SM1 | reverse complement strand
GTCAGCGGCAGATCGTCGCGTTGGCGGCGGCGGGGCTGAGCAACCGGCAGATCGCGGAACGCCTGACGCTGTCCGTCCGGACGGTCGGCAACCACCTGTACGGGGCGTACACGCGTCTGGGTGCGCCGAGTCGTTCCCATCTGCCCCGGCTCACCGAGCCGCTGGAGGCGATGCCTGCGTGAACGGTGCGCCCGGGTGCGGGAGGTTCCGCGTCGTATGCGGCTGCGGGCGGATCGTGGTTGCTCGCGCGGTTTCCCGCGCCCCTTCGGTGTCGGTCGGCCGGACCGGCTCCGCGGGGGCGCGGGACCGGACCGATAGGCGGCTTCGCCGCGTGGGCGCGACCGGCCGCCGGCCTTCCGCTGCCGCCGGCCGGCAGGTTCACGCCGCTCCGAAGGCGGTGAACGCCCACCCCGTGGCCCGGTGCACCGCGTCGGCCGGAAGGGCGGCGCGGGCGTCCCGCAGGGCCTCCGCCAAGGAGAGCCCCGCGTCGAGCCGTTCGTGGAGAGCGAGCATCAGCGGGACCACCGCCGCGTCGTTGACCGGCGCACTGCACGCCACCACACCCGCCGTGCCCAGCGGCAGCAACGCCGTCACCAGGCCCAGGAGTTCATCCGCGCCGACGTTCGCGAACCGGGCCGTGTCGCAGCACGACAGGATGATCCGGTACGGACTGCGGTCCAGCCGCTCGAAGTCGTGCACGATCAGCGGCCCGTCCGCCACCCGCAGGGAGGAGAACAACGGGCCGTCCGCGCGGAACGTGCCGTGCGCGGCGATGTGCGCCAGCGCGGCACCGTCCAGCTCCGCCAGCACCCGCGGCACCGTCGCGTCCTCGTGCTCCAGGACCGTCGCACCGCCGTAGCGGCCGGCCAGTTCGGGAACCTCCGCGCCGCCCGTCGCCAGCCCCGGACCGCGCACCAGCACCTGACGGCCCCCGCGCGGCGGCGCCGTCTCCTTCGCGCGCAGCCAGCTGCTCGCCGACGGCGACACGCTCAGCACCCGCTCCCGC
>NZ_NEUB01000549.1 GCF_002910825.1 Streptomyces sp. SM1 | reverse complement strand
GCCGAGCTCACCGCCGCGCTGCTCGGCGCCGGCATGAGCCCGTCCGAGGCGGCCCTGGTCGAGGGCGCCCCGATCGAGGTGTGGCACTCGCTGCTCGCCGCCCTCGCCGCGTACGAGGTCCGCCCGTACCCCGGTCACGTGCACCTGGTGGTGGGCGGCGAGGCCGCCGGACTGCCACGCGGCCGCACCATGCCCGGCCTGGACGTCGACTACGACACCTACGTCGCACGCTGGCGCGAGGTGGCCGGCGGCGGACTCACGCTGCACATCAGCGACGGCGACCACATGTCGATGATGGCCGAGCCCCGGGTGCGCGGCATCGCCCGCCTGCTCACCGGCATCGCCGAGGCCCGCGATGCCCGCGCCGCCGGACCCGGCGCCCCCACCACCGGGCGCTCCGCGACGGGAGACACCCGATGACCACCCACGCCCCCCGCTTCACCGAGCGCTACCTGCTCTCCCCGGACATGATCGCCGACCCCTACGGTCACCTCGACGCCCTGCGCGAGCACGCCCCCGTCCACTGGAGCCCCCTGCACCACGCCTGGCTCGTCACCGGCTACGACCAGGTGATGCGCTGCCTGCGCGACCCCGCGGTCTCCGCCGACCGGGTGCGGCCCCTGATGGACGCCGTCCCGCAGGGCGCCCGCGACGACGCCGAACGGGCCTTCACGATCCTCTCGCGCTGGATGGTCTTCAACGACCCGCCCCAGCACCGCAGACTCCGCCAGGTCTTCCAGGAGGCGTTCGCGGCACGTGCCGTGGCCCGCTACCGCGCCTTCACCGAGAAGGCGACCCGGGCCGTCCTCGCCCGCAAGGCCGTCCCCGGCCGCACCGGCGACCTCCTGGCCGACGTCGCCAAACCGCTGCCCGCCCTGGTGTTCGCCCGCTGGCTCGGCATCCCGCCCACCGACGGTCCCTCCTTCTGGTACTGGAACACCCGCGTCGCAGACCTCGTCCTCGGCACCGCCCAGGAGGAGAGCGAGTACCGGGCCTCCCTCCAGGCGCTGGTGAGCCTCGAGGACTACCTCGGCGCCCTCGTCGCCCGGCGCCGCGCCGAACCGGGCGACGACCTGATCAGCCAGGTCCTCCAGGAGGGCCGGGTCGGCGACTCGGTCAGCGTCGAGGAGTTCACCGGGATGCTCACCCAGATGGCGTTCGCCGGCGGGGAGACCACCAGCAACCTCATCGCCAACACCGTCCTGGCCCTGCACACCCACCCCGGCCGGCTGGCCGCCGTCCGGGCCGAACCCGAGCTGGCACAGACGGCGGTGGAGGAGACCCTGCGCCTGGACGGCCCCTCCAAGATGTCCATCCGCACCGCCGCCCGCGACCTCGACCTGGACGGCCACACCCTGCGCGCCGGGGACCGGATCTTCCTCGTCACCGCCGCCGCCAACCGTGACCCGGCCCGCTTCCCCGACCCCGGCCGGTTCGACGTCCGCCGCTCCGGCGCCACCCACCTCGGCTTCGGCTTCGGCGCCCACTTCTGCATCGGCGCGGCCCTGGCCCGCCTGGTCGCCGTGACCGCCGTCCGCACGCTGGTCTGCGACCACCCCGGACTGACCCTCACCGACCCCGGCCGCCCGGCCTGGCAGCCCTCCCTGCTCAACAGGGGCCTCACCGCACTGCCCGTCCGCTACTGACCGGACCCCGGTCCGACGAAAGGCACCCCATGGCCACCACCCTCGCCGACGCCGGCCGCCCACGCCTGTGGGCGCCCGTCCGGCACCGGTCCTTCCGGCTCCTGTGGACGGGGCAGGCGCTGTCCCTGCTGGGCGACGGCTTCAGCGTCGTCGCGTTCTCCTGGATCACCCTCGGCCTGACCGGCTCCACCCTCACCCTCGGCTACGTCCTGGCCTTCCAGGCCGTCCCCCGCGCCCTGTTCACCCTGGTCGGCGGCAGTCTCGGCGACTCGATGTCCCCACGCACCCTCATGGTCGCCTCCAGCTGGACGAGGGCCGCCCTGATGACGGCCGTCGGTGTCGCCGGGCTCACCGGCGACCTGACCGTGTGGATGCTGTGCGCCGCGGCCGCCGCCTTCGGCACCGTCGACGCCTTCTTCCAGCCCGCCCGCGTCTCCATCCTGCCCTCGGTCGTCGACGACGAACTGCTCACCCCGGCCAACGCGCTGATGGGAGCCGGCGCGCGGACCGCCGCCATCATCGGCCCCGCCATCGGCGGCCTGGTCATCGCGCTGACCCGGGCCCCGGTCGCCTTCCTCGTCGACGCCGCCTGCTTCGCCCTGTGCGGGCTGTGCGTGGCCCGCGTCCGCACCCGACCCAGGAAGCCCCGCACCGGCACGGACGGCACACCCGAGAAGCAGGCGTCCCTCGCCGCCCGCATCCGCGAGGGCATCACGTACACCGCCCGCGACCCGCGGCTGCGGACCGTCGTCGCCCTCGACACCGCCGTCAACTTCTGCTACGCCGGGCCCTTCACGGTCGGCTTCGTCACCCT